>CAYWBK010000172.1:0-11962 GCA_964455745.1 uncultured Armatimonadia bacterium
TGATGTGGTCTGTTCAGCCACTGTCAAGCTACCCACACACATTGAGGAAGAGCCGGCTTACAGCGAATGGATGGCAACGGCTAACGGCGAACTGAAGGGACGAAGGCTCATGGCACCGGCAAGAGGGCTTCTCGTTGCGTTCTTTCTCCTGATCGCTACATGGCTTGTGCTGCCGGCCAGGCCGGCTTTGGCTGCCGACTGGCCTTGCTGGCGGGGACCGGCTCACAATGACACTACACCGGAGGTCTCCGGATGGCCTCGAACGGGCTGGCCGGGCGATCCTGCTTGGACGAAGGATGTCGGGGAGGGAGCGTCCTCACCGATTGTGGCGGAAGGGCGCGTGTATGTGATGGGCTGGCAGGGCGGCAGTGATAGCGTTTTCGGCCTGGACGCGAAAACGGGCCAGGAGCTCTGGCGGCAAAGCTACAAGTGTCCGGAGTACGGTCGGTTCCACACCGGGGATGAAGGGGCGTATCACGGTGTTCTACCGACCCCCTCTTACGATGCGGCAACCGGGTATCTGTACTCTCTCAGTGTCGATGGCGACCTGTGTTGCTGGGACACTCGATCCGGCGGCAAGCGCGTTTGGCGGATGAACCTCTACGACACCTATAAGGTGCCGCAGCGCCCTAACACGGGCGGCGAATTGAGAGACTACGGCTACACGAGCGCCCCTTTGGTTCTGGGCGATTGGCTGATCGTGGAAGTTGGGGCGACTGAAGGCAATCTCATGGCCTTCAACAAGCGCACCGGCGCGCGGCAGTGGGTCTCGCAGTGCAAAGACCCCGCAGGCCACACCGGCGGCCCGGCTCCGATCACAGTGAACGGCATCTCCTGTGTCGCGGTGCTGACGATTCGTGAACTGGTGATTGTCCGCACAGACCGGGGGCACGAGGGCGAGACGGCCTGCGCTTACGACTGGCTACAGCAGTTCGCCGCAAATGTCCCGTCGCCGACCGTCGAGGGCGATGAGGTGCTCCTGACCAGCGGCCTCAACATCTCGCGAACCGTGTGCATTCGCATGGCTCTCGGCGGGGCCACAGAGGTTTGGGAAAGCCGCGCTTTCTCGCGTGCCTGTTCGCCGGTTGTGAGCCGAGGCTGCGTCTACCTGGCATACGGGCCGCTCAAGTGCCTCGATCTCGCTACGGGTGAGACCAAATGGACCGGCAGTTCCTTCGGAGACGATGGCTCGTGCCTTGCGACCGGCGATGGGAAACTGATCGTCTACGGGAACCGGAAGCTTGCGCTGGTGGACATCGCAGACTCCGCCGCCGTCTACCGGGAACTGGCGTTAAAGCCCGGCGTCGGCTCAGGCCGCTGCTGGCCGCACCCCGTTCTCGCAGACGGGCGGCTTTGCGTCAAAGATGACATGGGGAAGCTGTATTGCTTTGCAGTGGGACCATGAGACAAGTATCTGCGGATAAGACCAAGGAGGCAACGGCTCTGAAACTCAGGTACAGGTTCGTCGCAATCGCATTCCTGCTCGTGGCGCAGATGCTTCTCTCCGCCTGGGCACTCGCCGCCGACTGGCCTTACTGGCGCGGGTCGGCGCACAACGGTACGACGCCGGAGGTTTCCGGTTGGCCGCGCGCAGGCTGGCCCGGCGAGCCGGCATGGGTGAAGCCCGTGGGCGCGGGGCCGACCTCGCCGGTCGTCGCCGGAGGGCGCGTGTACACGATGGGCTGGCAGAATGGGTTCGATAGCGTGTACTGCTTGGATGCCGTGAGCGGACAGGAACTTTGGCGGCAGAGCTACAAGTGCCCGGAGTATCCCCGGTTCCACGCGGGAGACGAAATCTACTTCAGTGGGCCGCTTTCCACGCCCTTCTACGATGCGGCAAGCGGGCTTCTATTCACGCTCAGCAGTGATAGCGATTTGTGCTGCTGGGACACGCGAGCGAGCGGCAAGAGCGTCTGGCGGATGGACCTGTATGACACCTACAAGGCGCCGCAACGCCCCGATGCCGGTGGCGGCGTGAGAGACCACGGCTACACGACTTCCCCGTATGTCCTTGGCGACAAGGTGATTGTCGAGGTCGGAGCACCCGAGGGCAACCTGATGGCCTTCGACAAGCGCACCGGCATGAGGCGGTGGGTCTCCCAGTGCAAGGACCCCGCCGGCAACTCGGGCGGCATGGCGCCGATCACGGTCGGCGGCATTCCATGTCTGGCGCTCACCACGATCCGCGAGCTGGTCGTCGTTCGCACGGACCGTGGGCATGAGGGCGAAACCGCAGCCGCATACCCCTGGCCGATGGAGTACGGCTCGACGGTTCCGACCCCTACCGTCGTCGGCGACCGGGTGATCCTGACCAACGGGATGAACCTCTCCCGTACCGAGTGCCTTCGTGTGACCCTCGGCGCGGTGACGAAGCTCTGGGCGAGCCGGGAGTTCGCCCGGGTTTGCTCGCCGACGGTCTACAAAGGGCGCGTGTATATCGCCGAAGGGCCGCTCAAGTGCCTGGACCTCGCAACCGGGCAGACGAAGTGGACCGGCTGCCAGTGCGGCGAGGGTGGGGCGTGCTTCACCACCGGCGATGACAAGCTGATCGTATTCGCGGACAGGAAGCTCGTGCTGGTAGACATCAGCGCGAGTGCCGGAGACGCGTACAAGGAACTCGCCATGAGACCGTGCGTGGGCGCAAAGTACTGCTGGCCGCACCCGGCCCTCGCCGGAGGGCGACTGTACACGAAAGACGACACCAACAAGCTGTCCTGCTTTGCGCTGGGGAAGTGAGGGGATTGCCGTTCACGAAGCTGTGGGGTGTCTGGGCCGCCCGCAGGGTGGCATCAGACAGGGGCCCCCACAGACCTGCGACGATGTGCGAAGCGCCCGACAACACTCAGCCCAGAGGAGGACAGGAACGCCCCGCCGTCGTCAGCGCCCGCCCAGGACCTTCATCGCCCCGAGATACACCGCCGGCGTGAGCGCTGACACCAACAAGATCGGCACGATCCCCTGCGCGAGGGTGTGCCTCTGCCGGTAGTGGCGGGCCCAGAGCACGACCGGCAAAGCGGCCAAGAGGATGAGCAGGCGCGGGGTGACAACCAGCCCCAGAGCGATGATGCAGCCGGAGAGCACTGCCGAGTGCATACTGATCTTCCATCGTGACGTGATCCCCGCCAGAGCCGCCCCGTTGACCAGGAAAGCCGCCCCGATCGCCACGAGCTGCGGCGGAGCGCCCACGATCTGCAGCAGCACGACCCCCAGCGCGGCACTGACGAGCGCAGCCACGAACGGCACCGTGCGCTGCTCTCGCACCGCCACGTGGATATCGGTCACCTTCCCGGTGCGCCACAATCCGAACACGATGATGAAGGGGATGACGGCGGAGAACAGCACGGTGATCGCGCCCCACAACGCAAGCTGAGCCAGCGAGGGACCGAGACTCCACACCATGATTGCAGCCGTGAGGGCCGTAACCACGAACGGGCTGCTCGCCGCCGAGATGGAGAAAGCCAATCTGCTTGTGAACCGTGACAAAGGGGACATGGGGTCCTGTCGGCAACGGATTACAGCGGCTGCCTGCCGCTTACTGCGCTCAGGGGGGCCTGTTCCATGAAGTCAGCAACGTATCCTCTGCCCGCGACGCGCCCCTCCAACCCGTCAGTAGTGGCCTCGACAATCCTGCTGGGGGTGCCTCTCGCAGCCCCGCTTCCTCCGTCAGCCCATGTGCTCCTCGCGATGCACGGTGATCGCGACTGTGGGCTTCGCCGGGCACTTGTTCTCGCACATCCCGCAGCCGACGCATCTGTGGTGGTCTACGAAGGGACGGTTGCCGCCCTGATGGGGGCGAATCTCGATGGCCTTGTAGGAACACTGCTCATCACAGACCAGGCATTCTTTGTAGTTGTCTCCCGCCTGCCAGGCGAGGCATTTGCTGTGGTCGATCTCCGCGCGCCCCAGCTTGATCTGTGGCTTGTTCTCAACGCGGAACGGAACGAGGGCCCCCGAAGGGCATACGGTTCCGCACGCGTTGCAGTTCTGCTCGCACCAGCCGAGCCTGGGCACGAGAACCGGAGTGAATACGCCGTCGAACCCGGCCTCCATTACAGCCGGCTGCAGGCCGCCGGTCGGGCAGGCCTTCATGCACTCGCCGCAGCGCAGACACAAAGCGCGGAATTCCTCCTCGGTCATCCGGCGCTGAATTCCGTCCTTGCCGCTTAGGTTCGCCCCCGGCGGGCGGATGAGGCGCTCGTGCCGAGACTGTTGCCTGACGCCCCATCTCGCGGCAACGGCATACACTGCCCCGGCGCTGCAGGCGGCGATGAAATACCGCCGACTCGCCCGTGTCGCCGGGTCGTAGTGTGTCCGCGAGCGCCCGAAGCCAATGCTCGCGATGCCGGACTTCGGGCAGGTGAGGCAGTCGAAGCACTGGATGCACTCCGGCGCGCGAGTCGTCTGGTATTCCCGGTCAGGGATCGCCCCCATCTTGCACTCGGTGTGGCATCGGCGGCACTTGACGCACGATTCATCGACCTGCCGCCGCAGCAACCCGAAGCGCCCGGCAAAGGCGAGAAGCGCGCCCAGAGGGCAAAGCGTCCGGCACCAGTACCGGCGAGAGAAGTAGCCCAGGCCGAGGATGATCGCGAAGACAGCCGTCGTGAGGACCGTCAGCGCGAAGGGATGGGCTTCCACCGGATACGCCCGCACCCCGACGGCCCGGAGTAACGGACGGCCGTGGAGGACGCCGATGTTGTACAGTATCGTACCGACCGGGTACAAGACGGTCGCGAAGGTGCGGGTCAGCAAGGGGATGGGGTCGAGAATCCAGGCGAGTTGAGTGCCGGCAAGCGCCGCCACGAGGGAGGCCCCGAGCACGTAGAACTTTAGGGCCGGACGGACGCCTATCGCCGGGCGTCGCTTGCGCTTCCGCCACAGAGCCTTGTCGGCGACATCGATCGTGGTCCCCAGAGGGCATATCCAGCCACAGAAGACACGACCGAGAAGCACCGTCAGCAGCAAGACCACGGCAGCCGGCACGAATACCCCGAGGGCCGGCTTCAGGGGTGACAACCAGGAGACAATCGCTGCCAGAGGATCCGCCTGCAGGAACCACGCCCGGGGCGGCTGCGAGCCGTCACTATGCCACTGAGTTGATACGAGCAATCCCACAAACGCGAACAGGGACACAAGCTGTACAACACGTCTGATCCACTTCCAAGTCACGATTCGGCACCACCTGAAGCCACGTCCCCCCGCATTGGCTCACTTTTTCTCCGCAAGAAGGGCATTGATCGCATCCTCCACGTCGCTCACGTGGGCGTCGCTGGTCATCGAATAACGCCACGCGCCTGTGGCGTCGAGGATGCGCGCCTGGGGGATCGTGATGGCTTCCTGGCCCGGGAAGAAGACGCTTTGGATCTGATCGTTGAACATCGCCATCGGGATGGTGACGTTCTTCTCCTTGGCCCAACCCCTGGCGGTCGCCGGGTCGTTATCCCTGGAGATGACCAGAAATTGCACGCCCTTGTCCTTGTACTTCTCGGCCATCGGCTGGTACTCCAGCAGCTTCTCGCAACATGCCGAGCACCACGTGGCCCAGAAATCGATAACCAAAATCTTGCCTGCGTAATCGGCAGGCTTGACGTCTTTGCCATCGACGCCCTTGGCGGTGAAATCAGGCTTTTGATCGCCAGCCAGCTTCTTGACGCCCTTAGGAAGCTGGCCCTCCGCAGAGGCCTTCGCCGCCGAGGCGGCGCTTGGCGTCATCGCGGGCGCGGTGGATTCTGCGGCCTGCTTACTTGCCGGGCAGCCGGCCAGTACCACCGCAGCCACGACTGCTACGGCTTCGATTATCCAAAATGCACGCTTCATAATAATCCCTCCCTCAGTTCTGCCCCGTATGCCCGAAGCCGCCCTCGCCTCGTTCAGTGCTGTCGAGGTCATCGCGCACCTGCCACTCCGCCCGAATCACGGGGGCGATGACTAGCTGGGCGATTCGATCCCCTCGTTTGACGACGAAAGGCTCTTGTCCAAGGTTCGCGAGGATAACCTGGATCGTGCCGCGGAAGTCGGCGTCGATGGTTCCAGGGCTGTTGAGCAGCGAAATGCCGTGGCGGATGGCGAGGCCGCTTCGCGGGCGCACCTGGCCCTCGAAACCGGGCGGGATCGCCACTCTCAGCCCGGTAGTGACGAGGGTCCGTTGCCCCGGCGCGATGACGACCTCGTCCGCCACCGCCGCCCGCAAGTCCATGCCTGCCGCATGAGCGGTCTCGTAGCGCGGAAGGGGAAGGCCTTCCGCCTCGGGCATGACCTGAATGTCGATACTGATGCTGTCAGAAGCGTCTGCCATTGAGAAAACCTTCGATGGGGTGAACGCAAGGAGGGGGAGGAAGTGTTCCCTGTAGCGGCTGTGGCGGCTCAACCCTGTAAGCGGCGAACCGCGGCGGACGAGATGCCCGCTCCACGCAGGCCACCTAACCCACGCGGCCTGTTCGCCTCACGCGACGCTGCGTTACGAGCCTTCGGACGGCTTCGCGTAAGCAGGCGGGCCGAACGCGATGGCGATTGTCTTGCCGTCGCGCGACCAGGCGGGATCGGCCAGGCAGTCCTCAGTCGTGGCCAGCGTATCCACTTGCTTGGTCTGCACGTTCATGACGAAGACGCAGTTATCTGCGGCGATAGTGCTGACAAAGGCGATCTGCGAGTTGTCCGGAGACCACGTGGGGTCGGAGCCGCCCCCTGGGGCCGGGAGGCTGTCCGCGACGGCGGCTCCGTCCGCCGCCTTGACGACCCGATACCCGGACTTGCCGCGGAAGGCGATCATGCTGCCGTCGGGCGACCAGCGCGGGGCTGCCGTCGGCTCCGCGTCCTGGGTCAATGCGCGCGAGCTGCCCCCCGAAGCCGGGATCAATGTGAGTGATGTACCTGCGACAATTGCGATCTGCGCGCCGTCGGGCGACCAGGTGACCTTTCCCACTGACTTGAACGGGCCGGCGACTTGCTTGCGGTCTGTGCCGTCCGCCTTCATCGTTTCCACGATCCATCCCTCGGGCTTGCGCGTAGTAATGGCGATCTGCTGGTCACCCTTCTGGGCCCAGTCGAGAGACCCGCGTATGAGGTCGTCAGCGCACACCAATCGCCGCGTCCCCTTCAACAGGGCGGTTATCGCGACGTCGCCCTTAGTGCGCGTTTTGTCCAGAGCGACGACGTCTGCGATTGTGCTCCCATCGGGCGACCAAGCCGGGCATGAGTCGACGGCAGGGTCATCCGAGACCATCGTGGCCCGCGCTTCCCCGACCTCGCCAACGTAGACGTCCCAGTTGCCCCACGCAAGCCCGCACCACGCGAGTCTCTTGCCATTCGGAGACCAGCGCAAATCGACCTGTGGGCCGTAGCCGCTCGATATCGTGTTGTAGGCGGAGCCGTCCACCTTGATGGCCAGGACCGAGTAGGTATCTCCTGGGTCGATGGTCAGCTTGGCCTGACCGGGGATGAGCGTCTGTACCGGTCTGTGGCAACCGCAAAACGAAAGTGCGAGCGCGAGCACCAGGGCGGTGATCGTGGTACGGGTGACGGGCATAGCTGTCACTCCCGAACGGCAGTGATGTGGGGGCTGTGCCGGCCTGTGGCCGTGCCCGGTTGGCTGGCATATAAAGCGCAAACTCGGGCGTCGAGGTTCCCGCGAAAGTCCAAGATCGGGCCGAATTCACGCCGCCCGCCGGACCGCAGCTCGGCCCATCGCCGCCAAAGTGGCATCGATCTGCGGCTTGAGCCTCGACCAATAGTCCTGCAGACCCGGCACGGCGTCAGGCCCAACGCTCAACGGACTGTACCGGGCCTGGATGTAGACGCCGGTGATGCCCTCGCGGTCCGGCCGCGCAATCCCGACGCCGTCCGGCACCACACGCAAGAATTCGCGCTCGGTCTGCTCCGCGAGGCGGCCGTGTCCGCGCAGGTCGCACAGCGCCATGAAAGCCCGGTAGACGTGCGTGGCCATCTGGGACGGGGTGAGGTTCTCGAACAGGTATCGGTTCGAGAAGATGTCCTCGAAGGGATTGACCGGCAACGGCACTTCGCCCGAGTCGTCGCCCGCGCGGGCCCTCCGCCCGAAGTAGGCCATGAACCGCGCCCAGAGCCGCTGTAGCGCCGCCCATAAAGCGATAAACGGGGCGCAGAGCGCTTGCCACGCGCGGGCGATGAAGAGCTTCACCGCGTCGCGGTAGCGGATCAGAAGATAGATGATAAGCGCGAGCAGCAAGAGAAGCAGAAGCCACAGCAGCCAGTTGAATTTCGGAGCGGCGGGCGTCTCGCGCTTGCCCTTTGTGCCCCCGGTCTCCTGGTCCGACCTCTCGTTTGGCTTGCCCTCCGGCTTACCTTTGGTGTCGGTGCTGCGCGTCTGCCCGCCCACCCCGGCGCCGGAAGTCCCGGACTGGGCCTGCGAGGATGCCGTCGCGCTGCTGGATGAGCCGCCCCCGCCTCCGCCGCCTCCCGAGGTCTGGCCCTTACCCTGACCCTGATTGCCTTTGCCGGATGTCTGAGCCGCTCCGGCGGGCCTCGGCGTGCCCTCGGTTTGCTCCGCGCCCGGCTCGGCGCCGCCTGTCCCCTGGGTGGCGACTTGCCGCTCGCCTCCCTGGCCGGCAGTGCTCCTGGTGGTCTCCGAAGACCGCCGCGACTGATCGGTAGGCCCGCCCTGGGTGTTGCTGGGATCGCGCGATTCGCCCTGCGGGGGCTCGGCGATGCCGGCAGCCGGGCCCTGGCTCAACGTGGTCTTCGGCGCGGGCTGGGTCCAGGAGGGCTTCTGCGGCGCGCGTCCGATGTGCTCGTTGCCTCGCATTCTCGGGATGAGAGCCGAGATCAGCAGGATGCCCACGACGAGTACCGTCGTCGCGGTGATCCAGCTTGGAGTGAGCGACTTCGCGATGTGCAGCCTCCGACGCCGCGCCTCGATGCGCAGGGTCGAGAGGTTTGTGAGCGCCAGCAAGACGAACGCGAAGAACAGGTATCCGATCATGCACCAGAAGGCGTGGCCCGAGAACGTGCCCTTATCGCCAATAACGCGCTGCCCCAGGGCGAAGATGGCAAGCACCACGCCGGACACGTACAGGAGCGTCCGCTGGGGGTTGTGGCGCTTCTGCTCGCCCGCCGCCGGCGCAGTCCGGCTATCGCGCCCGAAGAGCGTCGCCCACAGGCTCGGGCGTTCCTCCTGCCCGATCGCGTCCTCGGCGGTGCATTCCCGCGTCACGACGCTCGATATCCAGGCGACCAACACCACGAGACCGCAGTTGAAGATGAACGACAGCGCTGCGCCGCCGCGACTGACACCACTGACAAGCGCTCCGGCGACGAATGTGAAGACGTAGATGGCGAAGAACGTGGCCCCAAACAGCGCCACGATGTACGGGAGCGCGACGACGTCATCGCCGTACTTGGTGCGAATCCGGCTGACGCCGATGCTGCCGAGCAGGAACCAGAAGCACACCCACCGCAGGAAACTGCCCGACTCCCCGCCGACGGCCGACCGCAAGTCGATCAGGTAGTAGAAGAAGCAGCCGAGCAGGCCGAACACGGCGAGCGGAATGGCCAGTTCGACCAGCCAATCGAAGACGAAAGTGGATGGCCTCTCGTCCTCAAGCTCCAAGACGTCCGGCGCAGTGGGATCAGAGACGGATGACATTCAAATCTGCCTCAGTTGCCAGGTGTAGCACCGGGATGCGCTCGGCCTCCAGCGCGGCCCTGGCTCCGGGGTACTCGTTGCGGTTGTCGATCAGTATAACAAGCAGGGAGAACCCTGCGTTCCGCAGGCGGACAATCTGGGCGAGGAGGTCCACCGGCATCTGCGGCAGGATGAGGATCGTCGCCGAGTCGCGCGGCCAGCGTTCGTACTCCTGCGAGATCATCTCGCTGAGCGGTAAGCCATAGCTAAGTTCCACGTGCGCGAGAGCCTCGCGAACCAGCGGCAGGGCCTCTTCGGACTGGCGCACCGGCACCTCAAGGGGCCGCAGGCGGTCGCCGGCCTCGCGCTGGGTGGCCATCAGCCGCGCTTCGGCACGGCTGGCCGCCTCCGTAGCGACCGGGATCTGCACGGTGATCTCCGCCGCGTCGATGCCGTTGCTGACGAAGCCGAGGTCCTGCCGTCGGCTGGCGACATACGAGGCCAGCGAGGCCGCCACGACCACCGCGAACTCAGATCGTGCGCAGCGCTCCTCGCTGTTCCAGGCGGTGGTGTTGAAGTCGAGAATGATGTTCGCCCCGAGAAGCGACGACGGGTCGTAGACGCGTGAGTGCAGCTTCCCGGTTTTCGCCGTCGCCTTCCAGTGAATGCGCCGCAGCGGGTCGCCGTGCTCATACTGGCGCACCCCGGCGATGCGGGTCGGGTCCTCCAAGAGCCTGCGGCGCATGGTCAGTTCCCCGAGCGGCCGCTGCGTCGGGATCTCGTACTTCTCGATGGGCACCACACGAGGGTAGACGGTGATGAAGTGAGGGTCCGTGCTGGTCAGGAAGCGCTTCGACAACCCGAAGAAGTCGCCGGACTCGAGGATCACGGGGCCGATGCGATGGTATCCCCGGATGTTGCACAGCACCTTATACCGCAGGCGCGTGTGGCCCCAAGGCGCCATGGCCATTGCCCGCCCGTTCACCCCATCCGTCTCAAGCCCCTTGGGCAGGAGGTCCTCCATCACCACCCACGGCACCGGCAGCGGCTTCTTGTTCGTAATCGCGACGGTGACCGTGGCCTCGCCGCCGATCTCCGAATGCCGCAAGTTGCAGTGGCGCTCGGTCTGAATGCCATCGAGGGCGCTGAAGGTCATTAGATACGCCACGGTAGAGATTCCCAGAAGCGCATAGAAAGCAACCGCGAAAAACCCCGAGCGCAAAAGCACTGCGATCGCGAGGAAGAGGACGGCACAGGCGATGATAATGCCGCGGCGAATGCTCATGGCGGAAGGGAGGACGGCGAATACAGGAGCCAGGAGTTAGAAGCCAGAATGAACGGCAACGGCAGTTACGAACGACGGCTTTGCCAGGGGCCGCTGCACCATGCCCCAAGCCCCCAAACTACCGCTGTCGCTACGAAGCAAATCGTTCCCAGCGTTCCGCCGACGGAGACGACCCTTTGCCAGGGTGTCAGGCGGATGCCCCACTCCACGATGTCGTACCGACCGAACATGAATGAGAGCACGAATAGGGGCGGTATTAACACCACAGACAGGCCGGCGAATAACATAATCGCCCAGAAAGGATGCGGTTCCTCGGCGCGGATACGCGCCAGAGTCCACGGCCGACGCGGCTCCTCCGGGGCATCGTCGTCAGGGCATGTTCCAGTGCACATATCCAACTGCCACCTGGGGATCATCAAGGCTAACCAGAATCTCGGCGGCTACAAGCATCTTGTCTGGACGGTTGCTGTACGATTGGAACAGGAACTTACCGACTGCCTCCGGGTGCCAGTCCGTCATCCCAAGGAAGTTTCTAAACCACTCGGCTCCCCTGTCGTCACGACTCGGCTCGCCGTGGAACGGGGGCTTGCGCAGCCACTGCTCAACCTCGCTGTGCGGCATCCGCACCTTGGCCAGCAACTCCTGCGGGAGAAACCCGACGTACCGCGCCTCAACCAACTCCGTGCCCGGCGGGAAGGTCAGCTCCAGGCGGTTCTCCAGGCCGCGCAAGGTCGCAATCTGCACCGGCTGTCCCGGCGGGGCCTCATACACGGCGACTGCCAGTGTTACCGCGGAGCCGATACTCACCGCAGCCGCCAACAGCCACACCGCGACCAACCACCGGCATCCCATCGTTCCTTATCCCCTCACGACATTTGCCGCCGTCCGCCGTTCATTCTGAATTCTCGGCTTCTCTCTTGCATGTCCCTCCTGTGGATGCGCGGTTTGTAAGTGTCTAGCGATATCTCCGTCAGACCATGTGGCAACGCGATTCATCGCGCGGATCACATCGTACAGCTACCTATGCTTCTACTTCGACGAAATGCTTACCCGCAGCCGATGGCGTGATACGTGGATGG
>CAYWBK010000173.1:0-11961 GCA_964455745.1 uncultured Armatimonadia bacterium
GGCCTACTGTATATCACCGCCGATCACAGCACAACGAGACAATGAAAAGACCCTGCGCTTTCTTGACGGTGCATCGCAGGGGACCTATAATCGCCTTCGTTGGCCATCCGCCGACACTCTTGTGCGGCGCCGCCTCCACAGCAGGTGTTCAAGGCGCAATGCCGGCCTGTACTGCGCCGAAACAGGGAGGGCTCTCGATGACCCGAACGCGGTCCCGCAGCCGCTTTTCCGTGCCCGTCGTCTTCGCCGCGACGCTTGCCATTATCTCATCGGGCCTGCTTTTCTCGGACGAGGCCCCTCTTACTCGCGATGTCGTAGAGCAGAAGATCGCGGCCGGCGAGAGCCTCGCCGAGGCGCAACTCTCCGGCCTGGCGCTCGGGGGCCTCACGGCGGACAACATCAACTTCGCGGGGGCGACCGCCCAGAAAGCCGACCTGCGCGGCGCGAAGTTCACCGGCTGCTGCTTCGACCGCGCGATCCTCAAGGACGCCCAGGCACGCGGTGTGACGATCATCCGCTGCTCGATGGTCAACGCGGTCCTCGACGGCACGGATTTCTCGGGCGCGCGCCTCGAAGATGTCGATATGATGGGCGCATCGCTCACCGGCTGCAAGTTCGCCGGGGCCAGGCTCACCGACCTGTCTTTCTCCCCCAATCGCATGTACTACACCGAGGGTCTCCGCCAGGCCCTCAAGGTCGCGCTCGGCGAGGATGTCAGTATCGCTTTCACCTGCGGCGTATCGGGCGATGCTTTCTCGTTCGTCTACAACAGCGACGATCCACAGTATAAGCCCGGCCTGCCATTTTCCGCCAATCCTCTCGTCTGCGCCTTCGATGCCGAAGGAGCGAAGGCGACGTACCGCTGTGGTTGGATCCGCAAAGCGGCGATGAACCGCCTCGTGGCGACGATGCTTTCGGGCGGCATCTGCG
Source organism: uncultured Armatimonadia bacterium (assembly GCA_964455745.1). Classification (GTDB taxonomy): domain Bacteria; phylum Armatimonadota; class Zipacnadia; order Zipacnadales; family CAYWBK01; genus CAYWBK01. The sequence continues at coordinate 931 of CAYWBK010000173.1, forward strand.
TTCTGCCCTTGCATCTCGAGAGTCTTCCCGATGTCGGCGAGATGGGCACCGGCCCCTATGCGGCGGTCATCACGAAGATAAGGAAGGAGAATCGCGATTACGTCTTCGAGGTCCTCACTCCGCCCTTCGGCAGCCACGAGTACAAGCGCGAGGAACTGGAGCAACTGTGGGCCTACCAGACGCCCACGCTTGAAGCCGCCGCGGACGGCCCGGTGGCGCCGGAAGCCACTCACGCGCTTCTGATGGTGCCCGGTCCAATTGCCAGGCGGCCCCGCGCCGACATCGCGGCCGCCGCGCTCCGACGCGCGGTCGAACTGGCCCGCGACGAACGTACCGACGCGATTCGCTGGCCCGGCATCATGGGCCTCAACGTGTTGGCAGCCGACCTGCACACCGCGTGGACGAAGGAAGACGCCCCGTCGGTTGTCCGCATGGCGGCCTGGCAGACCGGCCCGCGACAAGACGTGATCGGCTCGCGCAAGCAGGCGGCGGCATTCCTGCAGGAGATCGCCCCTCTATTCGACCCGGCCGTGCAAGGCGATCTCATCACCGCTTCAGGCCTGTACGCCTCCGAAGCGCAGCTTCTCGCCATGCGCTGGCCGATGATTCAGGCTAGTGCAAAGACCCCCGCCGAACTGGACGCCGCCCGCGCGAACTGCAAGAAAGCCTCCGGGCTGATCCTGGAAGTCGCGGCTCTGGAAAAGCAGGCTACGGACACCATAGAGCGCATCGTCGCCTCTCTCCCGCCCCCGGCGAAGCCCGAACTTCCGGCGAAAAGCCCGAAGCATGACAAAGGCAAGCCCGCCGAGAAGCCGAAGCCGGCGACGGAGCCGTCCGCGACCACCGAGTCAGCCACTCCCCCGAAGTAGCATCAGCGCGGCTACCTGCAATATGCAGGCCATCCCCGCCGCCGCGAGGAATACCGCCCCCGTGCGTCTGCCGTTGCCGTGCTCCCTCTTTCGCCTGCGGAGAGAGGCAGGGGGTGAGGTGCCGTTCGTCGTTTTTCTGCGTTTTGCGTTTTGCGTTCAGCGTTTCCCTCCGGAGGCCCGAAATGACTCCTCGCGACCGTTTCAATGCCTGGATGCACTTCCAGCCCGTCGACCACCCCCCGCTGTGGGAGTGGGGGCCGTGGGGCGAGACTCACAAAGCCTGGCTCGAGCAGGGCATGGGGCCCGAAGGCCCAACGCAGTTCGCCGACTGCGACCCGCGCGCCGACTGCGGCGTCAGCTTCCACATGGAGCCGTGGTTCGAGGTGCAGGTCATCGAGGAAGATGACCAGTACATCCTGTACCGCAATCACGAGGGCATCCTCATGCGCGAGCGCAAGCCCGCGGAGTTGAGCATGCCCCATTTCCTCGATTACCCGGTCAAGAACCGCGCCGACTTCGAGCGCCTCATCGCCGAGCGATACGACCCCAACGACCCGCGCCGCTATCCGGCGGACTGGGACGCCCGCGTCGCAGCGTGGAAGGCGGGTGACGCCCCCCTGGCGCTGTCGGGCGACCGGGTGCTCAGCTTCTTCGGCCACGCGCGCGGCCTGATGGGCCCTGAAGCGGCGATGATCGCTATGCACGACGATCCGGCGTTCATCCACGACATGATGGAGTTCCTCGCCGACTTCTTCATCGCCGTCGCCCGCAAGGCTCTCACCGAGGCCCCGGTCGACTTCGTCGTGATGTGGGAGGACATGTGCTACAAGACGGCCTCTCTCATCTCGCCCGCCATGTTCCGCGAGTTCATGGTCCCGCGCTACCAAAAGGTCACCGAGTTCATCCGCTCGCACGGCGTCGATGTCATCATGGTGGATAGCGACGGCCAGGTCGGGGAGCTAATTCCGCTGTGGCTGCAGGGCGGTGTGAACTGCGTCTACCCGATGGAGGTGCAGTCGGGGATGGACGTGGTGGCCCTGCGCAAGCAGTACGGCCACGAGCTTCTGATGCACGGCGGCATCGACAAGCGCATCCTCACCCAGGACAAGGCCGCCATCGACCGCGAGCTGGAATACCGTCTATCGGCAATGGGCGACGGGGGCTATATCCCCAGCTTCGACCACTCGCTCCCCCCGGACTGCCGGTGGGACCTGTTCCAGTATTACTGGGAGAGGAAGAAGAGGCTGTATGGGATGGGGTGAGGGCGTTCGCTCCCGCCGTTTCCGCGTGGGGCAGGCGTCTCGCCTGCCAAGCCGTTGCCGTCGAATGAGACGAAGGAACGGCATCGCGGGCGGGACGCCCGCGCCACGCAAGGATTGCAGCGTTCAGATCGAGCAGTACACACGATGACAACGGAGGACCATTCCCCATGCAACAAGATGAGTCCACTGCCACACAGAAGGTCCAGATACCAGAAGGCCCCTTCGAGCCTACCTGGGAGTCCCTCGAGACTTACACCATCCCTGACTGGTACGTCGATGCCAAGTTCGGCATCTTCATCCACTGGGGCGTCTATTCGGTGCCCGCTTTCGGGAACGAATGGTATCCGCGCAACATGTACCAGGAAGGCTCCGCCGAGTTCAACCACCACGTCGAAACCTACGGCCCCCACAAGCAGTTCGGTTATAAGGACTTCATTCCACAGCTCACCGCCGAGAAATTCGATGCCGCCGAATGGGCCGATCTGTTCGCGAAATCCGGCGCGAAGTACATCATGCCCGTCGCCGAGCACCACGACGGCTTCGCCATGTGCGCCAGCAGCTTCTCGAAGTGGAACGCGGTCGAGATGGGCCCGAAGCGCGACATCATCGGGCTTCTGGCCGAGGCCGTCCGCGCCCGGGGCATGGTGTTCGCGCTGTCCAGCCACCGCGCCGAGCACTGGTGGTTCATGGACGGCGGCATGAAGTTCGACTCGGACGTGAAAGACCCCGAGTTCTTCGACTTCTACGGCCCGGCGGAGCCTGAGGGCACCGAGCCGAACGATGAGTACCTCGAGGACTGGCTGGCCCGCACCTGCGAATTGGTCGACCGCTACCAGCCACAAGTCGTGTGGTTCGACTGGTGGATTCAGAAGCTCAGCTTCAAGCCCTACCTGAAGCGCTTCGCCGCGTACTACTATAACCGCGGCGCCGAGTGGGGCAAGGGAGTCGCCATCAACTACAAGGACGACGCGTATCCAATTAAGGCTGCGATGTTCGACATCGAACGGGGGCAGCTCACCGACATCCGCGAACCCTTCTGGCAGACCGACACCGCCGTGTCCAAGAACTCCTGGGGCTACATCACCAACCAGGACTACAAGGCCGTCACCGATGTCGTGCACGACCTGATCGACATCGTCAGCAAGAACGGCTGCATGCTCCTGAATATCGGCCCGCGTCCCGACGGCACGATCCCCGAGGGCGACGCCGAGATACTGCTCGGAATCGGGCAGTGGCTGGGGATCAACGGCGAGGCGATCTACGGCACCCGTCACTGGAAGGTGTTCGGCGAGGGACCGACGCAGGTCATCGGCGGCGGCTTCAATGATACCAAGCGCGAGCCGTTCACCTCACGAGACGTACGTTTCACGGTCAAGGATGATGCTCTGTATGCCATCGTTCTGGGCTGGCCGGAAGGTCCCCAGATCACAATCCAGTCGCTGAGCACGAACCTGAAGCTCTACCTCGACGAGATCGGCGGCGTCGAGATGCTCGGGTGTGTCGAGCCGCTAAAGTGGACGCGCGACGAGTCCGGTCTGAACGTGACCATGCCCTCCGGCAGGCCATGCGAGCACGCGTTCGTGCTGAAGATCGCGAAGAAAGCGCCGGAGTAGGCGTCGAGGCGAGGCCATGAAGCTGTTGCTCCCGGGCGTAGTCCTGCTCCTGGCGGTCTGTCCGTTCGTCAGGGCCGCTGACGACATCCTCGTCGCCGACTTCGAGGGGCCGACCTACGGCGACTGGAAGACGGAGGGCGAAGCCTTCGGGCCGGGACCGGCGCAGGGCACGTTGCCGAACCAGATGCCCGTCAGCGGCTTCGAGGGGCACGGGCTGGTCAACAGCTACTTCAACGGCGACGGCTCTGTCGGCACGCTGACCTCGCCGCCGATCACGATCCAGCGCCGGTACCTCAAATTCCTGATCGGCGGCGGCTTCCATCCCGGCCAGACGTGCATGAATCTCATCTCCGACGGAAAGGTCGTCCGCACCGCCACCGGCCCGAACGACCGGCCGGGCGGCACGGAGCGGCTGGACTGGCAGTCGTGGGATGTGGCCGATCTTGCCGGCAAGGCCGTAACGCTGCAGATCGTCGACCAGTACCGGGGGGGCTGGGGGCACATCAACATCGACGACATCATCCAAAGCGACCGGCCGGCGGGGATGGTCGGCGTGGCGGAGACCGTGCGGCTGGATCGCAACTTCGGCAGTTTCCAACTGCCCCCGCCGGTAGGGGAGCTGCGGCCGTACGTGACGCTGATGGTCGGCAACAGAATCGTCCGTGGCATGATCGGCCCTATCGCCGGCAAATCAGCGTGGTTCAGTTGGGAAGTCCAGCGTTTCAGGGGGCAGAGAGCCGTGCTTCAGGCGACGGAGCCGGAAGCGCCCGACGGGAAGCGCCCCGTCAGTTCGAGCCTCACACAAAGCGACCAGGCAAAGGGGATCGCCATGATCTACGACACGCTCTACAAGGAAACGTATCGCCCGCAGTTCCACTTCACGGCCCAGAAAGGCTGGCTGAACGACCCCAACGGGCTCGTCTTCTACAAGGGCGAGTACCACCTGTTCTTCCAGCATAATCCCGAGGGGACCGACTGGGGGAACATGACCTGGGGGCACGCGGTCAGCACCGACCTCGTCCACTGGAAGCAGCTCGACAACGCCATCCACCCCGACAAGCTGGGAACGATCTTCTCCGGGTCGGCGGTGATCGACTGGAACAACACGACGGGCTTCGCCACGGGCGCGGAGAAGCCGCTGGTGTGCATCTACACCTCAGCGGGGGACACGTCGCCGGAGTCCAAGGGGCAGCCGTTCACCCAGAGCATCGCCTATAGTATCGACCGAGGACGCACCTTCACCAAGTACGAGCATAACCCGGTGCTGGCGCATATCATCGGCGGGAATCGCGACCCGAAAGTCATCTGGCACGAGCCCTCGAAGCGCTGGGTGATGGCGTTGTACCTCGACGGCAACGATTACGCGCTGTTCACCTCGCCGGACCTGAAGACTTGGACGAAGGCCTGCGACGTGCCGGCGCCGGGCGCGAGCGAGTGCCCGGACTTCTTCGAACTGCCGGTCGATGGCGACGCGAACAACATCAAGTGGGTCTTCTGGGGGGCGAACGGGCTGTACCTGCTCGGCACGTTCGACGGCACGACTTTCACCCCGGAAAGCGGGCCGGAGCCGTCGCTTTGGGGCGCCAACTTCTACGCCGCGCAGACCTACAGCGACATCCCGGCGAAGGATGGGCGGCGCATTCAGATCGGATGGATGAACGGCGGGCAATACCCGGACATGCCGTTCAACCAGCAGATGACTTTCCCATGTGTGTTGACCTTGCGGACGACACCGGAGGGCATCCGTCTGTTCCGCGAGCCGGTGCAGGAGATCGAGAAGCTGCACGGGACGCTTCACGGGTGGATCGACCAGGCCATCGAGCCGGAGCAGAACGCGCTCGCGAAGTTCAGCGGCGAGCTGTTCGACATCCGGGCGGAGATCGACCCCGGCAAGGCCTCGGAAGTTGTCCTGACGGTGCGCGGCACGCCGATCCGCTACGACGCGAAGGAGAAGACGCTCACCTGTATGGACAAGTCGGCGAAGCTGGAGCCGGTTGCAGGGAAGATCAGGCTGCAGGCGCTGGTGGACCGGACTTCCATCGAGATTTTCGGCAACGGCGGCGCGATCACGATGGCGTACTGCTTCCTGCCCGACCCGGCGGATCAGTCTCTGAGTTTGACCGCGACCGGGGGGACGGCGAAGGCGACGTCGCTGAAGGTGTGGGAGATGAAGAGGGCGTGGTGAATGGGGGCCTACCCCCCACCCCCCTCCCTTGCGCTCTTCGAGCGCGTAGGGAGGGGGAGAAACGGCGGACGGAAACGGCGACCTACCCCTCGGCCGCCTGCGGCGGCCACTCCCCCTCTCTCACGCTCTTCGAGCGCGCAGGGAGGGGGAGAACGGCGGACGGAAACGGCCCTCCCCCCCATCACCGCTCCTCTCTGACGAACACCGGGCTGCCGGTTAGTCGCAGGACGATGCTGCCGTCGCGGGCGGCGAGCTTGCGGGCATTCCCACGACAGTCGGTCACGGTCACTTGTATCGTCGCCACCGGCAGCTTCACGGTCGCCTTGTCCTTCTCCGCCCACGCCACCGTCACGCGCTGCTTCGGCCCCTCGAACCGATACGCCCGGATGCCCGGTCCGAGACTCACCGGACCCGCATACTCGGTCCCCGTGAGGGCCTGCGTCATGGTCTGGAAGGCGAAATACGAAGGCTTCGGCTCGCCGATGGGGTTGTCCGGGGTGACGCGCGGGTCGAAGCGGAAGAGGCCCATCCACATGATCATGTCCACGTGCTTGCTGCCATACGGCTTCTCGTCAAGCTCGAACGTCCAGCAGAGCTTGTCGATGTTGTTGGCGATGGTGAGCACGAAGATGCGGACGATGTTGTCGGCCTGACTGCTCTCATCCGTGCCGGGCACGCCGGACGAGGCTCCCCCGCCCTCGCTGCACAGGATCGGCTTCTCGCCGTCTCCGTACTCGCTCATCAAAGCGCGCAGGGAGCGGAACAGCGCCTCGGGGTCCTGGCGCTCGAACGGCTCCCCGATGGCGTAGTAGTGCACATTCATCACGTCGAAGTCGTCCGCCGCGCCCTCGTCGTAGCACTTGCGGATGAAGTCGAGGTCCACCCCCGCGGTATTCATCCCGACGAACCGGCAATCGGGATCGCCCGCCTTCGCGCCCTGATACGCCGCGCGCTGGTATGCGGCGAGCGACCGCGCGTGCGGCCTGCCCGCCCAGTAGCCCTCGGGGAAGCCGAAGGTCGTGTCGCGGGCGACATTCGGCTCGATCCACGGCAGCCACCACGTCGAGCGTCCCTTGCAGTGCCCGGCAACCTCGCGGAAGAAGTCGCGAGCGTCCTGCAGGTCGTCCGGCCCGTAGGTGAACTTGGTCGGGTGGCTCGGGCGGACCCACGCCGGCGTGCCCCAGAAGGTCACCAGCAAGTTGACCCCGGCGTCGGCGGCGCGCTTCATGCGCTGCTCGGGCTGCTGCCAGTCGAACTTGCCGCGACTCGGCTCGACCGTCCCCCAGTCCCAGTAGTCGCTGTACCACTTGGCCCCGGCCTTGCCGAGCTTGTCAGCATAAACCAGACCTTGCCCGAAGATCCCGAACGGGGAGTTACGGTCGGCGATGATCCCACGCGGGGTGCAAAGGCCCCGGCGCAGGCCGGCGGAGGTGCGCCCCGCTTTGTTCGTGGCCTCGGGAATGTAATAGTAGTACGTCATCGGCTCGAGGCCGGCCAATCGCGCCTGGTGCCGCGTCGTCGGCTTTGCCGAGGCCTCGACGGCCCGATTGCAGCCCAGCGCCGACAGGCCGTAGCGCAGCCGCGAGGTGCACGGCGCGTCGGTCTCCCAGGCGATGACCGCCTCCGTCGGCTTGCGCGAGAGCACGCGCACGGTCGAGATCGCGGGAGCCCCGGTGGCGACTACGAAGCGCTGCGGCGCGGTGAACGCCGAGCTAAAGGAGGTCTCTTCCTCGGTTTGCGGCTTGATGCGCCAGTAATAGACGCCATCGGCGAGGTCGCTCGCCGGGGTCAGGCTGGTGTCTCGCACACCGCCGACGGTGACGGTCGCGTTGCTGAAGTCCGGCTCCTGGGAGAACTGCACGGCATAGCGGGCGGCGCCGCCCTGCCAGCGCAACTGTGGACGGGCCGTGGTCACCGTCTGCCCGCGCGTCGGCGAGACCAGCACGGGGGCCTCGGCGAACGCCGCAGCGTTGAACGACCACGCGTAAGCCCGCTTGCCGTCCTTGCCCGGAGGATTCGCCGTGGGGTCGCGCAGCAAGACTTTCAGTATGTGCTTGCCGGCTTTCAGGTGCATTGCCGGTCCGTACGACCACACGAGCGTCGAGCGGTCGCCATAGCGGTCGCCTTCGAGCTTGAGCGTCTCACTGGCGCGGAACGGCCCGCGACCGTCCACACTCCACCAGAAGTCGCTCCAGTAGTAGATGGTCGGGTATTGCCCGGCGGCGAAATGGGGCACGTAGTCGGCTTCGTGCGGGGTCTGGAAATCGAACGTCGCCGACCACTCCGGGTGGGTGTTGCCGGGGCGCTCTTCCTTGATCTCCAGGCGGCTGCCGCCGAAGCACTGGGGGTCCTCCACCTTGCGGAAGCTGCAGTCTCGCGCGGCGGCGGAGTCGATCCAGATGTCGTGACGAGGCGCGCCAATAAGGCACAGGTCCGCGGTCGTAGGGCCGGTATCGGTCACGCTCACGAACCACGCCGTCGTTCCGCCGCAGCCCTCTTTGCCGGCGCGCAGCCAGTAGGCTCTCTCCCCGGACGGCAGATCGGTGAAGACATATCGCCCCGCCGCGTCGCTGACCGTCTGCCGTGTGACCGGGCTGTTGTACCCGTCCATCGAGTTGTAGATTTCGACCCGCGCGCCCGGCACCGGCGTGTAGGAAGGGAGCGCCAGAACCTGGCCGGTAATCATGTTCTGGAATCGGTCGCCCTGCAGTCGAAAGTTGGCATAGTCCGCCTGCACGTCATACGTGAGTAGCCCGACCATGCCCACGATCTCGCTCGGGGCGTCGTATTCGATGAGACTTTGGCCGTCGACTCGAACGGTAATGTGCATGCCATGCACGCTGACCCCGAGGCGGACGAACTGCCCTGCGGCAAACTTCGCCTGTGCGCCGGTAGGCCTGGCCGCGAGGATTTGGCCCTCGCGGTACAGCTCGACCTGCCCCGAATAGCGCAGGTAGGCCATGTACCCCAGGCCCACGCCCGACTGCTCGTCGGCTCCGACCGCGACCCCCATCCAGTCAGCCACAATCGCCCCGTAGTCGCTGATCCGGCAGTCGACCTCGACATCGACATCGCGGAAGGTCATGCCCTGCAGGTAGGTCTCCCCGGAGCCGGACGCGTGGTAGACGCCGCCGCGAGGCTGCCAGTCGCCCTTCTGGGCCATCCAGGCGACGCCGCTCTTGCCGTCGAAGCTGTCGGTGATGCTGACCTGCGCGGCCTGCAGGCATGGGGCGAAGAGGAGAAGAAGGGCGGCGGCTGAGACTCTCATGGTGTCGGCCTTTCAAGGCAGCTCTCATGCCGGGTTCCGGCACTCTGGAACGATGAGAATGACGGCGAAGGCGGGCGAGACGCCCGCCCCACGCGCGACAAGATTGTCGCGCCCACTCCATTTTCGAAGCAGGCAGTGACCGGGCAAGTTTCGGCGGGGCGGACAGGCGGACCTGCAAGTCGCCAAGGCCCGGCCGGAGGTGGCGTGCTGTCCACGGCGAATACCCAGTCAGGGAACCCATCGCCATGTCCACCGCAGTCACCGTCCAGGCCGCCGGGATCGAGGGGAAGGCCGTCTTGCCGTATGTGCCGCGCAGTCGCGGAAGCGCCCACGTTGAGGACAGCGTGAGCCAGGCGCTGCTGCGTTTCCACGAGCAGCCGCGGCTCGACTGGGCCGACTTGTATGCGCGCCTCATGCAGCACGCGCTGCCTATCGCCGTCGACACGCTCACCTTCCCTCCGGCCCGGACGCCAAGCGGGTGGTCGGCGGGGAGAGCGCTCGCTGACGCTCTCTCGCGGCTGGCCGGCATCCCTTGTGTGGAGCTTTTATTCTGGGGGGCGGCCGGCGCGGGCGGATGGCGGGATAGGGCGATCTCGTGTCCGCAAGGCCTCTCAACCCGCCGGATCGTGGTCGTCGACGACATCTGGAACACGGGCGCGACGATGATCAAGTGCGGCGAGGCGCTTAGACGGGCAGGAGCGACCTCGGCGAGCGCGCTGTGCCTCGGCTATGTCACCTCCCGCGAGCGCACTGCTGACGACATCCAGCGCGATCAGGGTCGGGCCCGCGAGGCGCTCGACACGGTCGGGGCCGGGCAGCGCATCCCGACGCGCGCGGAGTTCCTCGCGGCGGTCTCGAGCCTCCCGGACGCCGACGAGGCCCACGCATCCCCGGTCTCGCAGCAGCTTTGGCGCGCGAGTTTCGCGCTGAACGCTTACGCCCAGTGGAGCATGGAGAACCTGGAGGGGGCGGCCACCTTCGCGTCTCTTGCAGGTCAGGCAGACCCCGTGGCCCAGAGGCTGCAGGCGCTGGCGGATGAGGTGCTGGCGGCCCTGCGCCACGGGCCCTTCGCCGCCGGGGGCGCGCAGCCTGCCGAGGCCGCGCCGCTCGCCGAAGGGCGCCTGCGGATGGTTGCCGAGGAATGATCGGCAGCGTCAGCGGTCATGTCTCCTGGTGGCGCCGCCGTTCCCATGAGCGGGCGAGACGCCCGCTCCACGCGCGACAGGATTGTCGCGCCCACTCCGTTTTGTAAGGAGAGAACGAGTATGAAAGTCATCGCCATCAACGGCAGCGCCCGCAAAGACGGCAACACCGCGATCCTCATCCGCCGGGTGTTCGAGGAGCTGGAGAAGGAGGGCATCGAGACGGAGATGATTCAGCTCGCGGGCACGACGCTACGCGGCTGCATCGCCTGCTACCAGTGCTTCGCCCGCAAGGACGGGCACTGCGCCGTCACCGGGGACCTGTTGAACGAGTACATCGACAAGATGCGGGAGGCCGACGGGATCATCCTCGCCTCACCCACGTACTTCGCTGATGTCACCGCGGAGATGAAAGCGCTTATCGACCGTGCGGGCATGACGGGCCGCGCGAATGATTTCCTGTATCAGCGCAAGGTCGGAGCCGCCGTCGTGGCCGTTCGGCGCGCGGGGGCGATCCACGCCTTCGACAGCATCAACCACTTCTTCCTCATCAGCCAGATGATCGTGCCGGGGTCCATCTACTGGAACATCGGGATCGGCCGGGAGAAGGGCGAGGTGGAACAGGATACCGAGGGCATCCAGACGATGGAGACCCTCGGCAAGAACATGGCGTGGCTACTCAAGAAGCTGAA
>CAYWBK010000174.1:0-11925 GCA_964455745.1 uncultured Armatimonadia bacterium
TGACAGAACCTCCTTGCTCCCAAAAAACACCCACCACTTTGCGCGGTCACACCCCGCGTTTCCCTCACCGTTGACAGCCGCCGTCATGGTTTGGTACAATTCCTCAACGGGACCGCAAAAGGCCCGTACCGTAGTTACGAAGGCCCAAGGGAATCCCCCTTGGGCCTGTTTTTGCGTATGGAGAGCAGGTTCCCGGACGACGGCGGCAGGCCTGCGCCGCTCGTCGCCATAGACGTCAGTCGCCAGAGGGAGATGGGGAAGATGACATGCACAGTCGTTGTCGGAGCACAGTGGGGAGATGAGGGGAAGGGCAAGATCACGGATTTCCTTGCCGAAACCGCGGATGCCGTGATCCGCTACCAGGGCGGGAGCAACGCCGGCCACACCGTCGTCGTCGGCGGCGAGGAGTTCAAGTTCCACCTGGTGCCCTCCGGGATCCTCCACAACAAGTGCGTGTGCATCATGGGCGATGGCACCGTCATCGACCCGCTGTGCCTTGCCGAGGAGATCGTCGGCCTCGAGGCGCGGGGCGTCTCGTGCGAGCGCCTGTTGGTGAGCGGCGCGGCGCACATCATCATGCCCTATCACCGGCTGATCGACCGGCTGCAGGAGGAGGCGCGCGGGAAAGGCGGCATCGGCACAACACTGCGTGGAATCGGGCCGGCGTACACCGACAAGACCGCCCGCATGCCCCTTGGCATCCGCGCGATGGACCTTGGCGACGAGGCGATGCTCAGGGAGCTGGTCACCGCGCAGTTGGATGAGAAGAACCGGATCATCGCGGCGCTGTACGGCTACGAACCGGTGTCGGTCGACGAGGTTCTGGAGGAGATCAAGCCGGCGGCGCAGCTCATCAGCAAGCATGTGACCGACACGCGCGAGGTCGTGTTCGATCTTCTCGCGCGGAAGGCCAACATCGTCCTCGAAGGTGCGCAGGCGACCTTCCTGGACCTCGACTACGGAACTTTCCCGTTCGTCACCTCGTCGCACCCGATAGCGGGCGGCGCGTGCCTGGGCACCGGGGTCGGCCCGAAAGCGATCGACGAGGTCTGGCTGGTGTGCAAGGCCTACACGACGCGCGTGGGGGCCGGCGCTTTCCCGACCGAGGACCACGGAGACGAGGGAACTCGGCTGCGGGAATGCGGCCACGAATACGGCACCACGACCGGGCGTCCGCGGCGCTGCGGCTGGCTTGACGGCGTCATCTTGCGCACCGCCGCGCTGCTCAACGGCGCGACGCACCTGACCGTCACCAAGCTGGACGTCCTCGACGCCGTCGCGGAGATACCGGTCTGTGTCGAATACAAGGCGCGCGGGCGGGTCTACAAGACCGTGCCGCAGGATGCGCGTATCCTCGATGACTGCGAGCCGGTGTACGAGACCTTGCCCGGCTGGCAGACGCCAACCACCGGGGCAAAGTCGCCGAGCGACCTGCCCCACGCCGCTCTCGCCTACCTCGATCGGATGTCGGAGATCGCCGGCGTCCCGGTGCGTCTCGCGTCCGTGGGGTCCGGCCGGGATCAGACGGTGGAGTGGAAGTAGCACAGCCGGAACCCGCGCGGTGGGGCGCGCGTTCTGATCATTAGCGGGTGACTGGCAGTGGCAGGGCCACACCGGACGGAGTCAGTGACGGGATGTAGCCGCCCTTGGCGGCTCACAGGATACGGCCATCTACGATGGCCCGCAGGATGAGGGCTCCAGCATCGTCCCGCGATGCCGTAATCCTCCAAATCCTGCCCATCCTGTTTCCCTCGCCGTTGCCCGCGCGCCCGGACAAACACGGGGGGCAATCGTGCCTACAATCAGCAGATGGCCCTCCCGCTGTTGGTCACCCGCTGTTGGTCACCTTGACACTCACAAGGTCGGGGTATACAATCGTCGTGCCGATTACCATTGTATAGGCTTTTGCAAAAAACTTATCCCAGTATCTCATCCCCTACTTCGTTCTGTGTGCGGAGGAGGCTATTCGCATGATTACGTGCGCTGAGTGCGGAACCCGTAATGGCCTGAACGCCCTTCTTTGCACCAACTGCGGCGCCGAGCTTCCCCCGGCCGGCCCTCCCCCGCCCGCTGAGCCTGAGGAAGTCGCGTCTCCAAATGATACGAACACAATCCCGATGACGCCGGCGCTGCCCCCGGAGGCTCTGCTCGCCGAGGCTGCGGACATGCTCGCAGACGGCAAGGCGGAGACGGCGGTCGACCTGTGTCGGCAGGCCATCGAAGCGAATCCCGACTCGGCTTCGGCCTACGCCTTGCTGGGCATGGCCGAGGAGGAGCGCGGGGCGCTTGGCGCGGCATTCGAGGCCTACGAACGGGCACTCGAACTCGACCCCGAGCGTCCCAATGAGGCGCAGAAGATTGCGGAGTTGCGTCAGCGACTCCTGGAAGAATCGGTTCAGGACGAGGTCGCCGAGGATCGACGACGGCGGCGGGCCGCGTTCTATGAGCGCTATGCCCCCGTCTTTATCTCCGCCGGAGTCGGCATCTTCGTGCTCGTAGTCCTCGTCTCTCTGATCCTGCACGTACGCTATGCCAGGCATCTTGCGGCAACCGAGGCCGAGTACACGACCCTCATGAACCAGGGCCAAAGCTACGTCACCGTGGGGAACCCCGACGAGGCCGCCGTGTGCTTCCAGCGGGCGCTTGAACTGAGGCCTAACGACCCGGAGGCGTCCAAGTGGGCGGCTTATGTCCAGGGCCAGGCGCAAAAGGATGCCCAGCTCGCGCAGCTCAATCAGGCGACGGCCCAGGGCCAGTGGATCCCGCCCGGGGAGAACCTCTTCCAAAGCACGCCGCTGGGTAACGTGCCGCAGGGCACAGGGCAAATCGTCTCGCCCGCTCCGGAACCCGTCTTCCCCGACGTTACCGGCCCCAGCAGGCGCAGGACCCCGGACTATAACGCCGTGAGCCCATCAAAGACCGACGGCGGCTACATGGGTAATGCAGATGTGCCCCCGCCGACGACACCCGCCACAGACGTCGGCCAGCCGGCGGTGTCGCCGCTCCCCGAGCAGCCGGCGACACCAGCGCCGCGAGGCCCCCGGGGGGAGATCACGATCACGGTCGGCGACACCCCGGCGCCGGCATCCGCGACACCCCAGCCGAGCCACTCGGGCAGCGAGGCCGAGGCGCTTCGCCGCCACGCCGACGCGCTACGAGCGCAGGGACGCGGCAGGGAGGCGGCGGATACATACAGGCAAGCCATCCAGAAGACCCAGGAGTCCTCGGAGAGCTCCGCTTTGAAGAACCAGTCGATCGAGTCCATGCGACGGGCAATCGGCCTCATCGAAAGCTCCGAGCACTAGAGTGATGAACACGGCCACGTTGCGCTGGTGCCTCGTACTCGGTTGCCTGCTCGGCTGCGTATACCCCGGCTGGACGGTGCCGGCTGCGCGCGACCGTTCCGTCGCCTCGCCCCATGCGCGGTCGGTCGGCATCGTCGTGCTGACGTCCGACCCGACCGCTCTCGCCCGCTCCGAGGCCCTTCTCGCCGACGAGCTACTTACCCGCCTGGCCCACGCCGACATCGACAGCACCTGCCTGGACGCGAAGTCCGCCCTGCTTGCGGCGGAGGGCGTCGCGCTACCCGATCTTTCGCAGCCCGATTCGTGGGCGGACAGCCAGCCGCAATTGCTGGCTACCGCCAGAGCTCTTGGCTTCACCGACCTCGCAGTTGTCCGCCTGTCCGCGAAGGCCGGGAGCAAGAAGCTCACCGCACAGGCGATGTGGCTGACCTCGGCCGGAGGCGTGGACGTTTTCCCGGTCATCGCTCCGGGCGACATGTCTGACGACACGTCCCGGCAGGTCGCGGATGATGTCGCCTCGCACCTGATCGACTCGCCCGCGCCATTGACGACGATCCAGCCGGCCCCCGCCGGCGGCTCGCCGAGGCCTTCCGCCCAGACCCCCATCGGCGATCAGACGCCGGTGACCGTCAAACCGGGCGCCACCGACCGGCAGCCGGCGCCTTCTACGGATGCAAACAGCAAGCCCGCCGACACCACCATCAAGACGTCGCCCCCCTCCGCCACCGGCCCCACGACCACCGCCCCGACAGGTAAGCCCGCTGTCGAGCCTGCAGGCCAGGGAAAGACGGAGCCTGAGCCCGCGCCTGGCAACCCCGCCGGCAAGACGCGGGGGCCGGCCGAGCTTCCGCCCTCCTACGATGCAGCGATTGGAGCGCTGGGAGACGGCGATCTACAGCGGGCAATGGATGACGCGAATACGGCTTTGGACGAGGGAGCCCCTCGGGGGCGCGTCTGCCTCCTGCGGGCGATGATCTACGCGGCCAAGCACGACACCGCCGGCGAGATGCGCGAACTCGATGCAGCGATCGACGACGACCCCAAGCTTATCGAGCCGCGGCTGAAATTGGCCGAACTCCAGACGGACCGTGGCCTGTGGCAGAAGGCGATCGAGCTTTACAAAGGAGCCATTGCCCAGGACAAGACCGTCGGCGCGGCGTACATCGGTCTCGCGCGGCTATACGAGGTCAATCGGCAGCCGCATGCCGCGCAGGAGACGCTGGAGCAGGGAGCGCAGGCGACGCCCCAGGACGGGCTGGTGCTCATCGAGCTTGCAGACCTGTACAACCGCCACGGGCTCACACGGCAGGCCGAGGTTGCGTACACGAACGCGGCCCGAGTTGGCAACGCCAAGCTGCGCGCCGACGCCCTCCAGAAGCTCGGCGATGTCTATGCCGCGACGCAGCGCTACCGTGAGGCTTTCATCTGTTACGCCGAACTGGCCCGGTCGCACGACCCGAGCGCCTCGGTCATGGCGGACAAGCGTTACCATCAAGTCATGGGCGTTGTGGACAAGGCCGTCGGCAAATCGCTCGACGTAGCCTTCGAGATGCTGGACAAGTACACGCAGCCGACGCCCCAAATCACGCGCGTCGAGGCGTTCGAGGTCATCTCCGAGAGCGTGAAGCAACTCAAGGACATGTCCGCCTTTACTTCAGACATCCTTCCCCCATCCAGTTTGAAAACCGAGAACGCCCAAAGGGCGCTCTATTATAGCCTCGCGCAGGAGGCAGCCGTCGGCGCGCAAGCGTACATCGACACAGGAGACAAAGACGTGCTTCAGGCGGCGCGTCAGCGGCTCAACGACGCGCACGACGAGCAGACGCGCCTGGCGGGCATGGCAGGCAAGTAGGTCATGTCGGGACTGGGCGACCTCGCGAAGCTGATGATCGGCGTTGGTCTGGGGATTGCGCTGCTGGGTCTCGTGTTGCTCGGCCTGTCGCGCTTTACGCCGCGCTCGGGCTGGCTGCCCGGTGACATCGTCGTCCAGCGACCCGGCCTGACCGTCTATTTCCCGATCGTGACGTCGCTGCTGCTGAGCGTTGCTTTAAGCCTGATCTTCCTCTTCATTGCCTGGCTGCGCCGGTAGGCGCTTATGTCCCCCGGACCCGACCGGGGCAATCGTTCCCCGCGAGCTGATGCTGATGAGAATGCACGAATGGATGAAGTACCGCGACCGGCAGATTCGCCGCGCGCTGCGAGAGGCTGACGAAGAAGTCGACCCGGCTGTCCCGCAGGAGCCGCTGGCGGGGGCCGCGTCTCCCCAAGTCGCCCACGAGCCGACGCAGACTGCTGTGGCGACGCGTGACGATCCGCCTGTGGAGTCGACCACCGGGGCATCGGCCCCGACAACCCCGTTGGAGGTCCTGGAGAGTATCGGGCCTACCGGCGACTCCATGCGGCAGCGCCTGGAGGCCATTCTGGCGCGTCAGGGGCAACTTCCGTTCGAGATCGTGCCGACACCGAAGCCGGCGTCGGGGGAGACGCGTCGGGTCGTTGAGAGTCGCGATGAACTCGTCTCCCGCCTGCTCGACCCGACCCTCACTCTCCAGGAGACCGCCTTGTTGCTGGGTGTCTGCCCCACGACCGTGCGCCGGTACACGAATCGCGGCGCATTGCGCTGCATGCGCACTCCGGGGAACCAGCGCCGGTTCCGGCTGTCGGACATTCTCGAATTCCTGGAGCACCGCGAGAATTGGGCGTAGCCGCACCCACGCTGTTGGTCCCCCATCGGACGAGACAGGAGTCATAGATGCCACTCTCAACCGGGATCGACGCCGTGTTGCCTGCCGGAGGCCGTATCTATGGTAGCTTCGCCACGGATGCCGGGACCGACATCAAGGCCCTGATCGAACTGGGGGGCCACACGATCCTCGCCCGGGCCATCGAGGCGCTGCGGTCGACACCCGCTATTCGGCACATCGTGGTCGCAGGCCCTGACGAGGTGGCGGAAGCTGCTGCGGAGGCGGACGGCACCGTGCCGGACGGTGGCAGCGGACCGGAGAACATCTTCCGGGCGCTGGAGCGCCTGGGGGAGCTTGGCGGGGGGCGCCTGCCGGATCGGGCGCTCATCATGACCACGGACTTGCCGTTCGTCACGCCGGACCATCTCACAGGCTTCATCAACACCTGTCCCGACGACGCCGGCCTCTGTGTCCCTGCGATCGAACGCCGCGAGTTCGAGAGGCGCTTCCCCGACTTTACCCAGACCTACGTGCGGCTCCACGACGGCGAGTGGATGATCGGGTGCACGGTGCTCGCGGACCCGGCCGCGCTGCTGGCGAACCGCCAGAGGATCAGGCGCGTCTTCGCGGCCCGCAAGAGCGATCTTGCGCTGGGGGCTGTCCTCGGTCCCCTGTTCGTGCTACGCTTCCTGCTGGGGCGCTTGACGATTCCGCAGATACAGCGGCGCTGCTCGCACCTACTCGGGTGCTCGGCCAAGCCCGCCTACGGCTGTGCGCCGGAGTTGGGATTCGACATAGATAAGGAGTGCGAGTTCGCCTACGCGGCCGAAAAACTGGGGGCCCGCTGATCCCCGCACTGCAAGCGCGGAAGACCTCGTAGCCAAAATCACCTCATGCGCATCCGCCTGATCGCTTTGGACATCGACGACACCATCTACCACTGGCCCGGTGAGGTCAGCCCCGGCAACCGCGAGGCCATCAGGGCCGCGGGCGAGGCCGGCATTCCCGTGTGCATCGCCACCGCGCGCCACGTCGCCTCGGCGGACGACTTCACGACCAAGGCGGGCATTGCAGGCCCGCTCGTCGCCAACTCCGGAGCGACGATCCGCATGAAGCCGGGCGGCGACCTCATCACGCGCGCGCCGATGACCCGCGAGGGCTGCCTGCCGATCATCGAATGGGCGGATGCGAACGAAGTTGTGCTGTGGATCACCCTCGCCGACAGCACGACCTACGTCCGCGACGACAGCCCGCAAAGCCCGGAGGCCCTCGCGCGCCACATCTTCCCTGTCGCGACGAATGTCGAAGGCCTGGTGGGAGACCCGGTGCGGCTCATCGCTTCAGGCGATGGTGGGGCTCGTCTGTACGAGGCGTTGTCGCCCCAGCTTAACGGCCGGTTCAATCTCCACCGCACGTTCCGCGGCGGCGAATTCGTGGGATTGGCGATCACCTCGCACGAGGCAACCAAGGAGGCCGGGCTGGCGGACGTGTGTGCGCGACTGGGGATCGGGATGGATGAGGTACTGGCGATGGGCGACGCCGAGGCCGACATGGGCATGATCCGCGCCGCCGGCATCGGCGTGGCGCCGGCGAATGCGGAAGACAGCGTCAAGGCGGCAGCCGACATTATCGCCCCCGCGTGCAGCGAAGACGCCGTTGCCTGGGCGATCCGGCGGTTCTGCGACATATAGCGCCTTGCTGGCGGTGAACCCTTGGCAGAATGACAAGACGACAAGATTGTTACGCGATCGTACCTGCTTAGCGATTACCTTCTTCGACCATGTGGCTGCGCGATTTACCGCGCCAAATGCGGGCCAAATTGCTCTTCGCCCATTGCGTCTTCGGTTGATCGCAAGCAGCCTGCCGAAGTAGAAACGTTGGTTGCTACACGATGTGATTCGCGCGATAAATCGCGCGGCCACATGGTTTGAGGAAGGATGTATCGCTGAACACCGAGACGCAATGTTCCTGCAATCCCCCCGGACGTAAAGGCTGTTGCGGTTGATGATTTTCCAGGCCCCCCCGACCAATGAGTTCACAGCCAACAAAGGACTACGTCAGGCTGCAAACCCCCTCCAGCGGCACGACGCGGTCGGCGTAGGTATCGTACTCCTCGGAGCACGTGAACAGGAGTATCTGATGCTTGCCGGATAGCTGCTTAACAAGCTTCAGCGCCGCCTCTCGCCGCTCGCTGTCAAAGTTCACGAACGGGTCGTCCAGCAGGATCGGCAGCGGCTCCTTGCCGAACAGAAGTTCCGTCAGCGCCAGTCGGATCGCCAGGTAGATCTGCTCGATGGTAGCGCAGCTTAGCTGCCCGATCTCGCATTTGGTGTCCTCGCCCTGCTCGGGGATCGACACGTGCGGCTCGAAGGTCCCCTCGTCCAGCCAGATCTTGCGGTAGCGCCCGAAAGTCATCGTCATCACGTGCTCGCTGGCGCGTGGCGCGACGAGTTCCGATGCCCGCGCCATCGTCTCCTGCCGCGCCTCCGAAAGCAGGTCCCGCGTGAGGGTATAGACATCGCGACGCTCGGTCAGCCGCTCCAGATCCGCCTGCGCGTCGACAAGTTGCCCCTCAAGCACTCCTACGTCCTCCGCGTCGTCGGTCGCCACACGCAGCGTGACCTGCGCATCGCGCCGCGCTTCCTGCAGCCGCTCCTGCTCGTCTTGCAGTCTGCTGATCCGGCCGACAAGGTCCTGGTACTGCTCCGGCGTCATCTGGGCGGAGAGCATGTCCGGCGTTTTCAGCGTCTCCTCGATGCCGTCCACGGACAGGGCCGCCTTCGAGTAAAGCGCCTGGACTTCGGCCAGCGTCGTGCCCTGCAACGTGGCCTCCAGCCCCGCGCGCTTCTCGCCCAGTTCTCGCTCGATGCCCTGCCGCCGCTCCAGTGCGGCGCGCATGTCCGCGATGGAGGCGAAGCCCACAGCCTTGAGGTCCTCCGCCACCTGCGCGCGAAGCTGCGCCGCCTTATCCTGCGCCTCGGCTTGCTGCTGCTGAGCCGCGTTCGCCTTCGCGGCCATGTCGCTGAGCAGTTGCGCGTTGGCCGCCTCCTCATCGCGAGCCTTCTGCGACGCCTCGTTCAACTCATTTACCGACTGCGCGCCGGCGCCGCTGAGGACCGCCTCCAGTTGCGCTCCGAACTCGCGCGCGGCCTTCTCCGCTTCAGCGCGCCGAATCGAGGCCGCGTCTGCATCGGCCTGCGCCACGATGACGCGGAACTGGCCCATACGGAACATGCTGACGATGGCGACGGCAGCGCCTACCGCTGCCAGGACATACAGCACCACTTGATGGGCGACCGAGCCGAAGACGACGCCCAGCAGCATGATCGCGACCCCGGCGAACGTCCCGAGGGTCGCGCGCCGGCGGGAAGCCATCGCGGCCCCCAGCGCGCGTTGCGCCCGGTCGGCATCGGCCCCCGCAAGCGTCGCCTGGTTGCGGGTATCCCCGGCCTTGGCCTGCAGGTCGATGGCGCGGGTGAGGGCCTCCGCAAGCTGACCGGCCTTGCCCTCGCATCCTGGCTGCCCTGGCTCGACCGAGCAACTGGCCGCCTGCTCGGCCTCTTCGGCCAGGCGCGCCGCCTGCTGCTCGATGATCGCAGCCTCCTGCTCCTTCTGCGCGATACCGTCCAGGACAGCGGGGTCGATTGGCGATGATGCGGCGAGCCGCTGCTCAAGTTGAGCGATGCCCTCACTGAACTGCTTCGCGGCGTTCAGTGTGCCCTGGAGAGCCGAGGCTTCCTTCCCGGCGGCTTCGAGCTTCGTCTCCGCGTCGCGCCGCTTGACCACACGATCGCGGACCGCCTGCAGCTTCTCAAGCTCGCCCGCGATCCTCTCGACCTCCCGGTTGCAGCGGTCGAGGGTTTCCTGAGCCTGTTCGCGTTCCGCCAGCCGCGACTTCGCCTCGTTCAGGCGCTGCCCCAAGTCGGCCACCTGCGCGGTCTTCGCCTGCAGTGGGCCGGGGGTCTTCGCCTGCCCTTTTAGCCCGATCTCCAGCTTGGTGATCCGGTCGTCGAGTTCCTTGAGGATCGCCTCAGGGTTGACGCCCTCGGCCCCGCCGGTGACGGCCTCCTGCAGCAACGCCGAAAGCTCCTTGCCTGCCTGGATGCCGGCGAAGTCCCCCTGCCGCAGGCAGGCGGTGCTGACGTATGCCGCTTCGCTACTGATCCCCAGGAGGTCTTCAAGTTGCTCGGCCACTTTCTTGCGGCCTTCGACGACCGTTCCGTCCGCGAATGTTACCCTCGCCCCGTCCTTGCGCGCGAAGTCCTTGTCCAGCTCGAAAGCCTCGCCTCCGGCGGTCTCGGCCTTGACGGCAAGACGGAACATCTCTTCCCGTCCCCAGGCGCGACGGTTTCTCATTGCCTGCGCGGTCGTGTTCACATCACCGAACATTGCGGTGACCAGCGCGTCTTGCAGCGTGGACTTGCCCGCCTCGTTCGGCCCGCGAACCACGTTCAACCCGGGACCGAAGGCCCACTTGCAGGCGCCCAGACGCCGGTAACCTTCGACGGTCAGCTCGCGGAAGATCATGCGAGCACCTTCTTTCCCGCGAGCAGCGCTGTGCCCAGTTGCAGGGCGCGCTGTGCAACGCGAAGCGATCTCTCGTCTCCCTCCGCCTGTGCTCGCTGCAGACGCTGTGCGGCGAGGGCCACGAACCGCCCGGCGATCTGCTCGTCGGGGATGTTATCAGGGTCCACGGGCAACTCGGAGTTGTCCCGGAACCGCAGCCGGAAGAAGGAGTGCTCCAGTTCCTCCATCAGATGCTCCATGTCCAGCGACAGGCCCGGCGACTGAACGCCGACCAAAGCCACGTCCAGCACTCGGTTGCTGTCGGCCAGCGTCGCCAGCCGGGCGATCACGTCCTGCTCGGACGCCACTTCGGCGAGGTCGATGATCTCGTGCCGGATGTCCAGAGCCCCGGTCTTCACCTGTTCGACCCTCGCGGGGCCGGTGCCGTCCACATCGACCACCAGCGCGAAACCTGCCCCCGCCTGGTCGATGACGAGCACCTCCGGCGACCCGCTATACCACGCGGTGACGGCCCCGCTGGCCGCGCCATAGGGGCTGTGCCAGTGCCCGAGCGCGACGTAATTCATGCCGCAATTCGCCAGGGCGTCCGGCTTGATGAGCGACCCATCCGCGTCGGTTTTGCCGGGGATGAGCACCGAGCCGTGCGCGAGGGCGACATTCACCATGCCATCGCGCGGCTTCAGCCCTTGCAGGGGTTCATGGCGGTCGTCGGAGCACTGCTGTGCGCGTCCGTGGACGGCCAGCCCGAGCGCAGGCACGTCAGTTGTCTCGGCCTCGGGTTGCGACAGGATATGGACGTTCGCAAGGCCGCTATCGACCGCACCGTTCCGCCAAAGCCCGCCCGGTGTCACGCAATCGTGGGTGCCGGGAAGGATGAAAACGTGGGACTCGGGACGGGCGTCGTTAAGGCGCTTGAATTGCCCTCGCGCGAAGTCGATGACCCGTTGCGACGGCCTCGGGCTGTCGAACAGGTCGCCGGCGATCACCACCGCCTGAGCCTGGCGCTCGACCGCGAGGTCGATGCACCGGGCAAAGGCCTCGCGGATCAGCGCTTGGTGTTTCTCAGCACGCGTGCCGAAAGCCCCGCTTCCGCTCCCCAGATGCACGTCGGCGGTATGCACGATTCTTATCACAACAAACACCTCATGTCTCGCGGCGAGACCGCCGCATCCCTGGTGGCGAGTTGTGCTATTCGCCGCACACGCCGGCATTCCCTTCATGCGACGGGCACGTCAATGACGTGGAAGATGTGGATTCCGGGCGGCAAATGTCTCCACAGCACGCCATCGCTGCCACGATTGGCGGAAGCGAGCAACGCCGGGCATCTCCCGGCGCCCCCTGATCCGCGAGCCATGGGTGCGTCTTTCAATTGTAGGTAGTATTACTACGCCGGTTGTGCGGCCCTGCTC
>CAYWBK010000175.1:0-11924 GCA_964455745.1 uncultured Armatimonadia bacterium
GATTCAGCCCTGGGGCGAAATGCACCTACATCGCGACTTTTGCAACTGGCTCGTTAGGTACTAGGTACTAGTAGGGTCAAAGGTGATCTAACAGCATCTGATAGGCAGGCGGTACTCAACGCAGTGTCGCTGGCCAAGACTTTAACCCCAGCGCAGAAGAAAGCTACAGCGGCTGCCCTGAATCCATCGGGGTAACCAAGTGCAGTGCCGGATGTCCGTTCTTGAGATTGAAGGCAAGACGCCAGCGAGAAGCTTAAGGACGCGCTCAGTATTGTGCTGAGCGTCTCGCCACAGCGAGCGGCAGAGATTAGAAGGCACGCCCCAAATCACCCAAAGGCCAACGCACACCGGACCTGCGCCGCCCCCGCTGGCATCTGACCAACTCTCCCGGGTTTCCACCAATAGGCAGCTTACACATCAAGCGTTGTCCCACTACGTTGGTCAGCGTTTCAACGAACCGAATGACGCCGCTTCGTTCCCGCTGGCGTCTCTTCCATCCTTCCTTCACTCAAATCCCGGCACCGTGACCTCCTCGCCGCCCTTCATCGCCGACTCATGCGCGCAGATCCCCGCTGCTGTCCAGTTCGCTGCCGTCGCCGCGTTGATGGCTGTCGGGCGGTCTTCCATGATCGCGCTCACGAACTCGTGGACCAGGTGCGGGTGCGAGCCGTGGTGGCCGCCGCCCTGCTCGAAGGATAGATGGCGCTCGTCCTCGCCATATACGAACCGCTGCGTGAACTTGCCCACCTCCGGCGGGAGAAGGTCCGCGCGATCCGGCGGCACGGGGCGCTCCACCGCCATCGGGCGCGGGCGGTCGGGCACCACGGGGTCGCTGCGGAATAGCAGTGGGTTCTCGTCTTCCATCTGCCACTCGTAGCACCCGTCCTCGCCGTAGATCGTGAAGCTCTCCATGTAGGGCCGGGCACAGTGGAACAATGTGCGGGTGACCTCTGCCGCGAGACCCGGCTGGGCAAGTTGGTAGATCGCGGTCTCGACGGGGTAGGGGTTGCCGTATTGCTTGTGCAGCTCCTCGCGCATGATGCCGGAGCCGAAGGCGTGCACTTTCGTCGCGCGCGTCTCGGCGAGGGCCAACAGCGGCGAGATCGCGTGGGTGGCATACCACATCGGCGGCAGGCCCGCCCAGTACCACGGCCAGGCCTCCATGTCCTGATAGTGCGCCCCGCGCAGGAACTGCAATCGCCCGAAGACGCCCCGCGCTTTCAACTCCCGCGCGTACAGGCATGGCCGCGTGTAGACCGCGGTCTCCATCATCATGTAGCGCTTGCCGCTCTGGCGTTCCGCCTCGACGAGCCGGGCGAGGTCCGCGAGACTGGTGGCCGCGGGCACCGTGCAAGCGCAGTGCTTGCCCGATTCGAGGACTGCGACGGCCTGTGGCGCGTGGTCGGGGATGCCCGAGATCAGATGTACCGCGTCGATCTCCCCCGAGGCGATGACCTCGGCGATGTCGCTGAACCGCCAGTCGATCCCGAAGCGCCCGCCGACGGCATCGAGTCTCTCGGGGCGGCTGTCGCAGATGGCGACGCGCGCCACATCCGGGTGGTGGAGGTAGATGGGGACGAACTCGGCCCCGAAGCCGAGGCCGACGACTGCCACGTTGAGCTTGCGGTGGTCGCTCATTGGGAAGGTTCCTTTCCGGTAATGGCTGGGCTGAAGGTGGCTCTCTGACTGACGGGCATGTTTGACCACGAAGACACCAAAACACGAAACGGCGACGGCTTAAGGGCCGTGCTGTTTCTCGTGACTTCGAGTCTTCGTGGCTAAAACCAATACCGTCACCGTCGCTGCGGGCGCGCGGGGTCCCCACCCGCCTCCGGCGGACACCCCGCGCCTTGGGTAGCTGAACCTCCCGCCACCCTGACACACGCCGCCTCCAGCAATTCCACATGCGGCCACAACGCCCCGACCTCCCACAGGCCGTGCGCATCACTGCCGAAGGTGATCCTCACCCCTCGCTGCAGGCACATCGCGATGAACTCCAGCGACTCCCGGTTGATGTGGAAGTTGATCTCCGCCGCGACGCCGTGCTCGGCCAGGAGGTCCGCGACTGGCGCAAACAGCTCCGCCGGCACCGGTAGCTTCGCCCGGCGGAAGAGCCGGAAGGGGTGCGCGAGGATGTCCACCTTTCTCCGCAGGAGCGTCTCCGTGAACTGCATGAACTCGCGCTTGACCTGGCCGGGGTCGGGGTGCGCGGCGAGTAGCTCGGGCACCACGTGCACCGCTCCGACGAGCACGTCCCATCCATCCGCGTCCTGCGGCAGCAACGTGAGCCGCCCCGCGCCGTCGCATTCCACCTCCAATCCGAGCCCTACCCGGTCGGACCGCAGCGGCTCGACCATCCGCCGGTAATCGTCCATCCGCCCCCGGCCCGCCGCTCGCTCGCGGGCATAGCAGTCCGGGTCGCTAAGGAACGCCGCCCCCCAGTAGTCCTGTTCGTTGAGATAAAGCTGCCCGGCGTGCTCGGTCAGATACAGCTTCGCCACGCCGAACTCCTCGGCGCGCCGGATCGCCTCCGTGGCAGTGATGTCATCGCGACAGTAGGCGAATTGCGTGTGGCAGTGGTGATCTACATATAGGGAAGGCGTCGCCCGGTCACTCGAAAGCGCCAGGTGATGCTCCTCTATATGTACTTCGCGCCCCTGTAGTCGTACCAGTAGGAAACAAAACGGGTGCTCGCACAGCGCCGGAGCGGTCACGTACCCCACACCGCCTTCGTGGCTGAGCGACTGCCCCCCGTGATAGTGCCCGCTGATCGACAGCAGCACCCCCGCCTCGCGGTACGCCGCCATGATTGCGTCCCGATTGGTCGGCATGAACGGGTAGTCACTCTCGATGGGCGGGTGGATGGGGTTGTGTTGGAGAGCGATGATGGGCCTGTCCGGCTGCGCGACGGCAGCCTCGCGGACGGCTCGCAGAGCCGCATCGCTCCGGGTCGAACGGTCTTGCGGGTCGTATGGGTCGGTGAAGATGACGAACTGATACCCGCCGATCTCCACTCGGCAGGCGACTTGTCCCCTCGCTTCGGGCGCGGCATCGAGGTCTGCGTCGTGGTTGCCTCGGACCACGACTACCGGCAGGCCCGGACGGCGTAATTCCTCCCACAACTCCGTGAGGTCTTCGCGGGCACCGGCGGCGGTGCCGTCATCCACGAGATCGCCCATCATAAGGACCGCGTCGAGCTTCATCAGTTGACGAGCGCGCTCGCAGGCCCGCCGCACCAGCTCGCGGCCCAGTTCCGAGCGCCGCGCGGGGATCGGTGAGGCGGACTTGGCATGGTGAACGTAATGGATATCGGCCAAGATAAGAAGGCAAAGCTGCGGGAGGGATTCGGGCGGCGGCGTTTGTGGCATTGCGCTCTCCGTGGCGATGATGCGTAGCGGGAGGCATTCGCCGAGGCGACACGCGTGCCCTGCCCTGCAGGAAACAGGGGACATAGCGCGAATAGAGATAAAGCGTTGTAGTATGCGGCAGCAACAGGGGGCAGTGCGATGGACCCGGAAGTGGACGGGGCACCGAATGTCGAGGCCAGACCCTATCGGATGCGTCGTGGGCGGTCGTTCCGACGCTATCGAGCGGTGGCCAGACGCGGACCGGAGCGGCTTGCACGAGCCGCCTTTCAGCTCAAACCGCCGCGAAGGCGTGAGGCCATCCCCCGGGTTGAGCCTGCGCAAGGGCGCAAGGCCAAACATTTCAGGTTCCTGTGGTTACTGGTTCCGCTGGCTGCGCTCGCCGTCGCCGGAGGCATCCGGGTGTGGCAGCGCTATGGGCCGGTGCCCATCGATCCGGCGCTCGAACAAGCGATCGTGGCGGGCGACTGGGCCCAGGTGCTATCGCTGGCCGAAGCCTGGCAGATGCGAGACCCGGCAGCTCTCACGCCGGCGCTTGTCGCAGACGAGGCGTGCACACGACTGGGGGAGCCCGGGCTGAGGCACGTGGCGAAACGGTACCTCACCCATGCTGAAGCGCGCGACAGACCGGAACTCTGGTCCTGCGTACGCTGGGCACGGACGCTTGTCAGGCATCAGCCAGGCTGTTCTGCGGCCCACTGTCTTGCTGCGAGCGCCCTGATATGGGTGGGGGAGTATAGCGCGGCCCTCAAGGCCGCCGATGAGGCGATCCGTCTGGTGCCGGTCGACGCTCGCCCGTATGAGCTGCGCGCGGCGGCACACACCTTCAGGCACGAGTACGACGAAGCACTTGCCGACGCGGCCAAAGCGGTGGAACTGGCCCCTCGCGACGCCCTGGCATACGCTACGCGCGCCTACGTTTTCTACGACAGGCAGGAGTATGACCGGGCCATCGCCGACTACACCACGGAGATCGGGCTAAACCCTCGGGATGCCGAGGCATACGCCGACCGCGGCATCGCCTACGACGCCAACAAGGAGTTCGACCAGGCGATTGCAGATTTCACCCGGGCCATCGAACTCGACCCCCAATCCGCGCGGGCGCGTTCGCTCCGCGCATCCGATTATGCGCGCAAGGGCGAGTTTACGAAGGCGAGGGCCGAATGGGACGCCGCCATCGAACTTGACCCGACGGATTGGACCGCGTATCGCGAACGCGGCTATCTAATCGATCTCAAGAGAGGGTGGTACGCGGAAGCCATCCGCGACTTCACGAAGGCGATTGAACTGGACCAATGGAGCGCAGCCGCTTACGCCGGGCGCGGGTACGCTTACGGTAAGCTTTACTATTACGAGCGATCAGTCGAGGACTATGACCGCGCCACCCGGCTTGACCCCTGGGATGCGGACATTTGGTACCGGCTCGGAATCGCCCATGGGCGGAACCACAGCCACGGGGCAGCCGTATCGGACTTCACCAAGGCGATCGAACTTGACCCGAACAATGCTGATGCCTATGCGTCCCGAGCTTGGGCTCACTGTAACGTTCACATGTTCGAGCGAGCCCTTACCGACGCCGACAGGGCGATCGCTCTCGACCCCAGGAACACTGAGGCTCACTATGAGCGCGGGGCCGCTCTCAGACAGACCGGGCGCAGGCGGGAAGCCATCATGGCTTTCAGGGAGGCCCTCTATCTCGCCATCACACAGCACCTCGACATCACAGCCGACGACGCTCGCAACGAGCTGCGGAAGCTGGGGGCAGGGTAGAGCGCCCGTGAACTAGTTCGGGCCGGGGAGTTCAGCGCTTGCTGACCAGATACCCGCCGTCGACGGGCACGATTGCCCCCGTCATGTAACGCGCCCGATCTGACGCGAGGAAGAAGATCACCTCGGCGATCTCCTCCGGCTGGGCCATGCGGCCCAGCGGGATGAGGCTTTCCACCGCGGCGCGGGCCTGGGGATCGGCGTATAGAGGAGCGGTGACTGCCGTGTGGGTGCGGCCTGGCTGGACGGCGTTCACGCGGATGCCGTGGGGGGCCAACTCGACGGCCATCGCCTTCGTCAATGTTGCCACGCCGCCCTTCGACGCCGCATAGCAGGCAAGTCCCGGCGTCACCGCCTCGGATCGCATACAGGCCACGTTGACGATGCGCCCCGCTACCTCATGCTGCGCCATCCATCGCGCAGCGGCCTGTCCCCACAGGAAGACGCCTTTCAGGTTCGTGTCGATGACGGCATCCCACTGCGCCTCGGTCATGTCGAGGAACGCCGCTTTGGTGATGACGCCGGCATTCGCCACCAGCACATCGACGCGGCCGAAGCTCGCGAGGCAGGATTCAAGGCCCGCCTCGACATCGGCCGGGTTGCCGACGTCACCGCAGTGACCGGCCGTTGTGAAGTCGGCCAGAGTGTCCGTCAGCAGCCGGGTGAGGCCCTCAGCGTTGCGGTCGATGGCGAACACGCTGTAGCCGGCGCTTGCGAACCGGAGGGCCGTGGCCTTGCCGATGCCGGATGCCGCTCCGGTGATGATTGCGACCTGGGAGTTGGGCATGGTTGGGTGCTCCTGGGGATGTTCAAACCTGACAGGCTCTGAGGGCGCCGGAGTCTTAAGAACGGGCCCTGCCGCTCATCCGTAACTGACCAGCCGGGCGCAGGGTCAGGACGGCGAGGGCGAGGGCTGTACAGGCGGCAATGCTGGCGGCTTCGCGAGTCCGCCCGGTCTCGCGTCCGCCCCTCCCGTGGGCTTCAGCCGGTAGAGATCGATGGGGCCGATCGAGGTCTCCAGGGCATAGGCCTGCTGGAACCACCCATACAGCGCGGGCCACTGGGGGAGGTAGGCCTCCCAGGGCGGCATGCCGGGGTGGCCGTCGCCGTGGGTCAGCACGAAGTAGACGGGTGGTCGCCGTCGCAAGTCGCGGACCAGTTCCTCCCGCCACGCGGGAAGGGACCACTCGTGCAGGAGTGGCTCGATGCCGATGAATCGCGACGGACACTTCCTTCTGGCGAGAAAGTAAATCGTGGGCTGGGCCCCGAAGATGAACACGGTGTCATCGGCATTGGTGTGGTCGGCGATGTAGCCTGCAGCTTTGCCGATGTCGGCGGCAGCAACGCCGTTGGAGTCGGCCGCCGCAAGCATGACTGCGGGGCCGCCGCGGAGGCCCTGGATGCAAAGCCGGAAGTGGTCTTTGTGCCCCATGGCCAGGGTGGCTAACGTGGACAACAACAAAGCGATGCCGACCGCAATCGCGCCATGACTGCCACTCTTGGGGAGCCGCAGCTCGTCAATCGTCGGCTTCAGCCACAGGCCGAAGGCAAGGGCAGTCGGGGCCAGCAGGATCGTGAAATGGTAGTGGAAATACTTGTTTTGTGCCACGACGGCGAGCGCCGCACCAACGAGCCAGCCTGCACAGGCGAGCCGCCGTCGATCGCGGGCCGATACCGCCAGCAGCACAGCCCCCAGACTCCCGTATGCGATCAGCGGGATCGAACCCCAGAACTCGATGAATGTACGCACGGCCTGCCATAGAGGAGACTCAGTTCGACTTCCGTCATGTGCGTATGCGGCAACATACCGCAGCATCTCAACGAGATCATGTTGAATGCCCTGGGAGCAGAGATACCACCAAGTGAGGGCAGGGATGACGGCTAACCCCGCGCACCAAAGCAGCATTCCGGCAAAGCGTCGGCCGAGCGCTCCCGGTGCGACGAAGGGCGCGATCGCGAGAGCGATCAGTATGTACGGTATCTTGAGGACCAACACTGATCCGGCAAGAATACCTGCCACAAACGTTTGGCCAAGCGCCGCACGGGTGGTTGAGTTGCTGCGCACAACGAGCCACAATGCGCAGGCGATGGGCAAGGTCAGAAACCCCGAGTCCTCGCCCAGTTGCAGTGCATTGCCACCGAAGTAACAGGCCAGATACGTTGCCCCGGCGCTCAAGCCGGCGATACGGCCGGCCAGCCGTCGGCCAATGGCATAGAGGATGACGGCAGAAAGCGCTCCAGCGATGAGATCAAGGAGGCGAGGAGCGACCTCCGAATGGCCAAATGCCGCAATCGCGAGAGCGTAAATATAGTAAAGTCCGGGGCTCTTGATGTCCCAGGCATCGCGGTACGGCATCCCCCCATGCAGGATGGTATCGCCAATACAGGCGTAAAACCCTTGATCGGCGGCAAAGGGGACAAAGATCGTGGGCAAGCCAGCCATCAGCGCGACGACAAGGAGAATGAGCACGTCGTGGCGCACCTTGCGGCAGGCTGACGTGGCGCTCGCGTGTGCTGCGGATGCAGGGCCGTCTGTCGGGCCGACGCGATCCGTGTCCATGTGGTGTCTCCACGTCCGTGAGGTGGGATTCGTCCGACCTGTGCGGCCGCTCGTCCAAAGTATGGCCGATCCCTTTTCGGGTCTGGGGATGAGAACGATTGTAGCAGCCCGCACCCAGGTTGGCAACATGGCCGTCGACGATCAGAGTTCACGCCGTGTGGCCCCAAAGAGAGTCCTTGTGTAGCGCGGCAGGCGACTGTCATCATGGATTACTTCCGTTGGCAATGGGAGGGACGTCATGAAGGGCATCTTGGTTCTTGTGCTGGTCGAGGCGATTGCGTTGAACGTGCAGGGGGTACTGGACGCGGCGGGGGCGGCTCCCGTGAACCTCGTGGGCAATTACGACTTCGCTCGCGGGATGTTCGAGCCGGAGGGCTGGGCGCTGAACAATTCGCAGGGCAACCAGGTTATCTGGGTCTGCGACAAGGCCGACCCCACGCGCTGCGCTTTGCGGGTGATCGGGTCCGGGCACGACTGGGCCGGGGTCTCGGGGGCCGGCATACCGGGGACCAGCCTGGCCGCGAAGCCGGGCGAGGTCCTCACAGTGGCCGCGTGGCTGAAGGCGAAAGGCGTCGTTGCCGGGCAGGGGCACCTGTATGTGCGGCAGTTCGGGCCCACGGGCTTCAAGGGCCAGGACGGGCCGCTGGTGCCTGAGAATGCGGGTGACTGGACCCTCGTCTCCGGCACCGTGACGGCCAGAGAGGGCGCCGAGCAGGTGGATTTCTCGTTGCAGCTTTGGTCCACCGGCGAGGTGCTCCTCGGCAAGGTGGGCCTGTTCCGAGGTGACATGACGGCGGACCTCGCGCAGGGGTTCCCCGCGCCGGGGCCGATGGACCCGGTCGAGATGAAAGTGCCGCGCAATGTCGCCGTCGATACCAACCACAACGGAATCCCCGATGCTCTGGAGACGTTCCTCAACGTGCCGCCGGGGGCCAGGTCCATCCGCCAGACCCGGCGCAATACGACCTGCTTCCAGACGCCCACGGGCTATCGCGAGGACAACGACCTGAAGGTCGATTCTATCCTGGTCGTCAACCCGTCGCGCTCGGCTATCGGAAGCTGGCAGCAAATGGGCTATCACTCCTGGTACATGACCGGTTTCCGCGCCGGGCCGGAGTATGTGCAGGCGCATCCGGGCTCCGCACAGGAGAACAAGGCGGGCCACCTGCTGGACTGCGGGCCGGGCAGCTACTACATGGTCCCGACCGCCGACCGGCGGGCAGTCCTGCGCGAGCAGTGCCGGACGGCCTGCGCCAACGGCGCAGAGGCCGTCGCCCCCGAGGAGCCGGAGTTCATTGGCAGGGGCGGGTACAGCCCAGCGTTCAAAGCGGAGTTCCAAGCCTTCTACGGGCGGCCCTGGGTCGCGCCGGACAGCTCGCCCCAGGCGCGGGTCGATTGCCAGCGGCTGATGGGGCATCTCGAGGTCGAACTCCTGCGCGCCTGCTATGACGGGGCGCACGCCGGCAACCCGCAGGCCCAGACATTTCTCTTGTGCCACAGCCCGCTGAACTACTCCGCCTGGAACATCATGTTCCCCCACTGCGAGACCATCCGCGCGCTGAAGCCCGACAATATGATCGCGCAGGTGTGGACCGGCACGGCGCGCTCGGCGGTCACATATAAGGGCATTGCCCGGGAGCGGACCTTCGAGAACGGGTGGCTGGAGTATAGCTCCAGTCTCAACCTCGTTCGCGGGCTGAACATCCCCGTGTGGCTGCTCATGGACCCGGTCGAGGACAACCCGAACCTGCCGATGGAGGACTACTTCGTCAACTACAAGCGCACGCTGGCGGCCTCGCTGATGTTCCCCGAGAGCGACCGGTTCGAGGTGATGCCGTGGCCGACGCGCATCTTCGGCCGCGTCCCGCCGCCGTTCGCGACGACCGTGTGCACCATCGTCTCGGCGCTGGCGGACATTCAAAGCTACCCGCAGGCCAAACGCGACTGCGGCACCGAGGGCATCGCGACGTTCCTCGCCGACAGCGCCATGTGGCAGCGGCAGGAGCCGTCGCAGTCGGACTTCAACGCGGTGTACGGACTTTGCCTGCCGCTGTTCATGCGCGGGATTCCGGCGCAGATCGCGCAACTCGACCGCGTCGGCGACCCGGGGTATCTCGACCCGTACAAGGTGCTGCTCGTCTCGTTCGAGGCGATGAAGCCGCAGAGCAAGGCCAATGTCGACGGGCTGGTAGATTGGGTGAAAGGCGGCGGGCGGCTGATCGTCTTCGGCGATGCGGACGCCTACAACGACGTCGATCTGTGGTGGAAGCAGGAGGGCTGCGCCTCGCCGCACGAGTATCTGCTGAAGGCGCTGGGCCTCAACCCGGCGGGAATGCGCGGGGTAGCGCCCGCGGGGGCCGCGGCGGAATACAAGGTCGTCGCCGAGACCGACTACACGGGGCACAACCTCGAGAATCGGGCGAAGGTGCGGATCGACCTGACGCCGTTCGCGCGGGAGACGGGGTCGGTGTATCTCAAGTTCGAGGACAGGATCAAAACCGAGGGCTGGGGGCCGTGGATCGGCAGCGTGCGGCTGATCGGCACGCGCGACGGCAAGCCGCTCGACGCGACGATCAAGCCCGGCACGCCCGATGAGACGGCGTTGATCGCCAGCGATACCGGCAGCGGCTTCAACGGCGAGGCGCGGTTCGTCGACGGCACGAAGGAACTCGTCTATCAACTTGCGTTCGACCCCGGCACGAAAGCGGAGGTCGAGTTGGACCTGGGCAACCAGTACCGGGTGAGCGCGGCCCCGGCCCCGGCGCAGCGCAAGCAAAGCGTCCGGGCGGTCGCCGGGTCGGCGCTGGGGAAAGCGCTCGTGGCGGCAGGGCTTCCGCAGGCGCAGGGGTGGCTGGCGTACCCGAAGCTCGGCGGATCGCCAGCGCTCACCACCGACGACGGCGCGACGGTTGCGGAGGCGACAGTCGGCAAGGGGAGGGTGATCGTCTGCGGCGTGCCGCCGGCGACGTTCACGCGGTCGGAAGCGGGAGACCGAATGATCCGGGCCTTGGTGCGGTATGCGTGCGGGACGCGCGGAGACATGCCCTACCGTGAGCAGGGGCACATCGGGATCGAGCGCGGGCCATACGTCGTGGTGAAGGCCTTCGACGAGCCAGCGCCGATCCGCGAGCCGACGATCGACCTGATGAGCGCAGACCTCGCGATCCGGCCGGCGGGAGCGCTGAAACCGGATGAACTCGTGGTGCTCAAGAAGCTGCCGCAGATGAAAGGCGAGGCCCCGCTGATCGCCGCCACATCCGGGTGTGTGGAGTGGTCGGCGACGGCAGGGAAGGAGTTGCGGGTGATCGTCTCCGGGCCGAAAGGCACGCCCGGGGTGATGCGGCTCGTGACCGGGGGGAAGCGGCTGACAGTTGAGGCGCAAGACGGGTTCGGGCAGAAGCAGAACGTCACAGTCGAGGCGCAGGGCGAGACGGCGCTGCTGCGATTCGACCTGCTGCCGCAGGGCGTGGGGATGCGAGTGCGGGCGGAGTGAGGCCACCCGCCGGCGGCGCATGGCGGGCTGCAGAGACCAAAAGGGGCGCGAGGCCGTTGGCCCCACGCCCCTCGTGGTCTTCAACTTCAGAAGTCTCTAGAATCGCGGGGGTCTGGGGCTAAGATCGCATAGCGATCTTCCTGCAATCCCCCAGGACGTAGAGGCCGCTGCTGTGCTGGCCTCCCAAGCCCCTATCGATCAGCCAAGCGCTAGTACCCGTTTGGGCACATCGAGCCGCGCCAGAGATTGTCGATCGCGTTCTGGTCGGTGACCTGATCCCCTTTCAGCCACTTGACGTGACCGTCCAGGTAGGCGAAATTCGCGCCGTCATTGTGGATCGTCGGCGCGGCATTGTCCACGGCGTTATCCGGCGTGTAGTAGCCCATCCATACGGTGCCGTTGCTATCTCCTACGAGGATGGTGCTCGCCACCTGGGTGAAGGCGGCCAGGGTGGGGAACTCCTGGGTTGCGTTGATGGACCAGCCGTAGCTGCCGCAAGGGGTCCAGGTGCCGTTCGGCCCGTAATGGAGCGGGTTATCCGAACTGGGGCAGGTGTAGACCTGCGTGTTCTTGAGATAGGGGGCGATCATGCAGTACATGTTCACCTTGTCGTTCGGGGTATTGACCGAGGCGGCGTTGAGCCACCAGCAATACCGCGGCATCCTCTCGTCGTAATCCTGGACATACATCAGCACGCCAAGGCTGATCTGCTTGAGATTGCTTTCGCAACTCGCCTGTC
>CAYWBK010000176.1:0-11910 GCA_964455745.1 uncultured Armatimonadia bacterium
ACGGCCTGGCGTCTCGTCCCTTTATCTGCTGTATTATATAGACGTGTCGGTTCGCAAAAAGGTTCCGCGTATCGCGCAAAAACCTACCTGACTAGCCATTACAATCGTTCGGGTCCTTTTGGGCTTGCTCGACGGTTGGCTGAAGGGTTTTGCATTTGCCGCCGAGTGTGGTAAGATTGCCCGCGTGGGTTCGGCTAATCAGCGCCTGGAAGTGCGCGGGGAGCCTGAGGCTTTTCGCGTGTTTTCGTGTGCTTTCTGGAGCGCGGTGATTTGAAGCGTCGGGGAATGCTCTTGGTTGTTTCAGGACCCTCCGGGGTCGGCAAAGGCGCAGTCACCAAAGGCCTTCTCCGGCTTCATCCGGAAGTGCGCAAGTCCGTCTCATGGACCACCCGCCCGCCCCGGCCCGAGGAGAAGGATGGCGAGGACTACGTCTTCGTCAGCGAGGAGCAGTTCCGCGAGCACTTGCAGGCCGGCGGCTTCCTCGAATGGGCGAAGGTGCATCGAAGCTGGCTTTACGGGACGCCCGCCGGGCCGGTCAGGCAGGCGCTCGCCGAAGGCACCGATATCATTTTGGAGATCGACTGCCAGGGCGCGCGTTCGGTTCGCAGCCTTGTGCCCCTCGACGCCGTGCTGGTTTTCATCGCCCCGCCGACGTGGCAGGCGCTGGTGGACCGGCTCACCGCGCGAGACACGGAGGTGCCGGAACAGCTTCAGAGGCGTCTCGCCAGTGCGCGCCGGGAGCTTTCCGTCCACGGGCCGGCAATGGGCATGTTCCAGTACGTGGTGGTCAATGACAAACTGCAGCAGGCGGTCGATGAGTTGACGGCGATCCTCATCGCGGAGAGGCAAAGCGCCGTGCGGGCGATGTGGCGCGAGTTTGGCGAGGAACTGCTGCGGGAGGCGGATCGGGATGGTTGACCTCACCGGGCGGCGGGTCGTTGTCGGCGTCAGCGGCGGGATCGCCGCCTACAAGGCGGCGGAGCTGGTCAGCCGCCTCAGGTCGCGCGGGGCCGATGTGTGGGTCGTCACCACGAAGAACGCCGCCGAGTTCGTCGGAGCGGCGACATTCCGGGCCCTCACCGGGCATCCCGTCGCCTCGGAGATGTTCAACGAGAACATTGAGTGGGAGATGCAGCATCTCTCACTCTCCGACTTCGCCGAGGTCGTCATCATCGCACCGGCGACCGCGAACGTGATCGGCAAGATCGCCGCCGGATTGGGCGATGACCTGTTGACTACGGCGGTTCTCGCCGCCGAGTGTCCGGTCATCATCGCGCCCGCGATGAACTTCAAAATGTGGGACAACCCCATCGTTCAGGGCAATGTAGAGAAGCTGCTGGGCCTGGGGTATGTGATCGTCGGGCCGGAGGAGGGGCGGCTGGCCGAAGGAACTTTCGGCAAGGGACGGCTGGCGGGCCTCGATGCGCTCGTCGGGGCGATCGAAACGGCGCTCATCCCCGCCGCAGGCGAGGGCGAATCGCCGCTCGCGGGTAAGCGTGTCGTCATCACGGCCGGGCCTACCCGCGAAGCCATCGACCCGGTGCGGTACATCAGCAACCGCTCCTCGGGCAAACAAGGGTATGCGCTCGCCGAGGGGGCGCGCGACCGGGGCGCGACTGTCACGCTGATCTCCGGGCCGTCGGCGCTTCCGGTCCCGGAGGGGGTGCGCTTGGCGCCTGTGCTGACGACAGCGGACATGGCGGAGGCGGTGCGGGCGCTGGCTGAGGAGATGGATGTGTTCATCGCCGCCGCCGCGCCGGCCGACTACGCGCCTGTTGCGCGGGCGGAGCACAAGATCAAGAAAGCAGCCGAAACCCTGACCCTCGAGCTGCGGCGCACTGAGGATGTGCTGGCCTGGGTGGGATCGAATGTCCCGGCCTGCATCAAGGTGGGCTTCGCGGCGGAGACGGTCGACCTCGCCGCCGGAGCGCTGGGCAAGCTGCATGAGAAGCATCTCGACCTGATCGCCGCCAACGATGTGTCGCGCTCGGACGCCGGTTTCGAGGTCGATGAGAATGAGGTCGTCATCTACCGCGCCGACGGAAGCGCCCGCGAAGTGGCAAGGGCATCGAAGCGCGCGGTAGCGGCAGCGATTTTGGATGAGGTTGAGGGGATCATCGAGGCGAGGTAGAGGCGCAAGAGCCAACGGCTTCGGCGGGCGAGACGCCCGCCCCACGCGGCCTGGTATGTCCGCCCGGCTCACGCGCCCCGGTATATATGCCCGGTTGTTCGAGCAAACTGTCGTTCGTCAACATAGCGCAAGGCGGCACCATATTGGGCCGTAGTCCGCGCAAGAGGAGGGACTCCCTTGGCAGAACGTGTTTACCGGCTGACGGCGGAATCCGTGACCGAAGGCCACCCCGACAAGATGTGCGATCAGATCTCCGACGCGGTGTTGGATTACGCCCTCAGCGAAGACCCGACCGCGCGCGTCGCAGTCGAGACGATGGTCTCGACGGGCACCTGCATCGTAGCCGGTGAAGTGACCACGCAGTGTTATATCCCCGTTGAAGACGTGGTGCGCGGCGTGATCGAGGACATCGGGTATACTCGCGCGAAGTTCGGCTTCGACTACGAGACCGCGGGCGTGCTGGTTGCCCTCCACAAGCAGTCTCCGGACATCGCCCAGGGAGTCGATGTGGGCGGCGCGGGCGACCAGGGGATGATGTACGGCTATGCGACCAACGAAACTCCCGAGTATATGCCGGCCCCCATCATGCTCTCGCACAAGCTCGCGAAGCGGCTGGCGGACGTGCGCAAGAGCGGCGAGCTGAGCTACCTGCGCCCCGACGGCAAGACCCAGGTCACCGTCGAGTATGAGGACGATGTCCCTAAGCGCGTGGTGAAGGTTCTCTTGGCCGCGCAGCACGGACCGGGGCTGGATCAGTGCGATATCCGCGCCGATCTGATCGACGCGGTCATTGACCCGATCATCCCGGACGAGCTGAAGGACCCGGGCATGGAGATCCTTGTGAACCGCACCGGGAAGTTCGTCGTCGGCGGGCCGCAGGGCGACACGGGTCTCACCGGCCGCAAGATCATCGTCGACACCTACGGCGGGGCCGCGCGACACGGCGGCGGAGCTTTCAGCGGCAAGGACCCGACGAAAGTCGACCGCTCCGGCGCGTACATGATGCGCTACGTGGCCAAGAACATCGTCGCCGCCGGCCTCGCGGACCGCTGCGAGCTTCAGGTATCGTACGCGATCGGCGACCCACAGCCTTTTTCGGTGGCCGCGTTCTGCCAGGGCACCCAGAAGATCAGCGAGAACGACATCTGCTGCATCGTCACGGAATTGTTCGACCTTTCGCCGCACGGGATCATCGACAAGCTCGACCTGCAGCGCCCTATCTATCGCAAGACCGCGGCGTACGGGCATTTCGGGCGCAGCGAGCCGGAGTTCACATGGGAACGTCTGGACATGGTGGACGAGGTGCGCTCGGCAGCGGGACTGTGACGCCGAGCCTGCCGCGCCAGGCCTCTTTGTTCGACGAAACGACCGATAACATCGCCGGAACAGAGGGCCGGCGCGAAACGGCGCCTGACCGGAGCCGAAGGCTTTGCTGCCCGCTCGTCGAGGTCGTCATCGACAAACCAGCCCGGTCTCTGGACCGGGCTTTCACTTACCGGGTGCCCGAACGCCTCGCCGGGGCGGTCGGCGTCGGCAGCTTCGTCCTGGTGCCTTTCGGAAAGGAACGCGTGCCGGGGTACGTGATCGGCCTCGTCCACGAGACGCCGGAATTCAAGCTGCGCGATGTGATCTCGCTGCTGCTCGATGAGCCGCTGTTCTCGGAGGCCGAAGTCACCCTGGCCCGGCGGCTGGCCGAGGACTGCTTTTGCTGCCTGAGTGACGCGATCCGCTGCTTCCTGCCGCCGGGGTCGGTACGGAGGCCGCGGAGGATGCTGCGGGCGGCAACCTCACCCCCCGCCACGGAGGGAGACGGCGAACGGCAGACGGTCTCCTACCCCCCTACCCCCCTCCCTTGTAGGGAGGGGGAGAACGGCGCACGGCGGACGGTCTCCTACCCCCCTGCCCCCCTCCCTTGTAGGGAGGGGGGAGACGGCGGACGGCGAACGGCGACCTCACCCCCCGCCCCCTCTCCACTTGGTGGAGAGGGGGAGAACGGCGCACGGCGAACGGCCTCCTACCCCCCTACCCCCCTCCCTTGTAGGGAGGGGGAGAACGGCGGACGGCGGACGGCCTCCTACCCCCTCGGTCGCCTGCGGCGACCATGTCCCCTCCCTTGTCGGGAGGGGGGAACGGCGAACGGCGAACGGCCTTCGGCGGACGAGACGCCCGCCCCACGCGGCAATGCGGCGGTTGATCTCGACGCTCTTGCCCGGCACGCTCCGAAGCAGGCGGCTGCTTTGCGGAGGATTATCGACAGCGGCGGAGAGTGCGAGTACGATGCCCTCTGCCGCCTTGTGGGACGCGACGGGACGTCCGCCGCTGTGACGGCGCTCATCGCCAAGGGTCTCATCGAGGAGTCCCGATCTCTGCAGAGGCCGGCTGCAAGCGAACGCAGCATTCGGGTCGTCGGCCTGGTCGAGGCGGAGGTGGATTGGGAGGAGGAACTGGAGGCTCTGCAGTCGCGAGCGCCGCGGCAGGGAGAGGTTATCGAGGCCCTGCTCGAGGCTGACGGCGAGGAGGTCCCAGCCGCGGGTCTGAATGCGGCGGCGATCCAGGCCCTCGCGCACAAAGGTTTCGTCAGCGTCTCGACCCGGCGTGTGGAGCGCCGTCCGCAAGACGGAGACGGTCTTCGTCCGCACGAGCCGGAGACCGTGACGCTGAATCCCGCCCAGGATGGCATACTCCGTCGGGTGCAAGAGGCCCTGCAGGCGCGGCGGCATGAGCGGCTGCTGATTCACGGGGTCACCGGCAGCGGCAAGACGGAAGTGTACCTTCACAGTATCGAGGCGGCTCGTCTCCTGGGACGCGGCGCGATTGTCCTCGTGCCCGAGATCTCGCTGACACCGCAGATGGTTGGGCGCTTCCGGGCGCGGTTCGGGGACCGGCTGGCGCTCCTGCATAGCGCCCTCGGGCCGGGCGAGCGGTTCGACGAGTGGGAGCGCATTCGCCGGGGGGATGCCGACATCGTGGTGGGGGCGCGCTCGGCGGTCTTCGCCCCGGTGCGCGACATCGGCGTCATCGTCATCGACGAGGAGCACGACCGGGCCTACAAGCAGGAGAGCCCGCCGCGGTATGATGCCCGCGATGTCGCCGCGCAAAGAGCCGAGAGCAGCGGGGCGGTGCTGATACTCGGCAGCGCGACGCCGGCGCTTGAGACTTACTATCGGGCCGCCGAGGCGGTGGGGGACTTGCAGCTTGTCGGACTCCCGATGCGCATCGACGATCGCCCCCTGCCTGAGATCACGCTCATCGACCTGCGGAACGAACCGCCGTCCGACCGCGGAAGCCACCTGAGCGATGAACTCGTCGAGGCCCTCTTACAGCGCCTCGATGACGGCGAGCAGTCGATCCTGTTCCTGAACCGGCGCGGCTTCTCGACCTTCGTCATGTGCCGGGAATGCGGGCACTCGCTGCGCTGTCCCGACTGCGCCGTATCGCTGACGTACCATCACAAGACGAAGCTTCTGCGGTGCCATCACTGCGACTTCGCCCGGCGCGTGCCCGATACATGCGATGCCTGCGGCAGCCGCGAGGTCGGCTTCCACGGCGTCGGCACCGAGCGCGTCGCAGACCAGATTGAGCGCATGTTCCCGCAGGCGGTCATCGCCCGGATGGACCGCGACACCGTCGCGCACAAGGGAGCGCACGGAGACATCATCCGACGCTTCCAGTCGGGGGAGGCCAATGTCCTGGTCGGCACCCAGATGATCGCCAAGGGCCTGCATTTCCCCAACGTGACGCTGGTTGGGGTGCTGAATGCCGACACGGGCCTCAACCGGCCGGACTTCCGCGCCGCCGAGCAGACGTTCCAGCTTCTCACTCAGGTGGCGGGACGGGCGGGCCGCGCCGACAAGCCGGGGAACGTCCTCATCCAGACGTACAACCCGGATCACTACGCCATCGCGGCAGCGGCGGCGCATGATTTTGCCGGCTTCTACGCACAGGAGCTCGAGACCCGCCGGGAGGCGCTTTACCCGCCTTTCGTGCACCTGACGAACATCGTTTTCGCCGATGTAGACGAGCAGACGGCCCAGCGCGCGGCGCAGAAGATGGCCGCTGTCTTGCGCGGGCAGGGCCTGTCCGGCGGAGACATGCTGCCGCAGTTCCTCGGGCCGACGGAGGCTCCGCTGCACAAGCTGCGAGGGAAGTATCGCTATCACCTGATCGTGAAAGCGGAAAGCCCCGAGGAGACGCGCGCAGTTCTGACCGAGGCGCTGCGCAGCCTGGGGGATACCCGGACGACGACGGTGGCTGTAGAGATGGATCCGGTGGATATGATGTGAGGAAGCCTGTCAATAGAGGCGGCTTTCATGCCCGGTTTCGGCACTCTGAGACGATGAAAATGAGCCGGAACGGCCCTACCCCGCCCGCTTCGCGGGCACCCCTCCCGTACCGGGAGGGGAGAGGCAAACGGCGGCTTTCGTGGCAGTTGCAAAAGTCTGTAGGAATACCAAGACGTGGGGTGTCACAGGTCCGCGAAGCGAGGCTGTGACGGGGACCCCACGCCGTCCGGGCAGCCACCCGCTCTGGGGTCCCCGTCTGTAGCCGCGCTCTGCACGGCTCGCGACACCCAGGGCTTGGCTCGGCGCGCAAGGACGCTATCCCCGACTTCGAGAAGATGCGAGGAGTGCGATGGCGAAGCTGAAGATACTGTTCTGCGGCGATCCTGTTCTCCGCAAGAAGGCGCAGCCCATCAAGAAGATCGACGACGAAGTCCGCCAGCTACTCGCGGACATGGCCCAGACGATGATCGAGGCCCCGGGGGTTGGGCTGGCCGCGCCGCAGGTGGGGGCCCCGGTGCGGGCCATTGTCGTGAGGACCGAAGAGGACGGGCCGCTGTACCAGCTCATCAATCCCCGGGTCGTGAACTGCAAGGGAGTCGACGAGGGCACTGAGGGCTGCCTCAGCCTGCCGACCCTGCAGGGAATTGTCGTCCGACCGGCGGAGGTCACCGTTGAGGCGCTCACGCCGGATCGCGAGGAGATCTGCATCCAGGCGGACGGGTTCCTCGCGCGGGCGCTGCAGCATGAGATCGACCACCTCGACGGAGTGCTGTTCATCGACCGCGCGGAGGAAGACACGCTCGGTTGGATGGTCCCGGACGAGACGGAGGAGGGCGGGTACCGCATCGATCCGACGACGCTGAAAGAGGTCATGCAGGCCTTCGAGCGCCTGAGCAAGTCCCGTAAGAAGCAGGAGTCGGAGAGTTGAGAATCGCGTTCTTCGGCACCCCGGTGCACGCGGTGCCGTATCTCGATGTCATCACCGCCGAGCACGAGCTGGTGGCCGTCGTCACCCAGCCGGACAAGCCCCGCGGGCGGTCGGGCGCGCTGATGGCCCCGCCGGTCAAGGAAGCCGCCCTCGAGCTGGGGGTGCCGGTGTGCCAACCCGACCGGTGCGGGTGCGATGAGCTTCACGATACCCTCGTTTCACAGGGCACGGACCTGGTCGTCGTCGTGGCGTACGGGCAGATACTGCCGTGCCATTTGCTCGACCTTCCGCGGTTCGGGGCGGTCAATGTGCACTACTCGTTGCTGCCGAAGCTGCGGGGGGCGGCGCCCGTCCAGCACGCAATTCTGGAGGGCTTGACAGAGACCGGCGTGACGGTGCAATATGTCGCGGAACGCGTCGATAGCGGGGACGTTATCGCTCAGCGCGCGACGTATATGTTGCCCGAGGACCGGACGGACACGCTCACCGCGCGGCTGACAATTCTCGGAACGAGTCTGATGGGGGAGGTGCTGGAAGCCCTGGAGACTGGACGGGCTCCTCGCCGCCCTCAAGACGACGCGGACGCGACTTTCGCCCCTCTGCTGAGGAAGCAGGATGGCTGCATCGACTGGGCGAACAGCGCGGTGGGGATAGATCGGCAGGCGCGTGGCTGTTATCCCTGGCCCATCGCCTGGGTGGGCGATGCCGCTCCATTGAGAATCATGGCGACGCGCGTAGCCCGAAGCCCAAAGGGCGACCATGAGCCCGGCGAGATCGTCGAGGTTGCCAGGGATGGGGGGGTGGTCGTCGCCTGCGGTGAGGGGACGG
This sequence comes from uncultured Armatimonadia bacterium, assembly GCA_964455745.1. GTDB lineage: Bacteria > Armatimonadota > Zipacnadia > Zipacnadales > CAYWBK01 > CAYWBK01. The sequence goes on from CAYWBK010000176.1 coordinate 8,171, forward strand.
TGCTGATTACCGAGGTGCAGCCTGCGGGGCGTCGTCGCATGAGCGCGGCCGACTACCTGCGGGGGGCCAGACTGGCTGTCGGTGATCGGCTGAGTTGATCCCGCTTGGCGAGACGGGGATGCGTCCCCCGGCAAGGTTTCCCGATGCCGGTTGATCGCTGTTCTTCAGCGCAGAGGTCCTTATGAGCCAAGAGCTCCTCGCACAGGCCCATGCGTACCGCATAAGCGGCGACTATGGGTCGGCTCTGCCGCTGTACCAACAGGTGCTGGCCGACAGCCCCGACCTCGCCGAGGCGTGGTGGGGCTTGGCGCACGCCACCATGAACGGCACGGGCGACTTCGACGCAGCCATCGAGCATTTCGAGAAGGCGTGCAGTCTCGATCCGACTTCTCAGCTCTATGTATACGATTTGGCGATGATGCACACGATGCTGGGCGACGACGAGCGGGCTAAGCCGTTGTTCGAGCAGTGCCTGGCGATCAGCGCCACTTCGGAAATCGCGGGCAAAGCCCGCAACCAGCTTCGATATTACCAGTGATGGCACCTTACAGCGAGCAACCGTGTAGCAGTGAAGTGTGGGTACCGAACCAGGCGGAACCACTGAAGTGAAAATGCCCCGAGTCGACCGACTCGGGCTGTGTCGTTTCCGGCCGCGGAGATTGCAGGCGGCAAGTGGGGCAAGCACGGCTTGCGCACTCATCCAGGCAACAGATGCAAGGGATACCGCGTGACTGACAAACCCGAAGCCCTTGAGGTCACCGTCCAGTTCCAGCCCTCGGGCCGGCAGGTTAGCGTCCCCGCCGGGACGCGGCTTTCCGACGCTGCCGAGCAGGCGGGAGTGCAATTGAACCTCCCCTGCGGCGGGCACGGCAAGTGCGGCAAGTGCCGTGTGTCGGTGCTGACCGGGGAGATCAGCGACCTGGCCGGAGACGAGCGCGACCATCTCACCGAGGCCGAGCTTGCCCACGGAGTGCGCCTGGCCTGCTGCGCGCGGGCTCTGGGCAACTGCGCGATCTACGTCACGCCGACTGCGCGCGTCATCGGCGACAAGACGCTATCCGAGGATCTCGTGCGTTCGGTCGAGCTGCGCCCGAACGTGCGGCAATACCATGTTGAAGTCTTGCCTCCGTCGCTCGAAGACCAGCGTTCGGACTTCAGACGCTTGGTGGACGACCTGGAGCCGCTGTCCGGGCCCCTGCACGGCACCGTATCGGCGCTGAGAGGTTTGCCGACGGCCCTGCGCAAGGATGGCCACCGCGTGTGCGCCACTTTCGTCGGGAACCGCCTCGTGGACGTGGACCCCGCCTCGACGCCGCCGCGATGCCTCGGAGCCGCCGTGGACATCGGAACCACGACTGTCGTGGCCTACGTGATGGACTTGCTGACCGGGGAGCAATTGGCGACGGCGGCGGCTCACAATCCCCAGGCTCGCCACGGAGCCGATGTGATCTCTCGCATCGAGCACTCGACCACTCATACGGATGGCCTGGCGGAACTGCAGCGCGAGGCAGCCGATGTCGTGAACGAGGTCATCGAGATCGCCCTTGGCAAGTTCGACGGGCGTCACCAGCATATCTACGAGATGACCGTTGTCGGCAACACCTGCATGCAGCACCTGTTCGCAGGGCTGGACCCGCATTACCTCGCCAGATCGCCGTTCATCCCTGTCACCAGCGACCCCATCAGGATGTCGCCGGATGACTGCGGTGTGAAGATGCACCCTCGCGGGCGCGTCTGCTGCCTGCCGGTGGTCGCCGGTTTCGTGGGCGCGGACACGGTGGGCGTGATCCTGGCCGCCGACATGACCTCGCGCACCGATCCGGTGCTTGCAGTAGACATCGGCACGAACGGGGAGGTCGCTTTGTGGTCGGGGGAGAAATTGCTGGTCGCCTCCTGCGCCGCCGGCCCGGCGTTTGAGGGCGTGCAGATTCAGTACGGCATGAGGGCCGCGCCCGGCGCGATCGAGGGCGTCTCCTTCGTCGATGGCGATCTGTGCATTAGCACTATCGACGACCGACCCGCCGTGGGGATATGCGGTTCCGGCATTTTCGACGCGATGGCGACGCTGCTCGAATCGGGGATGTGTGACCCGATGGGCCGGATGCTCAACGGGCAGGTGCCCGAGGGGATGGCGGCGAATCTCTCGCGACGGCTGGACGGCGAGGGGCCGCAGCGCAAAGTTCTTCTCGCCACGGAGGGCAACGGGGCCGGGGCGGAGAATATCTACATCACTCAACGCGATGTGCGCGAGATACAGCTTGCCAAGGGCGCAGTGAGGGCGGCGATCGAGGTCTTGCTGAAAGAGGCCGGCCTCACGGCGGATGACCTTGGCGAAATACTGTTGGCAGGAGCCTTCGGCAACCACATCAACCCGGCCAGCGCGGTGCGGATCGGGATGCTGCCCGATGTGCCGCTGGACCGGATACGCGGGGTAGGGAATGCCGCAGGGGCGGGAGCGATCCTGGCGCTGCTTTCCATAGATGAGCGAGGGCGAGCGACCGAGATTGCGCACCAGGCGACGCACCTGGAGCTGTCCGGCAGGCTCGACTTCCAGATGACTTTTGCAGACACGATGCTTTTCCCGGGCGCGAGCTAGTTTTTTCGAGCTACACGCAGGGAAAGGAAGGAACGAGGGGAAACACACTCCCCTCGATGCCGTCTAATCAGGCCGCACCGAAGCTCAGACCAAAGGGGACACACCCAACCGAATGGGAGGTTTTGCAATGGCCGACCTGCAAGCCCTGGCAGATGCCGTGATCAACGGCAACCGAGAAGCAACAGCGAAGATCACACAGGAAGCCGTAGACGCGGGCGAACCCGTGGCGAATATCTTGAATCAGGGCCTCATCGCCGGGATGAACGTCGTGGGCGACCGGTTCAAGAAGAACGAGTTCTACGTGCCTGAGGTCCTCATCGCGGCGCGCGCCATGCACGCCGGGATGGACATCATCAAGCCGCTCATCGCGAGCGCCGGTATCGAGGCCAAGGGCAAGGTCGCGATCGGCACCGTCAAGGGCGACCTGCACGACATCGGCAAGAACCTCGTCGCGATGATGCTCGAGGGCGGCGGCTATGACGTCATCGACCTCGAAGTCGACGTCGCGCCGGAGAAGTTCGTGGCGGCAGTGAAGGACCAGGGCGCGAACATTGTCGCGCTGTCGGCTCTTCTGACCACGACGATGCCGGCGATGAAGGACACGATCGACGCTCTGGCCACGGCCGGCATTCGCGGTCAGGCCAAGGTCATGATCGGCGGCGCGCCCGTCACGCAGAACTACGCCGACGAGATCGGCGCAGATGGCTACGCCCCGGACGCCGCGTCCGCCGTGGACAAGGCTGCCGAGCTCCTCAGCTAGCCGACCGTTCCTCCGACCAGTCCAGGTAGCCCGGTATCCATCCGGGCTACCTGCATTTGCCTGTGGCTTTTGCCGGGCGAACGGCAACCTCACCCTGACCCGCCTACAGCGGGTAGGCCCCTCTCCGCAAGCGGAGGTACCTGTTTAGTGACTGTTTTTTCAGACCATGTGGCAGCGCGATTTATCGCGCCAAATGCGGGCCGAACTGCCCTCCGCCCATTGCGCCGTCGGTTGCGAGCAAGCACTCGGTCGAAGTCGAGGCGTTGGTAACTATACGACGTGATTCGCGCGATAAATCGCGCTGCCACATGGTCTGAAAGAAGTGTCGCTAGAGGCGATTGCAAAAGTCTGTAGGAGCACTCTCCAGAGTGCGAACAAGCCGTT
>CAYWBK010000177.1:0-11819 GCA_964455745.1 uncultured Armatimonadia bacterium
TGATACCTGGAGGGTAGCTCTTTTCGTCTCTACCTACAACTGGCGAACGCACCCCCACGCGCCCGTCGCTTTACTTTTCGCATCGTATCATGTAGACTTTTGCCCGCGTGGTGGCGACCTGTAGGGTGTTTTGCGGGGGCCGGCAGGCGAGACGCACGCCCCACGCGAGGAGGAGTACCCGAGTTGATCAGCACATCCGATTTCAAGACCGGCCTGACCTTTGAACTCGACGGTCAGGTCTATATGATCGTCTCCAGTGAGTTCTACAAGCCCGGCAAAGGGCAGGCCGTGGTGCGCACGAAAGTCCGCGATATCCGGACGGGTAACGTCTATTCGAAGACCTTCAAGTCCGGCGAGAAGTTCGAGCGCGCGCATGTGGACCGCAAGGAGATGCAGTACCTGTACGGCTCGGGCGAGTCATTCACATTCATGGACCTCGACTCCTACGAACAGGTCGACATCCCGGCGAGCTCCGTGGAAGAGTCGGCCAAGTGGTTCAAAGAGGGCGAGACCGTCCTCGTCATTCAGTATGAGGGCGAGTTGATCGGCGTCGAAGTGGCGAATACGGTCGACCGGCGCGTCACCCAGACCGATCCGGGACTGCGAGGCGATACCGCCCAGGGAGGCAACAAGCCCGCCGTCGTCGAGGGCGGAGCGATCGTCACCGTGCCACTGTTTATCAGCAACGGCGACGTCCTCAAGATCGACACCCGCAGCGGGGAATATGTGGAGCGGGTCAGCACGGGGTAGTATCTCGGGATTCGACTTGAGTTCAGTCAGCACAGGATCAGGGGACGGACCAACGACTCCGACCACGAAGACACGAAGACACAAAGCGGCAGTGCAGGTCTCGGCAGGGGTGGTTTGGCCGTTTCGCGTCATTGTATCTTTGTGGTCAATTCCGCCCTTGGTTTCGGCTATGCCGGGCTAGGCACATGGATCGAGAGCGCATCAAACATATCGTCAGGCTTCTGAAGACCTCGTCCGCAGCGGAGTTGTCTGTGCGCGAGGGTGATAGCCTCGTCCGCGTCACCAGGGGGGGGGTGATCGAGCGTTCGCAGGTCGCTCAAACCCTTTCCACACCTCAGCCCCAGGCCTCCGCAGCGCCGGTTGCGACGATGGGCGAGGTCAGCAAGATCACCTCGCGCCTCGTCGGCTTCTTCTACCGCGGCAAAGGACCGGACGCCCCCCCGATCATCGAAGCCGGGGCCAAGGTCAAAGAAGGCCAGACCGTGGGCTACATCGAGGCGCTTCGCAAGCTTACCGAGGTCGTGACGCCGGTGAGCGGCGAGGTTGTCGATGTCGTTGCCGAGAGCGGCCAGGCCGTGCAGTTCGGTGACGTGCTCATTCTCGTCAGACCCGAGGAGACGTCCAAGTCAGGCAAGGGACCAAAATGAGCAACCGACGCGCATCCTCAAATGGCTTCTCGCTCGTTGAGATTCTCGTTGTCATGGTGCTGATCGCCTTGTTGGCGGGGGCTTATTTCGCCTACTTTGGCAGCAAGAAGAGCAGCCAGCCCGGCGGCAAGACGGTCATCGGCGGCGCGCTGGACAAGGGCCACAGCGTGGAGTGCATGAACAACCTCCAGCAACTGCGCGCCGAGCTGCAAATGAAGCTTTCAGAGGATGGGAAGTATCCTGACACACTCGAGGGGCTGGCCGTGCCGGGGAAGTGCCCGGTGTCCGGGCAGCCATATACATACAACCCGGAAACCGGCGAAGTGAAGTGCACCACGCCGGGGCATGAGAAGTTCTGACCGAACTTCCGCTTTTTGATTCCAGGCTGCTGCAGGGCTCCGGTAGTGCATTCCTGACTGTCGCCCCCGGCCACCCACGATCCGCGCAGATGGCACCGCCACCAAGCCCCCACTGGAGACCGCATGTTTGAGAAGGTCCTGATCGCCAACCGCGGGGAGATCGCCTGCCGAGTGATGCAGGCCTGCCGCGAGCTGAAGATCCGCACCGTTGCCGTGTATTCGGAGGCCGACCGCCACTCGCTACACGTTCGCATGGCCGATGAGGCCGTCTGCATCGGCGCAGCCCCGAACCGCGACAGCTACCTCAACGTCGCCAACATCATCAGCGCGGCGGTCGTCACGGGCGCGGAAGCTATCCACCCCGGATACGGCAACCTGTCGGAAGAGGCGAGCTTCGCCGAGGTGTGCGAGGCCTGCAAGATCACCTTCATCGGCCCGCCCTCGCACGTCATCGCCCGCATGGGCGACAAGTCCGAGGCCAAGCGGACGATGCTCGAGGCCGGCGTGCCGATCATTCCCGGCAGCTCGTCGTGCGTCCGCGACGTGAAAGAAGCGCGCGATCTCGCCGAGGACCTCGGGTACCCGATACGGCTGAAAGCGGCTCTCGGAGGCGGCGGACGCGGCATTCGCGTGGTCCACAATCGCGAGCAGATGGGCTCCGCCCTTGACGCAGCCCGCGCCGAAGCCAGGTCGGCCTTCGGCAGCGGCGAAATCTACCTGGAGCGAGACGTTACCGAGCCGCGACACATCGAGGTGCAGATCCTCGCCGACAACCACGGCAACGTGGTGCATTTGGGCGAGCGCGAGTGCTCGATCCAGCACCGCAACCAGAAGCTGCTTGAGGAAAGCCCCTCGGTGGCCGTCTCGTCGTCGCAGCGCAAGAAGCTCGGCGAGGCTGCGGTGAAAGCGGTACAGGCGGTGGACTACCGCGGCGCGGGCACCATCGAGTTCCTCATGGACTCGCGCGGTCGCTTCTACTTCATGGAGATGAACACCCGCGTGCAGGTCGAGCACCCGGTCACGGAGATGCTGACCGGTATCGACATTGTGCGCGAGCAAATAAGGGTTGCGGCCGGAGAGCGCCTGAGCTGCGAGCAGGGGCGCATCTGGTTCAACGGCCACGCCATCGAATGCCGCATCCTCGCCGCCGACGGCGAGCGCGACTTCGCCCCCTCGCCGGGGACGATCTCCGAGTTCCGGGTGCCGTTCGGGCCGGGGCTGCGGATCGACGCCGGTGTCGGGTGCGGCAGCGTGATCTCGTCGTACTACGACCCGATGATCGCCAAAGTCATCTGCTGGGACCAGACCCGAGAGGGCGCGATCTCTCGCATGGAGGCGGCGCTGCAGGGCATCAAGATCGAGGGCGTGCGAACGACGATCCCGTTCCACCTGAGACTCTTGGGCAACGCGTATTTCCGCCGCGGTCAGATCGACACTCACTTTCTGGAGCGTCGCATGTTCGACGCCAACGGAGGCTAGAGATGGAGGACCTCGACCTCGAACCGATTCATCCGCCCGTGAACCCCTTCTGGAAGGGCGTCGCCGGCGCAGTTCTCGGGTTTTTGGTCGCGATGGCGTTCGCCTGGAAAGGCGTTGGAGCCGGGCTGGGGGCAATCCTGTGCATGGCCGTGACTGCGGCTCTCACCCGCTACTTTTTCAGTCCTGACTAGCATGAAAGCAATGACAATCCGCAGTGGCGCCCGTCGGCGCGCCCGGGAATTGGCCCTCGCGATCCTGTTCCAGGCTGACATTGGGGGCATGTCGCCCGGAGAGGCGATCGGCGAGGCGCGCGATACGCTCGATGTCCTCGCCGGTGAATGGGGGATGTCGGGCGAGGAGTACGAGAAGCTGTCGGCGGAAATCCAGGAGTTCGGGATGCGCCTGGCGGACACGTACTTCCGGCACGCGGCCGTGATCGATGAGGGGATCGCCTCTCTCTCGCGGGAGTGGGCCCTGGACCGTATGCCGGCAATCGACCGCAACATCCTGCGGATGGCGGCTGCCGAGCTTCTGTATTTCCCCGATGTGCCGGGGAGCGCGGCGATCAACGAGGCCGTCGAGTTGGCGAAGGACTACGGCACGGCCGAGTCGGGCAAGTTCGTCAACGGCATCCTGGGCGCTCTCGCCCGGCGCGAGGATGTCGCCGAGGCTAAGAACGGCGTCTGAGCCGTTGCGTCAGCGCGGTCTGCCGCGTCTTCGTCAACTACGTCGAGCCAACCCCTGGACCCCGGACATGCTTGAGATACCGGCACTCAGCGTGCGCGAGATTACCGCGTACATCAAACGGCTGCTCGACCGCGACGAGATCCTCCAGGACGCTTCAGTGCGCGGCGAGATATCGAATCTGACCCGCCATTCATCCGGGCACCTGTATTTCTCCCTCAAAGACGATGCCGCCGCCCTGTCGTGTGTGTGCTTCCGCAGCGCAGCCGCCGGCCTGCGCTTTGACCCGCGCGAGGGCGACCGCGTCATCGCCGACGGCGCGGTGTCGGTGTATGAGAAAGCGGGGCGCTATCAGCTCATCGTGCGGACCATGCGACCCGACGGCGCGGGAGAGCTGGCGGCGGCGCTGGAGGCGCTGAAAACCAAGCTGGAGCGCGAGGGCCTGTTCGATCCCACGCGCAAGAGGCCTCTTCCCCGCTTTCCGCACCGGATCGCGCTTTGCACCTCCCCCACCGGAGCCGCGGTCCGCGACATGGTCACGATCCTGTCTCGCCGCTACCCCCTCGCCGAGATCGTCATCATCCCCACGATCGTGCAGGGAGAGGCCGCACCGGCCAGCATCTGCGAGTCGTTGCGACTGGCGAACTCCGATCCCCGGGTCGATCTGGTCATCTTCGGGCGCGGGGGCGGATCCATCGAGGACCTGTGGGCCTTCAATGACGAAACCGTGGCAAGGGCGGTTTTTGCAAGCTCGAAACCGACGATCAGCGCCGTCGGGCACGAGACCGACTTCACAATCGCGGACTTCGTGGCCGATCTACGGGCGCCGACACCCTCGGCCGCGGCGGAGTTGGCTGTGCCGGACAGCCGTGAGCTTGCGGGCGGGGTCGATGCTCTCGGCAGGCGGATGCTCACGACACTGGAGCACCGGCTGGCGAGCGCCCGACAGCAATTCAGCCGCCTCGCCGAGCACCCGCTGCTCAAGCGCCCGGAAGCCTACGTGGAAGTTCGTGCCCAGCGCGTGGACGAGGCGAGCGAGCGGATCGTAGAACTAATGCACCGGAGGCTGGAACGGCAAGGTTCTCGCGTGGACAAAGCGGACGCAAGCCTCCGGGCGCTCAGTCCCCGGGGCGTTCTGTCTCGCGGGTACGCAATGTTGGTCGACGCGGCGGACGGGCATGTGGTGCAAAGCACGCGCCAGGCGGAGATCGGCCAGGCGCTCCATGCGCACGTATCGGACGGAGTCATTGGGGCCCGGGTGATGGAACTCAGGCCGTCGGAGGACGGTTGACATAAGTGGCGAGACATGCCGGGGCCGGCCAAGGTCGTGTACCGAGGCCCGCCGAGGAGTTGAGGGCGTGGACATCATCTACAAGGTGCCTGAGGAAGATCCGCGATACCCGGAGTGGTCGGATTTCGCGGTTAGCCGCGTCTGCGCCATTATGCGTAGCTCAATCGACGAGGGGAGAAATCGTATCTTCATCCGGACTAACCTGAAGCGCGGACTTCCCTTGGAGAACATCAACAAGGTCGCTGGCCCGTTCGTGGAGGCTTGGGCGGTCGAGCAGTTCGAAAGCATTGCCGATGACGTTGGGAACGGGTACGATCTAGTGCCTTGTCAGACGAGAATCTTTGGTAGAATGGCAAAACGGCAAGATCGCTGAACGGCCCTAACACCTTGGGGGATTGCATCCCCCAAACCCCCGCGATTTTCAGGGTCAAAGGCGTCCAGAATGCAGGGGTCTGGGGCTAAGATCGCATAGCGATCTTCCTGCAATCCCCCAGGACATATAGGCCGTTGATGTGCGTGCCTTACAGGCCTCTGCCTAAAGATTCACGACTGACGGAGCACTAGTGCATGTAGAGGCAGGACTGCGGCTTGATCTTTTCGACGTGGTGCTTCAGTTCAGACGTCGCGACAGGAACGACGAGTATGTTTCAGCTCACGCTGATGTGAAGGCGACGGCCGAGGACATACCTAACTCCGGCCGTAGCCCCAACATCACCTCGTTCGCCCGAATCCGAACAGCGTACGTCGTCGATCCGGACTACATATTCATCATCCTGTCCCTCAAGCACCGGGTTTACGGCGAGAAGGACACAGACGGCGTGACCAACGGGATCATGGAGGTCGTGTCATGCGCCGCATACGACCTCAACTATGTGTCCGCACACGATCTCAGCTACAACCCCGCGCTGGGCACCGGCCAGCTTCAGATACGCGATATACACTACGTGGAGACCCAGGGGCGCACGGCCTGGGAGTTCCTACAGGTCCTTGACCAAAAGTACATCAAATCGAACGGCGAGGATAGATGGCTTGGTCTCGCGAAAAAACATGGGTGGGTCAAGGAGGGCAGTGGAAATGGAATGTGACCGGCTCATCTGCGGTGACGCGGCCGCTGAGATGGCGCAGATGCCGGACGCGTGTGTCCACCTCATCATTGCCGATCCGCCGTATAACCTTGGCAAGGACTACGGCAATAACACGGATATGCGCGTGTGGGATGAGTACGAAACGAGCACCCGTGCCTGGCTTTCCGAAGCGAGGCGTTTGCTGGTCCCGAACGGTTCGATTTACGTCTTCATGGGCGTCCGGTTCATCGCGAAGCTCTTCACCATGATGGAGGAGGAGTTGGGGCTGCATTTTAACGGTTGGATCACGTGGCATTATACACAAGGAATGGGGCGCAGAACAGGGTTCTCTCCCAGACACGAGGACATCCTGTATTTCACGTGCTCCGATGACTACACATTCAACCTCGATGGAGTGAGGGTACCCCAGAAGTACTATCGCGAGCGCAATAACATGGCCGGGGCGAATCCCGGAGACGTGTGGCAATTCTCCCATGTCCATTATTGCAGCGCGGAGAGGCGCGATCACCCAACCCAGAAACCGGAAGCACTAATGGAGCGGATGATTCGGGCGAGCTCGAATGTCGGGGACATGGTAATGGACCCCTTCGTGGGAAGCGGAACCACGTGCCGCGTCGCGTCGATACTGGGCCGCAGATGGATCGGGATCGACGCTAACCCAAGCTACATCGAGATGACCAGATGCAGAATGGACGAACCGTTTCAGGGCTTTGATTCATCCGACCCCCGGCTTGAGAGAACGCCGCGCGACTTGCCGAGAGCTTCCGCACAACCATCGTTGATATGAGACCTATCACCGAGGCCGTCAAACACATCATGGACAGCACAAACACAATGCAGGACATGAGCTTCGAGGACGCCCTCGCTCGCCTGGAGGCCATCGTCGAGGAGTTGGAGGGCGGCGATCTGCCGCTCGAGGATGCCCTCCGCAAGTTTGAGGAGGGCATGGCCCTGAGAGCCGTCTGCACGCAGAAGCTGCAGGAGGCCGAGGCTAAGGTCGAGGAGTGGAAAGCGACGACGGGGGAGACACAGTAGCGCGCACGCGCGCAGATGGCGCACATGACGAAGAAACTCGCCGACATCAACTCGCCCGCCGACCTCAAGGACATGTCGCAGGCCGATCTGCGGGAACTCGCCGCCGAAGTGCGCGAGCAGATCATCGCCACCACCTCCGAGAGCGGCGGGCACCTCGCGCCGAACCTTGGGGTCGTCGAACTGACGATCGCCCTCCACCGCGTCCTGAACTCGCCCACGGATAAGATCATCTGGGACGTGGGGCACCAAAGCTACACGCACAAGCTCCTCACCGGGCGACGCGAGCAGTTCAGCACGATCCGGCAGATGGACGGACTATCCGGCTTCCCGCGGCGTGAGGAAAGCCCGCACGACGCCTTCGGGACCGGACACGGAAGCACGTCCATCTCCGCGGCGCTGGGGTTTGCGAAAGCCCGCGACCTACGCGGCGGGGAGGAGCGGATCGTTGCCGTCATCGGCGACGGGGCGCTGACCGGCGGCCTCGCGCTGGAGGCGCTCAACCAGGCCGGGGCGTCGAAAGTCGACCTTCTCGTGGTGCTCAATGACAACGAGATGAGCATCGGCAAGAACGTCGGCGCGATGTCCTCCTATCTGGCGAGAGTTCGCGCCGGGTACCTGGAGCCGGCAATCAACAAGGCGCGGCGAGATATTTCCAAAGTCGTGCGCAACATGCCCCTCGGAGACGCGATGCTTCAGGCCGCCGACCGGGTTCGCGGTGGTCTCAAGCAACTTGTGGTGCCGGGGATGTTGTTCGAGGAGCTGGGTTTCACGTATCTTGGCCCGATCGACGGGCATGACATCGGAGACTTGATCGATGTCCTCCAGGACGCCCAGAAGCTTCGTGGGCCGGTCCTGGTGCATGTCGCCACGCAGAAGGGCCGAGGATACACGCCTGCGGAGGATGATCCCAGCCGTTTCCACGGCACGCGCCCGTTCAACATTGCGAACGGAGAGTGCAAGCCGCATGAGGGGCCACTGACATACAGCCAGGTGCTCGGCCAGGTCACGATGGAGCTGGCGGAGAAAGATGACCGGCTGGTGGTCATCTCGGCGGCGATGCTCGACGGAACGGGCCTGGCCTGTTTCCGCAGCACCTTCCCGGATCGCTGCTTCGACGTGGGGATGACCGAGGAGCATGCGGTGGTTTTCGCGGCAGGGCTTGCCGCAGCCGGGCTGAGGCCGCTCGTGGCGATCTACTCGACGTTCCTGCAACGGTCCTACGACCAGATCGTACACGATGTCGCGCTGCAGAACCTGCCGGTGATTTTCGCGCTCGACCGCGCCGGCCTTGTCGGTGACGACGGCCCGACACATCATGGGGTTTTCGATTTTTCGTTCCTGCGGCATATCCCGAACCTCACCGTCATGGCTCCGGCGGATGAGGCGCAGATGCGCGACATGCTGTACACGGCCCTCTCGCTGGACGGTCCGGTCAGCCTGAGATACCCGCGCGGGCAGGGACCGGGCGCAAGTCTCGAGGGCGAGCCGGAACTTCTGACCGTGGGCAAGGGTCGGGTATTGCGGGAGGGCGCGGATGCGGTGATCCTTGCACTGGGGAACATGGTGGAGCCTTCGTTGTTGGCAGCAGAAGAGCTGGCCGGCAGCGGCATCGGCTGCGGCGTGGTCGATGCGCGGTTCGTGAAGCCGCTTGACGAGAGCCTGTTGAGGGACATCGCCGAGAGCCGCCGCCCGATTGTGACGGTCGAGGAGAATGCTCTGGCGGGAGGCTTTGGGGCTGCGGTTGCAGAAATGTTCCTTGATGCGGGTCTGTGCGGCGCACCCGTCAAGCGCCTCGGCTTCCCGGACCGCTTCGTCGAGCACGGCGATACGGCAAGCTTGCGGGCCAGATATGGCCTTGACGCCGCCGGCATCGCCGCCGCAGTCAGAGACCTTGTGCCGGGGCGCGGTCAGCTCGGAGTCCAGCCTGTTGCCGAGGGCGACTCGAGGGAGTAGTGGACGACATGAGAAGTCGACAGATCGTGAAGGCTATCGTGGTGGCGATGGTCGCGACCGTGGCTCTCGCGGTGAGCGGGCTGCCGGCAAGCGCTCAACAGGCAACCCCTCAGCCGGCAACCGCTCAACAGTCAGCCTTCGACCGCGGCGTGCAGGCCTATGGGGCAGGCAAGTACGTCGATGCGAAAGCAGCCTTCGATGAGGCTCTGAAGGCGCAGGCGGGCGATCCGGTGGTCTTGTGCTGGCGCGGCACGGTTGCGCTGCAGCTAGGCGAACTGGACGACGCCATCAGCTTCCTCAACCAGTCTTTGCAGAAGAAGAGCGACTACGATGTCGCGCACAACAATCTCGGCAACGCCTATCTGGCCAAGGACGACCTCGCGAAGGCCGAGGAGCAGTACAAGGCGGCCCTCGCAAAGAAGCCGGACTACTTCGACGCCCAGTACAACCTCGCGAACCTGTATGCCCGGCGCGGGGACAACGACAAAGCATTCAACGCCTTCAACCGCGCGGCGCAGATCAAGGGCAATGACTTCGACTTGCACGTGAACTTCGGGCGCGCGCTGCAGGCTGCCGGCGAGACGCAGAAAGCGGTGCGCGAGTACGAGGCGGCACGCAAGCTGTCCCCGGCCAACACTTCGGTCATGACGACTCTGGGTTCGCTTTACCTGAAGCTCCGACGCGACGCCGATGCGGTCGAAGTATACCAAGCTGCCCTGGCTATCGACGCGAAGCTTCCCGACGGCAATCTGGGCCTCGGCACCGCGCTGTATAACCTGGGCAAACTTCCCGAGGCGCTCGTACCACTGCAGGCGGCTGCGGTGGACGAGAAGAGCTTCCCGGCACAGTACAACCTCGGCCTGGTTCTGGCGGCGCTCAAGCGGTTCCCCGAGGCCGAGGCCGCGTATCGGAAAGCGAATGCCATCGACCCGAAGGATGCGAATTGCCTCAACAATTTGGGCTGGGTTCTTCTCAAGCAGAACCGGGCTGCAGACGCCGTCTCGTTTTTCCAGGCGGCGATTAAAAGCAATGACGGGCTCAGCATCGGCTACCTGAACCTCGCTCTGGCATTGGAGAAAGCCGGGCGAGCGGACGAGGCCCTCGCGCAGTGGCGGGTGACCACGACGAAGTTCCCCGACAACGCCGCTGCGCACGTGGGCCTGGCGAACGCCTACTACGACCGCAGCCAGAAGGACGATGCACTCAAGGAGTACCTGACTTCCCTCGCAATCGACAGCAACAACCCCGAGGCGCACAACAACGTCGGGCTGATCTACCTGGGAAAAGAGAACCTGACGGAGGCCGTGGTGCACTTCCGGGCGGCGCTGAAGGCGAACCCGCAGTACGTGTATTCGATCAACAATCTCGGTGTGGCACTGGAGAAACAGGGCAACCTCGAGGAAGCCAAGGCGCAGTACCGCAAGGCGCTGGATACCCAGTCGGACTACGAACCGGCGAAGAAGAACCTCGACCGACTCGCCAAGCCCACCACCAATCCGCAGGCGAACGGGTAGAGCATGACGCGCAAGAGCGAAGGGGCGTCCGCCTGCAAGGTCGTCGGCGTCACGGTGGCGCAGCACAAGCCCCGGGCGCTTGACTGCGCGCGACGCCTCCTGACTCAGCTCGCCGCACGCAACGTTGAGGTCCGAACCGATGCCGCTGTCAGGAGAGCTTGCGGTGAGAGCTGCCAGGTCGGAGACATGCACTACATCTCCGAGGCGGATCTGGTCATCGTCATGGGAGGGGACGGAACCCTCCTGAGCGTGGCGCGGCACGCGGCTCCGCTGGGCACGCCGCTTCTGGGGGTCGATCTCGGCAGCTTCGGATTCCTGGCGGAGGAGGAGTTCGATGTCCTGGAGGCCAACCTCGACACGGTCCTCAGCGGGCACTACAATACCGAAGAGCGCCTGATGGTTCGCGCCCGGGTGATCCGGGGCGGCTCGGACTTCATCACCCTCATCGGACTGAACGATGCCGTGATCGCCAAAACCGCGATTCGGCGACTGGTGCGCCTGCACACGGACGTCGACGGCGATCATCTCGCGACTTACCCGGCCGACGGGCTCATCATCTCGACCCCGACCGGCTCGACGGCATACATCCTGTCCGCCGGAGGGCCTGTGGTGGACCCGGCGGTCGAGTGCCTTATCATCGCGCCGATCTGCCCGCATACGCTTTACTCGCGCCCGCTGATCGTTCACCCGAGGGCCGAGATTCGGGTGCGGGTGGAGGCGCGCAACCGCGAGCCGGGGGACGTAAGCCTGACTGTCGACGGTCAGGAGGAGATCGGGCTTCTCCCGGATGACATCGTGGTCATCGATCGCGCCGAATGCAACGCGAAGCTCGTGCGCATCGGCAAACGCAGCTACTACGAGCGCCTGCGCCGGAAGCTGAAGTGGGGGGCGGAGAAGTAGGGGCACCGGGGATGCCTGCGTGGCGAGGGCGTCTTGTCCGCGGCCGTCGGCCTCTCCCCTCCCGGCACGGCTATGCTTTACCCACATCTTGCGTGCGAATCACGGGCCGTTGCCCCAAAAGG
>CAYWBK010000178.1:0-11801 GCA_964455745.1 uncultured Armatimonadia bacterium
TAGGGGTAGGGGTAGGGGTAGGGGTAGGGGTAGGGGTAGGGGTAGGGGTAGGGGTAGGGGTCCTCTCTTGCACAGTGGCCCCGGCAATCCTGCCGGGGCAGGACGCGGCGAACGGCACCGCGACAAGATTGTCGCGGCCACGGACAACGTGAAGCCTCCATCGCCCGATCACAAGGAGCTGCTGTTCTTTCCATGCTCGAAGACCTCAAACAGACCGTGTGCGCCGCCAACCTCGCCCTCCAACGCTCCGGCTTGGTCATTCTTACCTGGGGCAATGTTAGCGCCTTCGACGCCGACTCGGGCCTGGTGGTCATCAAGCCCAGCGGGGTCAGCTACGATGCCATGACCGCCGACCAGATGGTCGTGCTCGACCTCGACGGCAATGCGGTCGAGGGCGATCTGCGGCCATCGTCCGATACCCCGACGCACCTGGCGCTCTACCGGGCCTTTGAGGGTGTCAGTGGCATCGCGCACACGCACTCGCCTTATGCCACCGCCTGGGCGCAGGCCTGCCGTAGCCTGCCCGCCTACGGCACGACACACGCTGACCACTACCGGGGCGACATCCCCGTCACGGCGGCGCTGACGCCGGAGCAGATCGCCGGCGACTACGAATTGGAGACCGGCCTCGCGATCGTCAAAGTCTTCGAGGGCCGGCCCCCCACCGAGATGCCCGCGGTGCTTGTCGCGAGCCACGGGCCGTTCACCTGGGGGAAGGATGCTGCGGCGGCGGTGGAGAACAGCATCGTGCTCGAACAGGTCGCGATGATGGCGATTCACACCGAGGCGCTGTCGCCGCAGCCGCGGGGCATCAGCCGGAATCTGCTCGACAAACACTTCTTGCGCAAGCACGGCAAACATGCCTATTATGGACAGTCCTGACCTAGCATAGCTCCGGCCGACTGACGCCGGTCCTTTCACTTTCCACTGCAGGTCACAATATGCTCCCAGATGGAGGGAAAATGATGTCCAAAAAGACAACCTTCGGCGTCATCGTCGGCAACCGTGGGTTCTTCCCCGATCACCTCGTTGACACCGGCCGCAAGGACATGCTCAGCGTCCTCGCCAAGCAAGGCTATGAGGCCATCTGCCTCACCCCGGAAGACACCAAGTTCGGCTCGGTCGAGAGCCGTGCAGACATCAAGAAGTGCGTCGATCTGTTCAAGCAGCACCGCGAAGAGATCGACGGAATCATCGTCACACTGCCGAACTTCGGCGACGAGCGCGGCGTTGCCGAGACCATCAAGGGCGCGGGTCTCAACGTCCCGGTCCTCATCCAGGCCACCCCGGACGACCCCGCCAAGATGACGCTCGCCGACCGCCGCGACGGCTTCTGCGGGAAGATGTCGGTGTGTAACAATCTGGCCCAGTACGGAATCAAGTACACCCTCACCTCGCTTCACTGCAGCGCCCCCGATTCGTGCTCGTTCATCGGCGATCTGAACCGCTTCGCCGCAACCTGCCGCGTCGTCAAGGGCCTCACCGGCCTGCGCATCGGCGCCATCGGCGCTCGCCCGGCGGCGTTCAACACCGTCCGCTACAGCGAGAAGATCCTGCAGGCCAACGGGATCACCGTCGAGGTCGTCGACCTGTCGGAGATCTTCGGCAAAATCCAGAAGCTCGATGACGATGCCGCCGAGGTCAAGGCGCGCTTCGACACCATCCGCAACTACGTCAACACTTCCGAGACGCCCGACTACGCGATCACCCGGATGGCGAAGCTGCTGTTCGCAGTCGAGGAATGGATCGCCGCCAATGAGGTCGATATCACGGCCTTCCAGTGCTGGCAGTCGGTCGAGGAATACCTGGGCATCGTCCCCTGCGGCGTGATGAGCATCATCAACAACCGCCTGACCCCGTGCGGCTGCGAGGTCGACGTGACCGGCGCCATCGGCATGTACTCCCTGACGCTGGCTTCCGGCGTGGCTTCGGCATTGCTCGACTGGAACAACAACTACGCCGACGACCCGGACAAGTGCGTGCTGTTCCACTGCAGCGCGGTGCCCAAGGACTGCTTCGCGAACGTGGAGATGGACGAGCAGGACATCCTCGCCGGCACCGTCGGCTGGGGCAACACGCACGGCGCGTGCGTCGGCCGGATCAAGAGCGGACCGTTCACCTACGCCCGCACCACCACCAACGACGAGTGGGGCACAATCTCGTGCTATGTGGGCGAGGGCGCTTTCACCGACGATCCGCTGGATACGTTCGGCGGCGCCGGCGTCATCCAGATTCCGAATCTGCAGACGCTGCTGCAGTACATCTGCAACAACGGCTTCGAGCACCACGTCGCAATCGCCCATAGCCAGGTTGGCGCGGCCATCGAAGAGGCCTGGAGCAACTATCTGGGCTGGGACGTATATAAGCATTCGTAGGCGACGATTGCTGACCGACGAGTGACAGGTGGAAAGGCGGGGCGGCACACGATTGCTGCCCCGCCTTTCGTTACTGGAGGGCTGCCTGATGGAACACCGCACGATGCTTGCGCTTGTGTCCGCTCTGCTCGTGGCGGCGGCCGCCTACTCCGCCCCCGCCCATCCCCGCATCTTCCTCACCGCACAGGACATCCCCCGGCTGCGCGCGATGGCGACCGACAATGCGAGGAACGCGCTGGGAATCGTGCCTGCCGAGGCGTGGAAGACGATCCAGGCCAGGGCGGACGAGTTCCTCGCGACCCCGTTCCGGTACAGCGTCACCATGCCGGGCATGGACGGCGGACCGTCGAAGGTGTGGGAGTACACACTCTCCAAAGAAGCCCCGCCGCGACACGACGACTACACCCATTACCCCTGCTGGACAGGCATGTTCCAGGAGCGCACCGACGCGATCACCACTCGGCTGCAGTATCTGCTGCTGGCGCACATCGTCAGCGGGGAGCGCCGGTACCTCGATGCGGCGAACGCCATCGTCCTCGACCTATGTGCCTGGCCGATCCCCTGGACCGACCCCAGCTACCGCTACGGCGAGGGCAAGCCGGAGCTCGACTGTGGGCACTGCGCGACATGGGTCGGCATCTTCTACGACTGGACGGCGACGGAGTTGACCCCCGATGAGCGCGAGCTGGTGCGCAAGTCGCTGATCGAGAAGGCGCTGCTGCCCATCGACCGGGCCATCGACAGCGTTCCGGCGTACCACAACTGGAATGCGGTCATCGCCAGCGGGCTGGGCATCGGCGCGACCGCGCTGCTCGGGGAGGACCCGCGAGCGGACGCCTGGGTGCAGCACGCCATCGCGCGGGCGAAGCTGTATTTCGACGCGCAGGGCAAGGATGGCGGCCCGATGGAAGGACCGATGTACGGCACCTATGCCGCAGATTGCTTCGCCGACATGATCTGGGCGCTGTCGACGGCCAACGTCCCCAACGACTTGGTGAACCACCCCTACATCCGCAGCCTTCCTCGTTACTGCATCAGCCTTCTCAGCCCGAACAACCTGCTGCAGCCGTGCTTCGGGGACGGCGGCCCCTCACGGGGGTACCTCGGACGCATGATGCTGTCTCTGGCCCTGCACGGCGACCCGGAGTCCGCCTGGTACTGCCAGCAGGCCGACGTGCTGCACGCGGAGTCGGTGCGTGGGTTCATCGCCCTCGATCCGGCGCGCATTCGCCCGAAGCAGCCGACTTTCAACCCCTCCGGCTGCTTCGTGGACGTGGGCTACGCGATCCTGCGAGACGGCTACCGGGCCGGCGGGGCTTTCCTCGCGATGAAGACCGGCCCGCCGACCGCCGAGATCGGGCACAACCACTACGACAGCAACAGCTTCGTCATCAACTGGGGCCGGGGCTGGCCGGCGTGGGACCCGGGCTATCGCGACTACTTCGATCCGCCGAAACGCCGGTACACCGTCGGAACCCTCGGCCACAACAGCATCGTGCTCGACTTGGATGACGAGTACCTGAAGAGCCAGCAACAGTGGACGGTGGGGCACGATCAGGTGCGCCTGACCGGAGGGCGCATCACCGAGTTCTGCACCGGGCCGATGGTGGACTACACTCTCGGCAGCGCCGCTGAGACCTACAACACGGACAAGGTACGCGTGCTGGACCGCTTTGATCGGCAGATCGTGTTCGTGAAGCCGGGCCTCTTCTTCATTCGCGACACCCTTGCCGCCCCGCAAGAACACGCCTACAGCTTCCTGCTGCACCTGCCGCCCGGTGGCGAGTTCGAGGTCAAGGGCGACCAGGTGCGGGCGCTGGCGGGGCGGGATTGCTTGCAGGCGCACGTCTTCTCGCCACCGGGCATCAGCCTGCGGTCCGGGACGTACCCCGGAGCCGAGGAGTATGGCCCGTATCTTGCGGCGACGACGGGGAAGGCGCGCGCCGCTGTCATTACCAGCGTCATCGTCCCGCGCAATGACAATCGGCTGATCGTGAACCCCGGCTTCGAGCAGGGGATGGCCGGCTGGTCCCCGCGGACAGTGCCGGGTTTCGCCGAAAACCATGTCATCGACACTGTGGTGAAACACACCGGAGAGGCCTCAGCGCGCATCGACAACAGCGGGTACTACTACACCCGCCACTTCAGCGTCCCGCCGGGGGCGCGCATCACCGCCCGCTGGTGGGCGAAGTGCACCTCACCGACCGGCGCGTCCAGCATCCTGTACTACTGGAAGGGCAACGTCGCGTTCGCCCGGACAAACGGGCCTGTGGCGAACGCGAACGAGTGGCGGCAATACGAGTTCAGCAGCATCGTACCCGAGGGCACGCAGGATGTCTGCCTCGCCCTCCAGTACGACCATACGCCGGGCCAGTGCTGGTACGATGATGTCGAGGTGACTTCCAACCGCCAGGCGCCGAACACCACCCCGGCGAGAGTGACGGCGCTGGACAGGGGCGCCGCCGGCGCCGTGGCGACGGTGGACGGGATCACACACGTGTTCCTGTGCGGGAAAGCCGGGCAGACGCGGGAAATCGAAGCCGCCGGTCACAGGTTCGTGACCGATGCCGAGCTTGCGGTGGTCTCGATAAAGACGGGCGGGCCGACGGCCTGGATACTGCGGGGGACGAAGATGAGCATGGACGGGCGGGCCGTGCCTGTGTCGAACGGCGAGTGGCAGGTGGGTGGGAAGATGAGGGCGGCTGGCTAGCGCGAGCCGAGTATCACGTCGAACCAAGCACGGGAGGCGAGGAAGCGTATAGACGACGCGAGGCTGCGGTATTCCACGCCATCTCCTGGTGGCAATACCAGGCCCCAGGATTGATGCTCTGTTCGTGCGGCGCAACCTGTTCCCTCTCCCCTGCCGTCCGTGGTATCATTGCCCCCGCAATGCCTGTCCGCGCGAATCGCATCCTATCGCTTCTCTCAATGGCCTTCATCACCGGCTTCTCGGGGGCGGTCATGCCCGGGCCGATGCTGGCGCTTGTCATCGGCCAGACCTCGGCACAGGGCTTCATCGCCGTGCCCCTGATCGTCGGCGGCCATGCGTTGCTTGAGGTCGTCACGGTGCTGCTGCTGATCGCGGGTCTGCAGGCCGTGCTCGCGCGCAACAGCGTGCGCGGGGTGATCGGGATCGTCGGCGGGGCGGCGCTGGTGTACATGGGGCAGGATATGGTGCGGTCCGCGGCGGGCGTCTCGCTGGACATGAACCACGCGCAGGAAGCCGTCCCGTGGCTGAAGCTGATCTTCACCGGCGCTGCGGTGTGCGCGGCGAACCCGTACTTCGTCGGCTGGTGGGCGACCATCGGCGCAGGCCAGATGGCCCACACCGCGCCTGAGACGCCGAGCGAATACTTCGCTTTCTACTTCGGGCACGAGATGTCCGACATCGTCTGGTACGCCCTCGTGGGTCTGATCCTGGTGACCGGCCGCAACTGGCTTTCCCCGGCCATCTACCACGGTCTGATCCTCACGTGCGGGGCGATCGTGGGCCTGATGGGATTGTACTTCATCTGGTCGGGAATCTGCTTCGCGACGCGGCGACAGGCACCCGTCGAGGGGGTGGCCGAGTAGCATGGTTGATCTCGGGGCCTTCTACCCCTACTCGCCACGGGAACATTTGCGCGAGACGCTGCGCGAGTACGTTCCCGAGTACATGCTGCTGGCGAAGTGGCTCGCGGACAAGGAACGCTGGGCGACGGAGCTTCGCGCGAAGGTGACGGAACTCCTCGGCCCCCAGCCCGAGCGCTGCCCTCTGGACATTCGCCTGTATCACGCCGAGCGTTACTACGGCTACACGGCGGAGCGGATCAGCTATAATTCGGAAGCGGGGATCGGCATCCCGGCATACATCTGCGTGCCTGACAACATCGACACGCCCATTCCCGCAGTGATCTGCCTGCATGACCGCGGGCCGGGTAAGATCGACCTCATCAACCCGGAGGGCGACCAAGAGGCCCATCCACACCACGCCTTCACCCGCGAGCTTGCCAAGCGCGGCTATGTGACCATCGCGCCGGATTTGCGGTGCTTCGGGGAGTGTCTTGCTGACGAGGCGGCAATGAGCGCGCTCGCGCTTCTCCTCGGTCGCCCGATGCTCGGCCTGCGCGTGTGGGACACCATCCGGGCGCTGGAAGTGCTTGAAACACGGCCCGAGGTGCGCCGGGATCGCATCGGCTGCACGGGTCTGGGCTTAGGCGGCCTGGTGACGCTCTTCACGGCGGCGGTGGATGAGCGGATCGCCGCTGCCTGTGTCTGTGGTTGCCTGACCACCTACCAGGATATGCTGCTCGCGGCGGACGGCAATCTGCCGGGCGTGTCCCGCGATGCCGCCAGCGGTGAGGCCTTCGACCACCTGCCGGGCCTGCTGCGCTATGCCGACCTGTACGATGTCGCCTGCCTGGTCTCGCCGCGACCGCTGAAGATGCTTCAGGGCACGCGCGATCCCGGCTACGTCGCCCCGGCAGCCGAGCGCTGCGGCAGGCTGATCCGCCAGGGCTACGAGGCCCTCGGCGAGAAGATCAAGGCTGAGGTGGAGTTGTTCGACGGCGGGCGCATCTACCCCGGCGAGCCGGCGTATCAGTTCCTGGACGACTGGCTGAAGCTCGGTTTGGAGACCTGACACCACGATGAACATCGGCATCGCGACTGCGGACATCACGCCCCCGCTGGGGGTCTGCCTTCAGGGGCATTTCAACCGGCGCGAGGCGAGCGGCATCCACGATCCGCTCCACGCTCGGGCGTTCGTCTTCGAGCATGGCGGCACCCGCGCCGCGATGGTCGGTTGCGATCTCGTGGTGATTCCGCGCGACGTGGCCGACGCCGCCCGCGTGCTCATTGCGCAACAATCGGGCATTCCGCCTACGCACGTAATGATCTGGGCCACGCACACCCATGCCGGGCCGGTGCTGATGGATGGGGACGGCGACGAGCGCGACGAGGACTACACCGGCGAACTCGTCCGCAAGCTCGCCGACGTGGTCCGGCAGGCCTCGCGCGATTGCCGGGGGCGCTCCCTCAGCGTGGCGTTCGGCGAGGCGCACGGGGTGGGCTTCAACCGCCGCTACCTCATGCGCGACGGCTCGATACGCACGAACCCCGGCGTCGGCAACCCGGACATCCTCCGCCCGCAGGCCCCGATTGACCCGCAGGTCGGGTGCCTCTATGTGAGCGAGGGGGCGGCGGTGCCCGGTGTCTTCGTGAACTTCGCCTGCCACCTGGACGTGCTCGGCTCGGGCAACACGCTCATCTCGGCGGACTACGCGTACTACCTGGAGGAGACGGTTCGCGGGGGCCTCGGGCAAGACTGCGTCGCGCTCTTCGGCAACGGGGCCAGCGGGGACATCAACCACATAGATGTCCACGCCAACACCCCCCAGGGTGGCTTCGAGCGCTCGCGAGCGATGGGCGAGGCGCTCGGCGGCGAGGTCCTCCGCTGCCTCAAGCCCGCCGAGCCCCTCGGGCAGGCGACCGGCCCCGAGGCGATACTGAGCGCCAATTCCGAGATCGTGCCTCTTCCCTACCGGCGCTTCTCGGAGGCTGAACTGGCCGGTTTCCGCGCAACCTTAGCCGAGGGTGACCCCGAGGAGCGGAGTTTCGCGAAGCTCAACGCCCGAAGCTCTCTCCTACGCCACGAGAGCGGAGACGATACGTATCCCGCCGAAGTGCAGGTGCTGCGCATCGGGGACGCAGCGGTCATCGGCGTACCCGCCGAGTTCTTCGTCGAATTCGGCCTCGACATCAAACGCCGCTCACCTGCAAAGCACACGTTCGTGGTCGAACTCGCCAATGACTGCATCGGATATGTCCCCACCCCCGAGGCAATCTCCGCCGGAGCATACGAGGGCAACAGCGCCCGGTTCAGCCCCGAGGCCGGGCAGATGCTCGCCGACGCCGCGCTTTCACTGACCGCAAAGGAGCCCCTCTAGTTGGCTTTACCCGTGCTGTTTGACAAGGCTTTCAAGACGCGTAACCGCCTCATCGCGGCGACGGGAATGCTTCTCGCCGCGGCGCTGCCTTTCGTGGCGGGATTGACGGGACTGGCGCTGTTGGATAGCCTCTTCCAGGGGGGGCCTGTGCCGGCGGCCTGGGACGGCACCGTCACTGCGGCGGCGTTCATCCTCGCCGCCTGGCTGCCCTGGCAGGCGGGGAACCTTCTGGGGCTGTCGGGCAACCGTGGACTGCGCCTGGCGCTGATCCGCAAGATCACTTCCGAGCGCCCGGCGGACCTCCGCGACACGGGCCGCTTCGTCGGCTTCTCACCCGGCGACCAGCTCCGCACCTGGGATGGCGAGACCGACTGTGACGTGGGCTTTCTCACGATCCTGCCCGAGGCATTGCTCTACGTGGGGGACCAGTACGCCTGGACACTCCGCCGCGAGCACGTCGATCGTGTCGAGCTTTCTCCGCAGACCGCGGGCATCAGGCGCGTGGTGATCCGCTGGCACGCTCCGCGCGAGCCGGGCCGCTCGTTCACGATTGAGGCGCGTGACGGAGCGACGATGCGCCGGGTGAACGCGGTCACGATGTCTCTCGCCGAAGAACTCACCCGCTGGTCTGCCGCCGAAGGGGTCGATGGCGCCGATGTCCCGCACTATGGCAATCCTCCCACCGACGCTCCGGGGGCGCTGACCGTCGACGGCCCCGCGCCCGGCTCCTGCGCCGCGACCCTGTGCATCGCGACGATAGCCACGGTGACGATCTGGCGCGTGGCGGGAGACTTCATCCGCGCGCGGGAGTATTTCCACGGGATACTGTGGTCGGGCCTGATCACCGTGCTGGCGGCGGGCCTGACATTCCACGTACTCAATTATCTGCAGTCGTGGGGCGCAACGCTGCCGAAGAAACCGAAAGCTCCGCCACCGGGCGCGCCCTTCGCATGATCGCACTCGCCCGGGAGACACCGTGTGGGGCAGGCGTCTGTCCCCCTTTCCCCCCTGTGGTCGCGCGGTTCACCGCGCGTTCCGCGCCATGAATGGCGCGGCCACATGATGCAAGGGGCTGCCGCGAAACCCGGAGTGGGGCAGGCGTCTCGCCTGCCAACGCCGTTGTCGTCAGCCTTTCCCTCCCAGCACGTGACGGGGTAAGGCCGTTTCCATCGTTCCATCGTGCCGCAACGCGCCACATCGACCACCTGAGGAATCGCGATCACCGATGAGACCTGCCTGGCTGGAAATCCGCCCTGACGCACTCATCCACAATTTCACCGTCGTTCGGAGCCTCGTCGGCCCACAAGTGAAGACTATCGCCGTGGTCAAAGGCAACGGCTATGGTCACGGGCTTGTGGAGACCGCCAGGGCCCTGGCCGCCGAGCCCGTGACGACGCTCGCGGTCGCCATCATCGAGGAGGCCGTCGCCTTGCGGGAGGCGGGGATCGAAGCCCCGATCCTGGTCCTGGGCACAGCCTTGGAGGACGCGGCGGAAACATTCGTCCGGCACAACATCACCGCCACGGTCAGCGATGTCCCCTTCGCCGAGAGCCTCAGCGCCGCGGCGCTCGAAGCCGGACGAGTCGCTACTGCGCACGTGAAGATCGACTCAGGGATGGGGCGGCAGGGATGCGGATGGCGCGAGGCCGACTTCCTTTTCCAGGCGCTGGAGGCCATGCCGAACATCACGGTCAACGGAGTGTTCACGCACTTCGCCTGCGCCACCGATCCCGCGTTCACGCACACACAGCTTCAGTGCTTCCTGGGCACGGTCAAGCGCGCCGAACTGGTCCTCGGCAAGCCCATCCCGCTGAAGCACGCCGCAGCCTCGCTCCCCATCGTCACGATGCCTGAGACGTACCTCGACGCCGTGCGTCCGGGCATCATCCTGTATGGCGGCGGCTTCCCCGCCGAGACCATCGAGCGGCTGGGTCTCGAACCGGCGCTCTCGCTGAAAGCGAAGATCGTGGGGCTGAAGGTGGTGCCGGCGGACGACGCGGTCGGCTACGACTGTACTTGGCGGGCGCAACGCGACAGTCGCATTGCACTGCTGTCAGTCGGCTACGCTGACGGCTATCCGCGCGCGCTGTCGAACAACGCCGATGCGCTTCTGCACGGGCGGAGAGTCCCGATCGTCGGGCGCGTGAGCATGGACTGCATCACGGTCGATGTGACCGATCTGCCGGGCGTGCACATCGGCGACGAGGCGGTTCTTATCGGCCGCCAGGGCGAAGAGGCCGTCTCCGTCGACGAAATCGCCCGCCGGGCTGATACCGTACCGCAGGAAATCCTGTCGCGACTGGGTTCGCGGCTGCCGAGGGTATACCGATGATCGAAGTCCGCGTGCCGGCCACGACCGCGAATCTCGGGCCAGGCTTCGACTGCCTGGGCCTCGCGCTTCAGCTTCACAACACCGTCGAACTCGAACTCGCCGACGGTTTCGAAGTCGAGATCACGGGCGAGGGCGAGCACACGCTTGCCCGAGATGAGCGCAATCTGGTGTTGCAAGCGGCCCTGCGCCTGGCCGAGCGCGCCGCCAAGACCGTCCCCGGCCTGCGCCTCACCCAACACAACGCCATCCCGCTCGCGCGTGGCATGGGGAGCAGCAGCGCCGCCATTGTCGGCGGGCTGGTCGCCGCGAACGCGCTGCTCGAGCTGCAGATGGACCGCTCGGAGCTTCTGGACCTCGCGGCAGAGATCGAGGGCCATCCCGACAATGTCGCTCCGGCGCTTCTCGGCGGCCTGACGGTCTGCTGCTTCGAGGGAGAGCTGTTGTGCGAGCGTTTCCCGGCGCCGGATGGTCTGACAGCGGTCGTCGCCGTCCCTGACTTCACGGTCAGCACCGAGGAAGCTCGCCTGGTGATGCCGCGCGATGTGCCTCATGCCGACGCGGTCTACAACACGACCCACGCCGCCGTGACCCTCGCCAGTCTGTTGAGCGGCAACTACGACCTCCTGCAGGGGGCGATGCGCGACCGCCTGCACCAGCCGTACCGAGCGCATCTCGTGCCCGGATTTGAGGCAACCTTGCAGGCTGCGCTCGACGCCGGGGCCCTCGGCGCGGCCATGAGCGGCTCCGGCCCGACGCTCATCGCCTTCGCGCGGGGCCGCGAGGCCGAAATCGCGGAGGCGATGCAGCAGACCTTCGCGGCCTTTGGCGTCCGGGCGGAGACGATGTCCTTGCGGCTGGATGACATCGGGGCGCAGGTTGTCGAGCGCGTCTAGAGCGGCGTTCGACCCCAGCCGACCTCACCCTCGACCCCTCCGCAAGCGGAGGTATGTGTTTAGCGACACCTCCTTCAGACCATGTGGCAGCGCGATTTATCGCGCGGATCACGTCGTATGATT
The DNA here is from genome assembly GCA_964455745.1 of uncultured Armatimonadia bacterium. Taxonomy (GTDB): domain Bacteria; phylum Armatimonadota; class Zipacnadia; order Zipacnadales; family CAYWBK01; genus CAYWBK01. Next base: position 11,651 of record CAYWBK010000178.1, read on the forward strand.
ACCAACGCTTCGACTTCGACGGAGTGCTTGCTCGCAGTTGACGGCGTACTGGGCGGAGGGCAGTTCGGCCCGCATTTGGCGCGATAAATCGCGCTACCACATGAGGCAATTGCAAAAGTCTGTAGGAGCACTCTCCGCGCCGGGCTGTGCC
>CAYWBK010000179.1:0-11649 GCA_964455745.1 uncultured Armatimonadia bacterium
TGAATCATCCGCCGAACATGAAGCAGGCCGGACTTTTGCAATTGGCTCTATAGACACGAAAACATGTCTTTATCGCGGCGTATTAACGGCAATCGCGGTCTGGAGACCGCTCCTACAGACGACGCAGCGACTCTTGCAGTTACCTCCTATGTATCACAACCAATGATACAGGGAGGCCGTCTCATGGACCTGGAGACGAATAGCCCTTCGAGCCAGTGACAAGCGGAGGTCGGTGACTATGTCGAGGTGGACGGCTGTTGCGGTGATCGTTGTGGTTGTGATGCTTCTCGCGGCCCTGCCGCCGGCCACTCATGCGCAGGCTGGTAGGTTGCGGTGTTTGCAGTTCTGTGGAAATCATCCAGAGTACGTTCTCAGCCTGCCGAGGCCAGTGTCGGGCGGTCACGGATACACAACGGTGGACCGGATCGAGCCATGCGGCTCGGACAGGATGCTGGTCTGCATCCACACGTCGGAGCAAAGCGGCTACGGCACGGCGGCCTGGCAAGTCCCCACCAACGCGTGCGTGCACCCAACTCAGGTGACCAGGTGGGAGCGGCACCCGCCCTGGTTCAGTGTCGGCAAGGGGCCGCTTGCCTTCCCGGAGGAGACGATGCTGTACTGGGGTGCGCCCACCGTGACCGGGCTGGCCGCCGATGCCGATACGGGTTTCGTGGCTACGAACTGGGGGGTACTGCAGGCGCACGGTGCCAAGTCCGATTGGATCGACCCCTACTATGTCCTACCCAACGGTCCGGGGTTCTACGCTACGGTGGCTACACCCCCGTCGCCACACTCCATCGCGATCTGCCCGTCTATCATGTCCATCGACGGCGCTGGTAACCTGTGGTGCAGATCCTGCCGGACGATCGTGATTGGTGCGCCCTCACAGCATTTCGTCTTGCCAACAAGAAACGGCCTGCCATCCATTCGCACCGATACGCGATTCCCCGAGATTCAGCGTTGGGCCGGACGTTGGCAGGCCCCTGACGCCGCCATAGCCGGTGATCCGACAGGACCCGGTCTGTGGACATACGGCCTCGACACGTCGTTGTTGCCGGGCCTGTTCTTCGTCGGAGCCGATGACGTGTCGCTCGAGAAAGCCCGGGCCGCGCGCCCCGTCCTTCCTGTGGGAACCAAAGCTCCGTCGCTCAACTGCCCCTTGCTCGCAGTCTCAAAGGAGCATGACGTTTGGCTCGCCGGGGATGCTCTGACCGGATCAAGGGTGTTTGCGTTCGACGGCAGGGCACTTTTCGATATTACGCCGCCTGCCGACTTGCTGCGCGGTCGGCGCTTCACGCAATTGCTGGCCGCTGGGGGCCACAGGCTTTATGCGGCTACGGACGGCGTTGGCGTCCTCGCCTATAATGGAAAGACGTGGGCGGCACACCCCATAAACTCCGCGATTCCGGAAAAGATCGGCACTGGCCTCAAGCAGGTGAACTGCATGGCTATTGACCGCGATGGGAACCTGTGGATCGGCTATGGGGACTGCGTGATCTGTTACAGCGAGGGGAAATAGGTACGTCCATGCCGCGTGTATCAGCCGTCATGCACGGCTCGCAATCGGCTCTCGTCCTGCCCAGTTCGATTTGATGAGACAACGCGCGCAACCACTTACCGTCTGTTGCGACGGATGTAGGCGGTGCGGGACAGCCTTGGCGGGCGAGACGCCCGCCCCACGCGAGGCTTGGATGGCGGGCAGGATTCCCATTCCGGTCAGGCATGGGCAGACTTACCGTCCGACGGTCTCCCCACGTGCTCCACGGCGTCACTCCTCCGACTCCACCGGCTCCCATAGCCCTTCCTGCCCCGGCATGAGCGCTGCGGCCCAGTCGGCCCCCTCGGGGATGGGTTTGCCGCCGTTTGCCTCCAGCCAGTCAGCGTAATACCCTCGCCCTGTCTCTCGCAGCCGCTTCATGTAGGCCGTGATCTCTCCGCTGCCGTCCTTCGCGTGCAAGGGCCCGCCCTCGGCGATCACGTTCCACATCGGGTCCAGCGGGCTGTCGGCGGTGCGCAGCATGTCGGCTGTCCATGACTCCAGTCGGCGGGTGCCCTCGGCCACGAGGTCCGGCCGCTCCAGCGCCAGGTTCGTGGTCTCGTGCGGGTCGATTTCCAGGTCGAAGAGCATGTACTGCGGGAAGGCCTTGTAGCCCGTGTGGTAGGTACGGATGAGGATCCATTTGTCCCAGCGAACGGCGCGCTGGCAGCTCCAGGCGTTGTTGGAGACGACGAGGAAGTCGCGGCCGTGGGGGGAGGCGGCGTTCGCGTCGGAGGGCGCGCAGGCGACGGCCGGTGCGGGGTCCCTGTCGGCTGCTTCGCTGCGCGAAGCCCCGACACCCCGCACCTTGGGAGGGACGGCGACACCCCGCACCTCGGGGAGGTCGGCGACGCCCGGCACTTGGTCGAGGTTCAGGGCCGGGATTGAGTTGGCGAATCCCTCCCCGTCCCATTCCGGCGGGATGTCCTGGCCGAGTAGTTGCAGCACTGTCGCGTGGATGTCCGTTTGGTAGTGCAGCGCGGCGTCGGTGCGGCCGCCGTCGGTCAGGCCGGGCCAGCGCAGGATGTAGGGGACGCGGCTGGTGATGTGGTCGGCGGTCTGGTGATCCCCGTAGACGCCCAGTTCCCCGTGGTTCTCTCCGTGGTCGGAGGTGACGATGATCGCGGTGTCCTCCAGAATCCCCTGCTGCTCCAGCTTCTCCAGGATGCGCCCCGCCCACAGATCGGCATACCAGATGCCGGTGTCATAGCCGTTGATCCAGCGCGCAAAGTCCCCGCGATTACGCACCTGCGAGACAGCTCGCGGGTGGGCGGGGTCGTCTATCGGCCAGTAGTGCGAGACCTCCCGGGCGCTGTGCGGGCCGTAGGAGTTCCAGTGGTGACGGATCAGCTCGTCGCTGAGCCAGTCGGGCGCGGGCATGTCGGCGAAGGGGTCGCCGCATTCCATCGGCGCGCGGAACGGGGTGTGGGGGTCCCAGACGTTCACATGCAGGAACCAGTTGTCCCGCCCGGCGTTGCGATCCAGCCAGTCCAGCGCCGTGGGCACGATCTCCTCCGCGCTCTCCAGGCCCCCCTTGCCGGTGTTGACCATCTCGCTGAAGCCGGTGTAGAACCACCAGGCCGAGTGCCGCTCGGCGAAGGGCGAGACGCTGACGGTGTGCAGGCCGGCATTGCGCAGCACCTGCACGAACGGCGCGCGCCGGGCGCTCTGGCGAAAGCCCCGATGCGGGCCCTCGGGCATGGGGTCGGCCTGCGTGCCGCCGTGGTTGATGATCCCGGTGTGGATGCCGAAGCGCCCCAGCCACCCGGAGGCGCGAGACGGCAGGCATGGCGCGTCGGAGACATAGCAGTTGTCGAAGCGCACGCCATCGGCGCAGATACGGTCGATATTCGGGCTGGTAGGGCGGTGATAGCCATAGCAGGACAAGTGATCGGGACGGAGAGTGTCGATGTCGAGGTACAAAAGACGCATGGTTTGAGGCTCCCGGAGCGAGTGTGGCGAGTACATTCGGCGCGCGGGCGGATGTCACCTCGGCGTAGAGTACGTGGAGGAGTCGGATCGCTTCGGAGGGATACCTGAGTGGGCCGGCGCTAACGGCCACCTCACCCTGACCCGCCTGCGGCGGGCGAGCCCCTCTCCGCAGGCGGGGATAACGGCGAACGGCCCTACCCCGCCCCGCCTGTGGCGCGGGCACCCCTGTGCGCCCCGCAGCGCACGGTTCCAGTTGGTTGAAGTCCAACCGGGAGCACTCGCGCGATGTGCTATGCTCCCGTAGTCAAATGACAGCCTCAGGCCGCGAGGTCTATGGGTGAGGGGTCTGCGACAAAGGCCAGGCCGGAGCAGTAGGCCAATTGGAGTCAGCGATTGAGCCCCAGATAGGGCTTCCAAACACGGGACATCTTTGGCTGAATATGGCTTGTCGTCATAAGTACCGACGCTGACTTTCCGGGAGCCGATGTGTGTCTGCCCGCAGTGGGTTCATTGGGCGGAAGCCCCCGCTCGACCCTATCTGATACCGGGAGGGGAGAGGCTGGAGACTGGCCAGCAGGACTCCCTCCCCGCTATACTGCGCTCTGCGAGTCCGGCGTGGGTTGGGGTGGGGCCTTGCGCCACGGCGCACAGGTCCAATCATGTCGCCAACGGGCCGGAACCGCCGCGTTCATTTCAGCACGAGCGTCGCCGTGGCTTCCCCCCTCACCTCTTCTTCCCCGCCAGCACCGGGCTTCCCAGGTGGAACTCCGCTTTGCGCGGGGGGTGGCTTTCCCAGAGCATCCAGCGCTTGATCTTCTGCAGGTTCACGCAGATGCGCACTTCGTCCAGCGACACGCGCAACAACACCGGCGTTCCGGGCGGAATCTGCACCGATGACCGCGTCCACTCTCCCCCGTCCGTGTCCTCGATCGTGATCCACAGGCAGAGCGTCTCCCCGCTGGCGTTGTAGATCGGCTGCTCGAGCGCCCGCGTTCCGGTCCAGGCTGTGTCGCTCAGCGAAGCCCCGGCGAATTGCGCGATGGGCCAGCGGTCGCCGTCCGGGTCGCCGACGGTGTACGCGGGGAAGCTGACCTTCAGCGGGTATGACTGCCCGGCCTGGCTGAAGGCCTCCGCAGACGTGTATCGTGGGCAGTCCTTGATGAGCTGCGTTAGTTTGGCCGCGTCAGTGAGGTCGCAAAGCGGCGGCGCGCCCTTCGACGGCGCCGCCTTGTCCCCGGTGATGATGCTGAGCCAGTCATGCCGGTCGACTTTGGGGGTGTCGCGCTTAACCTTGCCCGCGACGATCTCGGCGTATGTCCGGGCCACGACGTCGCGCACGCCGGGCACCGCGTCGAATCCCCACGGATCGAGCCCGGGTCGCCGCAAGTGCCAAATGTACCCCAGCAGCCCCTCGGCGCCGTAGTCGTAGTAGCTGAGTATGTCCTCGTGCACCTGCTCGGGCGAGGGCATCTGCGACCACTGCGGCGCTTCGTCGATGAAAGCCTGGTAGATGCCGATGATACCCACGTCGGAGTCGAGCGACTTTGCGCGCTGGTAGATGTAGTTCATCTGCGCGCGGGTGTGCGCGTCAAGTTGGCCCTTATGGTAGGGGTACAGATACACCCCGATCGCGTCGCAGATGTCGCGGTCGAAGTTCGCCATCGCGGTCATGCCGCCGATGCCGACGACGATGATGTGCGGGTTCGGCTTGCCCTTGGCGTTGCGGTCGTTCTCGCGCACGACCCGCGACATCTCGCGTAGGGAGTCAAGCTCCATCTCGCGCGCGTCATCGACCAGCCAATAGCCCCACAGGTTCGGCGAGTCCTTGACCGCGAGAATCTCCTTCTTAAGCCCCTCGGAATCGCATATCAGCAGCCCGACGGGATGCCGCGCCGGTTTCGTGCCCCCTGTCCCTCTGACGCAGCCGGTGAAGGCTTCGGCGGTGCGGGCCTTGTACTCGATCCGCTCGCCCTCGATCATCAACACTCCGGCGTCGGGGAACGCCCGCACAGCGGACCAGTCCGGTGCCGAGACCGAGATCGTCGTGTCCTCGGGCTTCACCTCGCCCGCGAGGCGCACCTGTGTGAAGCGCCCGGCGAGCGGATACATGACCTGCATCTTGGCCGCCGCAATCGCCTGCCCCGTCGGGCTATTGAGATCGAGCTGCTTGCGCGCGCTCTCGGAGCTGTAGCTGAAGACGAGGGTCATCCCCAGCCTCGCGCCGGCGCTGACATCCTCCAGCGTGTCGATCCCAAACGCCCCCAGCGGCGGCTTCCCATAGACCCGGAAGTCCTTCGCCCAGACGCCGGTCGCGCAAAGGCACGCGACGCCGATCACCGCCAGCGCCATCTTGCCATTCAGCCGTTGCTGCCGTTCGATCATCGTTCACCACTCATCATTCGTCGCTCGCCGCACTCAAGTCGGCCGGTGTCGTGCCGCATCCCTGCCGTGCCCTTCGACAGTGCGAGTGGCCGTTCGGTTGCGCCAGCCGGCCCGGCATCAGCGCCCGTTCCCCCGGCCCCTCTCCCGGCCCGCTGCACGCGGGCACTATGGCGCGGGGGGAGCGACGGGGGCGGCACCGAGTTCGTTCAGCATCCGTTCGGCCTCGTCGAGGGCGGGCTTGTAGCAGTGCGGCGGGCCGTCGCACCACGCCCGCTCGTAGGCGGCCTGGGCCTGGCTGATGGCCTCATCGCGGTCGTCGGCATCCAGGGCCAGACGCGCCAGGAAGTTGTGCATCTCGGCCTGCCTGAGGCGATACTCGCAGCGGTCGGCGATCTCCAGGGCCTCGGTGACCACCTCGCGGGCGGCGTCAGCCTCCCCACGCAGCCGGTGCCACCGCGCCCGGGCGAGAAGGATGTCAGGCTCCGACTCGACCAAGTTGATCCGGCGGCAGCGGGTGAGAGCCTCGGTCAGGTGGGCATCGGCCTCGATGAGCACCTTCCCGCGGTACTCGGAATCCCGCTGGGCCAAGGCGACCTTAGCCCATCCGAGGAGCCACTCGACGCGGATGATATCGCGCTCAAAGGGGTAACGTGTCCGGGCCGTCTCGTCTGCCAGGTCGCGCGCCCGGCCGGCGGCCCCAAGGGCGGATGCCGGATCGCCTGCCAGCAGCGCGCTTAGCGCACGATAGGACCAGGCGACACTCTGGCTCTGGAGGCGGCTTTGCTGCTCGATGGGCGCCAACGAGTCTGCAAGCTCCTGCTCGACGGCCTCGAACTCCCCCCGATAGGCCAGTAGCAGCCCCAGCGCCCGATGCGCGGCGGCTTCTTCCATCCAGTCGGGGGCGTCGCGGCAGAGCTGGATGGCCCGACGCAGGTTGTCTTCGGCGTCTGCGATTAGACCGAATGGCAGTTGCGCGGCTTGAGCCAGATTGTCCAGGCCGATGGCGAGGTTCGTCTTGTTTTCTCGTCGTTCCTCAATCGCGTTGTGCATCTCGAGCAGCTTCACGGCGCGGCGGGGTTGACCCGAGAGGGAGTAGGCGAGGGCGAGATCATCGAGCGTCCACGTCTGTGCCCTGTCGCCGTTCAGCCGCGGCGGCCGGTCCTCGCCATCGGGGAACAATGCGCGGACGAGTTCAATGCACGCCTGACACGCCCCGAAGCGGTAATAGAGCAGGTCGGTGAGGTGGTCGTGGAACAGCCAGAAGGCCTCGTTGTACCCGCCCGCCCGAACCGTATGATGGTAGAGTTCGATGACGGGGGCGAGGTCGTCCAGCGATTGGATGGCATCGTCGTCCAGCTTCGGCACGGCTGCGAAGTACTCCCGCAGGCGGGTGTGGGTTCCCTCCCTGTCCACGAGGCGGTCGTAGGCGTACCGGCGGACCACAGGGTGCAGGTCGTAGCTTGCTTTCTGGCGGTCGAAGAACAGGAAGCCACGTGTGACGAGTTGTCGTAGCGCAGCCTTCAGTGCAGCGTCGCCTTCCACAGTGCTGATGGCCTGCACCGCCTCGTACCCCATGGGCGAGCGGAACGCGGCTATCCTGCTGAGGAGGTCCCGCAACTCAGACTTCAGGGCGTCGTAGGCCAGTTGCAGGATGTGGTGCTCGCGGGGGATCAGGTCGTCGGTAGGGTCGTAGTCGGGCGCGGCCGCGATGTCGCCGGGGCGCTTGGGGTCTTCTATGACCATACCGGAGAGCAGGCGGAGCGCGAGCGGATGGTAGCCGAACGGCGCACAGGCGGCCTCGATCTCCGCGTGCGTGCCCTTGATGCCTTGAGCGTGGAAGAACGCGACGGCGTCCTCCGGTGCGAAGGCCGTGAGGTCCTCGCGATGGCAGCACGCCACCGGCTTGTCATCATGGCCCTCCATCTCCTTCGGGAACAGGCGGCTGGTGATGAGCACGCGCCCTGCCATGCCCCCCGAACAGATGCCCCGCAGGAACTCCGCCGCCGCCGGGGCAATGCAGGCGCGATCATCCCTGCCCTCCCCCGCCTCGTCGCCCTGGTAGGCGGCGTTGAGGGAAGCATACGCGCGCAACTCGCGCTCGAACCCGTCCAGGACGAGCAGGATGCGGCGCCGCTGCAGAGCCCCCAACAGCGCCCGGACGCGGTCGTAGTCGGACGGCAGCCTTGCCGGGTCAACCGTTCCGCCGCTGATGTAGGTGAGAGCCGCCGGTAGGAAGCTCGCGAAGCTGGCCTGGGTCTCATAGAACGACCACCACAGAACGCCCTCCGGGCGCTTGTCATCCGGGACGCGGCAGGCGGTGGTGACCTCCGGCGTGTCCTCGGCAACGCCGGGCACGGGCAGGCCCAGCACATCGCGCTGCACCCACACCCACGACAGGGCGGTCTTCCCCATGCCGCCGATGGCAACCAAAGCGAGAGCCGGACGCTGGTCGTGCGCCAGCCATTCGGTGAGCATCGTGCGCTCGGGCACTCGGCCTGTGAAATGGTCCTGCAGGGCATACGGATGGACGAGGTCGGGCTGAGGAGGGAGGGGGATGAGCGGTCCATTTCCCCGGCGTTGGATGCTCCAGTTGTGTATGGCGCGCGCCACACGCCAAGCGAGGTCATCCGGCGTCGTGAAGGTGTCGCGGATGAGTCCACCGCTGTTGACCTGTTCACGGAACGCTTGTTGCAGTCGCTGAAGTTCTTCGGGTTCGGGTTCTTCGTCCGACTCCGCGTACCCAGATCGGGCGAGAAACATCAACCGTGGGAGCCCCTGGGCCGCATTGTACTCGCGCTGCGTGTACGAGTCCTCACACCCCGGCGGGATGCTGCCGTATCGGTGCCCCAATACGCCGACAAATAGGCCACACTTGGCGACTTCAGCCCGGCAGAACGCGTCACCCTCCCACGCGCGCGCGCCGAAGTCCTCCATACGGACGCAATGGAACCCGTCCAGCCCCTCGATCGCACGGTAAGCTGCCTCGCGATGATCGCCGAGGTCCTTCGCGGTCGAACTCAGGAAGACTTTGGTGATGGAAGCCAAGCCAGTTACCCCCATTCCCCGTTGCCATACACGAGCCACTTGCCCCGGCGCAGGGCGTTCGTGCGGCCACGGTGAATATGCCTCCCGTTCCGTGCAATCTCCTCCCTGAAAGGGGACGACACTATGGTCCGCATCGCGATGCTAAGCATGGCACACGTGCACGCTGAAGGTTATGCCCGCCAGGTCGTTGACAATCCCGAGGCCGAACTCGTTTGCATTTGGGATGACAGTCCCGAGCGCGGCCAGCCCGCCGCCGAACGATGGAAGGTGCCTTACGAATCCGATCTCGACGCCGTTCTGAGCCGCGAGGACATCGACGCCGTCGTCGTCAACGCCGAGACCTCCAAGCACAAAGACGTTATGATCCCCGCTGCGAAGGCCGGCAAGCACATCTTCACCGAAAAGGCCCTGTCGGTCACCCTCGCCGACTCGACGGCGATCACCGAGGCGGTCAAGGCCGCGGGCATCAAGTTCATGATCTCGCTGCCGAGCCGCACCCGCCCCGAGACGCTGCTCAGCAAGCGCATCCTCGACGAGGGCCTCCTGGGCGATATCACGCTGATGCGCGCCCGGGTTGCGCACTGCGCCGCGCTCGACAAGTGGTTCTCCGGCGGCAGCCAGTGGTTCGCCGAAGCCGAATTGGCGGGCGGCGGGGCGCTGTTCGATCTCGGATGCCACACGGTGGACGTGATGCGCTGGTTCATGGGCGAGCCGGCGTCGCTGATCGCGCGCGTGAACAACTTCGCGGGCGCGTATGACATCGACGACAACTCGGTGCTGGTGGTGGAGTTCAAGAACAAGGGCCTGGGGATTCTCGATGTATCGTGGGTGCACCGCGCCGGCCCGAACCCGGTGGAGATCTACGGCACCGAGGGGTGTCTCCTGCGCGGCCTGCCGGGGAATGACTTCGTGTTCACGAGCCGCAAGCTCAAGCCGGCGGACATCGAGGCCTGGATCGCGCCGACCGCGATGCCTGAGGCGCTCCCGTCGCCGATGCAGCAGTGGATCAACGCGATCCTGCGTGATGAGCCGATGACGATCACAGTGGACGACGGCTGGAACCTGACGCAGCTCCTCGAGGCGGCCTACGTGTCGGCGAGAGAGAACAAGGCGGTCGTGTTCTGAGACTGCCGTTGTTGTGGCCGTTCCCCCCTCTCCACTTGTGGAGAGGGGGGCAGGGGGGTGATGTTGCCGTGGCAGTGGCCGCGACAATCCTGTCGCGGCCGTCCCCGACAAGATTGTCGGGGCCACGGTCGGCCCGGCGGCCGTTACCCCCGCAGCACCTCCATCATCGCCTCCACATTCGCCATCGGCGTCGGCGCCACGAGCTGGTTTGAGCACCCGACGATGATGCCGCCGTACTCCTGCGCGACCTCCAGCGCAGACCGCGCCTCGGCGATCACATCCTCCCGCGTGCCGGTGTGCAGCGTTTCGGAGGCGATTCCGCCCAGCAGCGTCAGGTGCGGGAAGGTCTCGCGCAGACGCTTGAGGTCCATCCCCGAGCGCCGGTCGATCTCATAGAAGCAGTCCACTCCCGAGTTGCCGAAGAGGTCCTCGGAGACGGGCCACAGGTCGCCGTCGCTCGCGAACATGTGGACCGCGCCGACGGCGTGGCAGGCCTCGGAGATGACCTGCAGGCCGGGCAGCATCAGCTCGCGGAAAGCCCTCGGCGAGTAGAACGGGCCCTTCTGGGAGGCGAAGTCGCCGCCGCCCATGAGATACCGCAGGCCCAGCTTCGCCATCGCCGCCGGGTAGAGGGCCGCGTTGGCGGCGCAGGCGTCGAGATACCCGCGCACGATGTCGGGCCGGAGCGCGATCGCCTCCAGCCACCAACGATCGCGCGGCACGGCCAAGCCGACGCCGTACCCCGGCACCGCGCGCTCCTCGCCGAACTCCGCGAGGGCCGCTATGAGATCGGTGAAACTCTCGGGCTGCGGCGCGTACCGCCCGGCGCTCTCCTGCATGGCCGCGACCTGCCGCTCGAGGTCTGCCATCGTCGGCTCGGGCGAGAGGCTTTGGTCGATGACCTGCCAAAGCTCGGTCTCGGGGGTGAACAGCATCACCCGCCAGTTGCTGTCGTCCCCGAACCGGAAGGTGCAGTCGTCGATCTTCGCACTCGGCTTCTCCGGCTGCCGCCAGTAACCCACACGCACGAGATCGAGGTCGAGCACCTTGATGAGATCGAACGCGTCACGCAGCGAGCGCGCGAGGTATTCCTGGTGGGCGTCATCGCCGTCCCAAAGCGCCCGCACCTCGCGATACTGCTGAATCCCGCCGCCGACATAAGCTTCCCGCCCCAGTATCTGCGAAGCCACGCGCGACGAGAATCCTCCCTGGTAGATCGGCGCCTTGTCGGAAGGCTTGTGCTCGAAAGCGGCTGCAACGCGGTCTTTGGGTAACATGCGATGTGCGAGGCTCCTTGCGGTATGGGTCCGCCCGCCGATTGTAGATTGAACTGCCGCAAGCGTGGTGTCAGGGAACGGCAAGAGAACGGGATTGATAGGATTTGGAGGATTACGGCATGACGGATAGCTCCGTAGCAGCATAGCCCCGACGGCCTGTCGTTTGGCCGTTGAATACGGCCTGACTACCGCCGATTACCTACCATCACATTACTACGCCGCTTTGACAACCGGCAAACGAAGCGCTCGGAATCTTGTCAGAGGCTGACCGTATCCCAATATGAAACGCGAACGGCTTGAACCACAGAGACATCTCTGGGAAGGCGATGTCAAGGCAAAAGAATCCCTACT
>CAYWBK010000180.1:0-11642 GCA_964455745.1 uncultured Armatimonadia bacterium
CGTTGATGTGCGTGGCCTTACAGGCCTCTGCCTAAAGATTCACGACTGACGGAGCACTAGAGGAGACCATCAGCGGGCGGGTCGGCGAGAATGCCGGCTCGCCCGTGTCGTTCTGCTGGTCCGTTCAGGCTTTGGGGTCGGAGGCCTTCGGCAGGTACGCCACGCCCGGAAGGCCCTCGAAGTGCTCATCGCTGGTGACCAATGTGGCGTCTAAAGCTCGCGCCGTGGCGTAGATAACGGCGTCTGCCATCGAAAGCTTGTGCTGCAGGCTGTAATCCGCCGCTTCCAGAGCGAGACGGTCGTCGAGCGGCACGACGAGATGATCCAGCAAGCCAAGAGCCGCCTTATCCGCATCGTCCTCCGTAAGCTCGCGCCGCAGCGCCTTGTATATCTCATAGACCACAATAGTGGGCACGACAATGACGGCGCCCGATGCGATGTAGTCCCGTATGCGAGGGCCCAACGGCCCAGCGAGGAAGACTTCCAGCCACCCGGAGGAGTCTATGCAGATCAATAGCGATCCTCCTCATCTCGATACCCCTCGATGTTGATGCCTTTGGCGAACCCGTACAACTCATCGAGGGTCGGCACAGGAAGGAGCCTAATCGAACCATGCTTCACAATGAAAGCCACTTTGCGCCCCGGCTTGATCGACGGCACCTGGTCGCGAACGGACTTAGGAATCACTATTTGGTATTTCGGCGAGACCGTAACCTGCTCGGACATACTGCACGCTCCTGTGCGTAGGACGATATGCCGGTCGATGCTAGCATTATCCTACTGCTTCCAGTCGATGTCAACAGCGGCGTACCAATTTGCCCGACGAAGACTTGCGCCCCCGCGAGTGCAGGCCTCTGCAGTCACGACGTTCGAAGGCCCGGAGCGCGATGCCCCGGGCCTTCGTGTGTCTGGCGTAAGCGTCCCCCCACCCAATTAACCGCTATGTGCCTGTGGTGCTCCACCAGCCATTGTCGGGGTCCCATTGGCGCAGCCAGGCGTCATTGGACGGGTTCGCGCCGTCGACGGCGGTCGGGACCGTCTGCGATTTGACATGCCCATCGATGTACAGGCAGTTGGCCGTTCCGTTATGCCGAGCCGCGATGGACGGGTCGCAATTCCTGCCGTCGGCCCCGTTGGAGTAGCACCATGCGGAGAAGTGTACCCACGAGCGGCGTCCCTCGCTTTCCAGGATCGTCTGCGCAGGGATGTCGAATGCCGCCAACTTCTTGCCGTGCATGTCAGCGTACCATCCGACGGTCGTGAATGGGTTACGGATGTAATTCGATTGGATGTACTGCGGGTCGTTTACCCCGCCTGCGAAACCGCAGGAGCAAGCTGTGTTGTCTGCGGACGGACACAGAAGCATCTGCGTGTTCTTCATGTAGGGCTGAAGCTGCCCCCAATAGGACGACCAAGATGGTTCCGGCCAGCCGTGGCCAAACGTCTCGTCGTTATCCTGGACATACATCATGTACGCCAGTCCGATCTGCTTGAGGTTACTCTGACAACTCGCCTGCCGTGCCTTCTCCCGCGCCCGGGCGAACACGGGAAACAGGATGGCAGCCAGGATCGCAATGATCGCGATGACGACCAGCAGTTCGATCAACGTGAATCCGCGTTTCATGCGACACCTCCTGAAGTGAGATGCTGCGGATCGTACCCGCTGAAGATAACGTTCGCTGCCCGCACGCCTATCACCTGCAGGAAACACACAGAATATCCGCAGTATTTTCGGAGATGGCTCGGACGCAGCCAACTACTTGCACTATTGGGAGCGCGAACTTCTGCAGCTACGGCGCGCGAAGGCCCGGAGCGCGATGCCCCGGGCCTTCTCGAAAAAAACGTCACCTATTGTGAAGTCGGCCTCGGTGTCGGTGTGTCACATGCGAGCAGGGAAGCCGACCGATGCTACGCTATGGCGCTGCGTAGTACACGTTGCGATAGCTGCCGTTGCTGGGCTTCATCCACTTGACGTGCCCATCGCAGAAGGCGGCGTTCATGCCGTCATTGTGCCGAGTGTACCCGCCCGGCCAACTCGTCCCGTCTAGGAAGCTCTGAAGATCGTTAGCGGTGTTGGGCCCCATGACTATGCAGTCCGAATCGCCGTATTCGATGAGTTCCGCCGGATACTGGACTGCCGACTCTGCGAGCGCCTCTCCAGGCCCGGCGCAGCCCCACTGCCCGCGGTCACCACGACTGCCGTCCGGCCAGAACCAGGTCTTGCCGATCCCCGTCTGAAAGCGGATGCAGTCAGGTTCGCTTCCACATGGTGTCGAATTCGGGACTCCTGCGTACGCAGGAGCGTGGTACGCGACGCCCGAAACACTGGGGCATTCAAAGACGTTGTAATTCTTCACGTAGGGAAACAGAAGGCCCTGGAACCAGACTCGTCCGTTGTTGGTGCCGTAGCACCACATGGGTACGCAGCGCTCGTCATAGTCCTGTGAGTACATCCTCGAGGCCAACGCGATCTGCTTCAGATTGCTCTCGCAACTCGCCTGTCGTGCCTTCTCCCGCGCCCGGGCGAACACGGGAAACAGGATGGCAGCCAGGATCGCAATGATCGCGATGACGACCAGCAGTTCGATCAACGTGAATCCGCGTTTCATGCGACACCTCCTGAAGTGAGATGCTGCGGATCGTACCCGCTGAAGATAACGTTCGCTGCCCGCACGCCTATCACCTGCAGGAAACACACAGAATATCCGCAGTATTTTCGGAGATGGCTCCGGACGCAGCCCACGACTTGCGCTACCGGAGCGCGGGCCTTCGTGGCTACGATGTGCGAAGGCCCGGAGCGGGGATGCTCCGGGCCTTCTCTCCTGGTCTATCACGATTGTGTCGTCGGCTGCGCGCCGCTAACCGCCATACGCGCCGCAGTAGTCACTGAACAGCGTCGAGCCCTGCTTCTCCCACTTGACGTGGCCATCGTAGAATGCCATGTTGGAGCCGCCGTTGTGGCGCGTGGAGCAACTGGGGTCCCACGCGTAGGTGTTCATCGAGGCGGCCGCCTGTGCCAGAGTCCAAGCGGCACTGCCGTGGCAGCAACTTACGGTGAAACACTCCTTGCCGCAAGGGTCAACATCAGACAAGGCGATGCAGTTGGCCGGGCGCTGGAACCACGCCATCGACTCAGCGTCGGGCCGCCCGCTGACATTGGTCATGTTATAACCATAGCACCCCTGCAGTCCCTTCCAGCCCTGGGTCCGACGAATGGTGTTATCGTACCCGGCCTCGGCGCTCGGGCAGGTAAGAATTTGCCAGTTCTTCGTGTAAGGCTGGACGGCGGTGCGCCACGAATACCCGACCATCTGGCCGTCGTCCGGCGTTGTCCGATCGACCGGCCCCGACCCATAGAATAGCGACACGTTCTTCTCATCATAGTCCTGCGCATACATCAGCATCCCGAGCATGATCTGCTTCAGATTGGACTCGCAACTCGCCTGTCTGGCCTTCTCGCGCGCACGCGCAAAAACGGGGAACAATATCGCGGCCAAAATAGCAATGATCGCGATCACAACCAACAACTCAATCAGTGTGAAACCACGTTTCATGCAATGCCTCCTGAGGTGAGATGCTGGGGAATTCACTGCCCGCACGCCTACCACCTGCAGGAAGCGCACAAAATATTCGCCGTCTTTTCGGAAATGCTTCGGCCTCAGCCCACGACTTGCGCTATCGGAGCACAGGCTCTTGCCGCTGCGACGCGCGAAGGCCCGGAGCGGGGATGCTCCGGGCCTTCACTCTTGATCTGTCAGAATTGTGTCGTCGGCTGCGCGCCGCTAACCGCCATACGCGCCGCAGTAGTCACCGAATGGCGTTCCGTTCTCTGTCGCCCATTTGACATGACCGTCGTAGTAGGCGAAATTAGCGCCGTTGTTATGGCGCGAGTCGGAATTCCAGGCGTACGAGGTAAGTGCGCCGGCCGCCTGCGCTTGAGCCAGAGACCAGGCGGCGCTGCCGTGGCAGCAACTTACCGTGAAGCACTCCTTGCCGCAACAGCCGACGTCGCTCAGGGCGATGCACTGGGCCGGACGCTGGAACCACGCCATCGGTTCGCCGTCGGGCCGTCCGCTGACGTTCGTCATGTTATACCCGTAGCTGCTCCTGATGCCTTTCCAGCCGCCGCAGGTGCGGCGGGTCACATCATCGAGCTGGACTTCCGCGTCCGGGCAATGCAGTATCTGCGAGTTCTTGGTATAAGGGTAGACTGCAGTGCGCCATGAGTACCCGCCACCAGGACCCGGGCCGGGCGTTTGGGTGAACGGTTGATCCACTGGACCTGCCCCGTAAAACAGCGAAATATTCTTCTCGTCGTAATCCTGTGCGTACATCAGAACGCCGAGCATGAGCTGCTTCAGATTGGATTCGCAGCTCGTCTGTCTGGCCTTCTCGCGCGCGCGTGCAAAGACAGGGAACAGGATCGCGGCCAAAATGGCAATGATCGCGATCACGACCAACAACTCAATCAGTGTGAAACCACGTTTCATGCGACACCTCCTGTAGTTGCGCCCTGCAGAATGCCCCGGCTATTTCTGGATTCACCGTTTGTCCGCAATCACCTGCACAGGAGGGACATGGAAACATACTATTTTTTTACTACATGGGCACGAAATCCGCGCCCAGCGTTACGACCGCGTCGCCGGCCCCAGCTTGATATTGTCCACGTAGAACACCACGGCAGTCGTGGCATCCGACACGAACCCCAGCCAGTCGAGTTTCTTGAACCTCGCATCACACGGTAGGTCTGCCAGTTGGACCAAGTCGCCGCCGATGGGGCCGTACCGAAGATTCCATTTCCCGTTCGCGCGTGCCCCGAGGTCGCAAGTGATCTCGAGGTGAATCCATTGGCTGAGCGGCACCTTGCCAATCTCCTTGCCTTGGGACAGCATCCGCCCGTCGCCCTCGAGGCGAACCGATGGCCCGACCCGGTAGTCGCCGCCGGAATAGTCGCGCCACTCGAAATGCCCGATGGCCCCCGCCTCCATCCGCACGTCGAAACTCTCGACCATCGTGCCCTCGGTGAAGCCGGGGTTATAGAACATGTGCGGATTGAAGCTGAACTGCTGTCCCGGCGCATCGGTGAACTTGAGGCTGTGCTTGCCGCTCGCGGCGGTCTCATCGGTCACGGCGATGGTGCCGCCGACCGGCTCCTCGGAGATGTGCGCGCCGTCCGGCTGCGCGCCCACGGGCAGGTCCTCGAAGTCCTCGGCGATAGGCGTCGGCACCGGCGCGGGCGGCGGGGTGGGCACGAAAGCGGTGCGCTTGATGCGCTTCGGCGCGGCCACCCAATCGGGATCGCCATACAGCCCGATCTTGCCGGTGTCGATCGGCACGAAGCCTAACTTGAAGGCCGGCGAGTCGGGCTTCAGGCGGAAGTCGAACTTCGCCGGGTTCACGAACTTCGGGTCGGCGATGAGTGAGTGCTGGTCGTGCCCGCGCGCCTGCCACTGGGCGAGGGTCGCGTCCCCGAACATGAAGTCGCCCTGCGGGTGCGAGGTATCCCAGTACAGATTGTTGTCCATGACGAACTTGTCGTTCGTCCAGCCGCCCTTCAGAAGCTTCCCGTTGTCGAAGTAGACGATATTGCGCTCGAAAGTGAACGAGATATGCTCCTCCTGGCGCGCGCGGCTGAGCTGGAAGTCCTTGCCCAGCGCCCAAATGTTGTTGCGGACGATGTTCTCGCGCCCGTAGTGCTGGTGGAAGTTTGCGTAGGTCGTCCCGTAGCCGATGTTGTTCTCAATGGTGATGCCGCTGCTGCCCTCATCCGTGTAGATCGCCAAAGAGCCGGTGTGGTGGTCATAGACATCGTGGACGAGGTTGTTGCGGATGACCGTGCCGGGCGATACCCCCAGACAGTAGATCCCGCCCATGTCGCCGAGAACCCCGCGACCGATGTCGTGAATGTGGTTGAACTCCACGATGTTATCGTGCGCGCTGGTCGGCGAATACCCCCAGCTCCAGCCCACGGAGACGCCCGTGTAGTACAGATCGCAGATCTCGTTATGCGAGACCGTGTTGTAGCTCGTGCGCCCGATCCAGACGCCCACCGCTCCGGGGTCGATCTTCCCGCCGTCGTGGATGAGGTTGTTATCCACCGTGTTGCGCTGCGCCGTCTCGGCTTCGGTCTTCGGGTCGCTTTGCTCGCCGAGCCGAACCCCGCCCGCGCCGAGGTCGTGGATGTCGTTGCGCGCGATCCGGCAATCCTGGGAGCCGAAGCGCAGCCATGCGGCATACGTCCCCAGATGTGCGATCTCACAGCCCTCGACCACGCAGTTCCGCGCGCCGAGGCCCTCGATAGCCCCGCCCATGTCGCAAGCGGCCTGCCCCGCGGCGTGGCCCTCCGGCGGGCACGTCCAGTCGGTGTACAAGAGCCGCAGGTTCGCGAGGTTCACGTGCTCGACGAAGTGGCCCTCGGCAGGCTTGCCCTGGAAGAGCACCAGTTGCTGGGCCACCGGCGCGACCACCGTGGCCTGGTTTGGGTCCTCGCCGGCGAGGGGGATATACGAGAGGGCGCCGGTCTTGCGGTCGAGGTACCACTCGCCCGGAGCATCGAGCGCTTCCGGCACGTTCTGGACATAATAGCGGACGTTGCCACCCCAGGTATCGAAGGGCCACGGCGCGGCGTTCTTGAAGGTGATGATTCGCCTTGCTTCATCAATCGAGGCGATGCGGTGGGTCGAGGTCTCCCAGGACTGATAGACGACGACCTCGGCATCGTCGAGGTTGCTCCAAGGGTGGACATCGCCCGCCCGAAACTTGAACGCGATGTTCTTCTGAGAGACCGGCTTCCCCCCGTTGGGGTCGGCCTTCGGCGGGGCATTGCCCGCCGTATACAAATAGCCCTCGTTCGGGATGCGAGCTATCGTGCGACGCTCGCCGTTCACCCAAAGCGCGCTGAAGTACCACTTGCCATCGCGCACTTCAGGCAGCTCGACGACCCAGCGGTCGCCGTGCTTACGCCACCCGGTGATGCGCCGGCCCCCGGAGATTACCGGGCGTCTATCGGCCGCGCCTGCGTACGTGATGGGGCATTGTGCGGTGCCGGAATCCTCCGGTTCCAGCACGAACGGCGTAGTGATGTTGTACGTTCCGTCGGCGACGACAACTTGCACCGGGGTCGTCAAATCGCCGGAGGCCTTCAGCTTGCGGATGGCATCGCGCGCCCCGGTCAGAGACGCGAGGGGGCCGTCAGAGCGTGTCGCATTCGGCTGTCTGAGCCGCCCCGACCAGGTGTCCTGGCCGTTCGGCGCAACGTACAGTGTCTCGGCAGCGGCGACGGTGCCCGCCAGACATACCAGCAGCAGGCTGAGCCACGGGCGCAACAGGTCCGCATTGTGGGCCATCATGTTCTCCTTATAGGCTCCGGGAGTGCCGCGTCGGTCAGTGATTCACGGGGCGACCTGAACGGTGATCGTGTTCGCCGGGTCTCTCTCCCCGCCTTCCCACCATCGGCCGTACTGCAGGGTGAGAACGGTGGCGCCGGCGCTACAGGGCTTGAGGACGATGCGGCGCTGGCCCGGCGCTCCCACGATCCCCGGCGACGTCGCGGGCGTCACGTAGTCGCTGCGCACAACACGCAGGCTGCCCACCGGGTCCCATGTGCACCGCCAGGAGTAGCCGGTTGAGGGATTCTCGGTGAGGACAACCTCAAGTTTGTCGCGCGGGCCGAGGTTGATCGTCTTGCCGAAGTCGGCTTTCGTGACCCGCACGACGCCTTTGCCCGGGTTCACCGGCAAGTCGGAGGCCACTGCCTCGCTGGCTTTCCCGGCGATGCTTATCATGGTGATCTTCGGTTTATCGACGCTTCCACCCGTCCAGGACTGCCCGTACTGCAGCATCAGCGCGACCTGCCCGGCCGCGGCGGCCCGGAAGGCGAAGTGACGCATTCCCCCGCCGCCGATCACGTCAGGTCCGGCGTCAGGGACGAAGCGACTGTCGACCAGCACCAGGTTGGCCTTCGGGGACCAGGATGCGGCCCACTGATAGCCCGTTGTGGGGTTCTCGGGCAGCCGGACTTCGAACCTCTCGCCAAGAGCGACTTTCGCCCCCCGGCCCAGATCGGCGCTCTGCAGCACCGTCTCGGCAAAGGATGCGGCGGCGACGAGGAGCACAATTGCCAGACATAGGAGTGAGCGTCTCATAATAGACAAAGCCTCCGCTGCATCAAGAGTATCGCCTGAGGCAGACGACGCAGCAAGGTGAGGTTCGCCAGTCGGTAGAGGAGCACCTTGTGGTCAGGGGCTGCCGGACGGAGAGCGGAGAACTACGAACAGCAACGGCCTTAACACCCTGGGGGCCTGCGGCCCCCAGACCCCCGCATCCCTGAAAGGCCTTTAACGTTCAAGATCGCGGGGGTTTGGGGGCCGCAGGCCCCCAGGGTGTTAAGGCCGTTCAAAGCACTATACCGCCGCGCGGCGAAGAGCTCTCTCCCAGCCCTCATGCACGTGCGCGCGACCGCGACCGGCATTCTTGCCCACATACAAGGCGATGTCGGCGGAGGCAATGAGGTCCTTGAGGGTTGCGCCGTGGGCGGGATATAGCGCCGCGCCGATGGATGCCGAAAGCGGGGGCAGGCCCTCCGTCCTGCAGACAGCCTCGGTCTGTTCGCGGATAGCGGCGCTCACCCTCTCGCAGGCCTCCCGGCAGCTTGCGGAATCGGTGATCGCCATGATGATGGCGAACTCGTCGCCGCCGTACCGGCACACGGTATCCCCGGCGCGCAGGCTGCCCTTGAGAATGCGGGCGATCTCGACCAAAGCGACATCTCCAGCGGGGTGGCCGAAGGTGTCGTTGATGCACTTGAAGTTATCGAGATCGGCGATGGCGATGGCGAAAGTGCCGCCGCGCGCTTCGGCGCTGCGGAGCGTTTCGGCGGCGAGGTGATCGAAGGCCCGCCGGTTCGGCAGGCCCGTCAGTTCGTCGGTCTGCGCCTCCCGCTCCAGCGCCTGTTCCCTCGCGCCGAGTTGCTCCGTGAGCGCGTATTGCTCCTCCAGAAGAGCCCTGAGAGCGCGGTTGGAGGCCAGTAGCTCCGCCTGGGAGCGCCGCAGGGCATCCTCGAGCTTCTTCCGGCTGGTAGTGTTCATGCCGATGGCGATATACCCGGCGACGGCTCCGTCGCGGTCGCAAACGGCCGAGATTGTCAGCCGGTGCCACAGCAAGATGCCCTCGCTCGTGGTCGACACGGCCTCCCCCTCCCACCGGCCGTCCGATGCGAGGCCATCGAGCAGCCGACAGCGTATATCGCCTTGCGGGGCGCTCAGGCTTTCCAACGTGATGCCGGCCTGATCGGCGTCTGCGCCGCCAATGATCGCGTTCGCGGCCACGTTGGCATAGAGCACGACGCGATCTCGATCCGCCAGAAGCACCGCGGCGTCGATCGAGGTCAACAAGGCCTGCTGCAGGGCCCACATCCCCCATGCTCTGGCGGCGTGACAACTCGCAGCCCCCACAGCCCCGGCCGCGAGGCAGGCTAGAGACGCCATGACGAGCACCAACAGGCGAAGGTGGGTGAAGTCTGCGTCACGAGCGTCAGCGTCCGCTTCGGCAACGACTGCGCGCCACGTCGAGGAGTCGTCCGGTCGAACTCTCGCGCGCCTCTGTGCGTATATGGAGTATTGTGGCGGGAACGCGCGCCCCGACGATCCGGCGGCGTCTACCCCGCCTCGAGCAGCCTGCTCCGCACAGTGCCTCTCGGTGAGGCGCAGGGCCGGACCGGCAAGCAGCAGCACATCGAGAGTGGCGACCATCGCCACCCTGACGACCCGTCGCCGACCCACCGCCTGCAGATGCGGCAACTCCCACGGTTCGCGCCGGCGGGCACAAATGCCCAAAGCGGCAACCGCCACAGTTGCGCTGCACAGCAGTCCGTATGCCCCAAGACCGACGATCAGGGCGCCGGACCGAGCGCCGGCGATGGCGGAGATGCCGGCGGCATCCAACGGCGCTGCGGCAGCTCCCGGGAGGATCGCCAATACACAGACAGGCAGGCGCAGGCACTTCGGCCCGCGTCGCAGAAGCGCAGCCGCGGCGAACAGCGCGCCGGGCATGACCAGGCCCAGCGAGAGGCCCGCTTCGCGAACCGGGCCGAAGCCGGCGGCGCGCCCCTCCGCCCAGCCAGGCTCCGGGGCCAGCAGGACGGTTGCCCAGACGGCCGCAAGCACAGCCGCCGCCAAGAACGATGTCGCATTTCGCCGGCGTCTCGCCGTGATCCGGGCGATGTCGATGAAGCACCAGGCGCAGAAACCGGACAATATCTCCCGCAGCAAAGAGACATAGGGCGTCGGCGCGCCGCACAGTTCGGCGTCGCGCAGCCAACACTGCAGGGCGAGCGCAAGGAAGGCGGCGGCCAGCCGTCTCGGGAGCACAATCTGAAGGCCGCAGCGCCTATCCGGGCCGGCGGAACCGGACGGACAGTGGGCGGTGCGCACGAAGCCCCAGGCGGCCAATGCGATCGCCATATTCAGTGCGCCCTGCAGGAAAGCGACGTAGTCCAGGTTCGCCTGCCAGATAGCCATGAACGCTCCTGGGATCGTCATCCCCGGTGGCCGCTACACGGCGATCATGGCGCGCGGTCGCGAACAGCCCGGGCATCAGGACCCGCGTCGCTGTGGCCGTGAGGGCGTCATCGGAGAGTTCATCGGCACCCGAAGCCCAAACTCAAGCCCCCTGCCGCCGATGTGGGCGGCACGCAGGTATCACGGCTCGACGCCGGGAATTGCCCGTCACGGCCACTCGCACAGTGACCTGAAAGAGAGCGCATCATGGTTATCATCGTCAAGTCAGGATCGAACCGGCAGACAATCGACACCATCATCCAACGCGTGACGGAGCTTGGATTCGCTCCACACCCGATCTACGGCGTCGAGAAGACCGTCATCGCGGTCATCGGCGAGAAAACTCAGGAGAAAATCCACGTCCTGGAGAGCCTGCCGGGGGTAGACCGCATCGTCCCCATCCTGCAGCCATACAAGCTTGCAGGTCGGGAGGTGACGCCCGAATCCACGGTCATCGACCTCGGCGATGACTTAACCATCGGGGGCGAGAAGATCATCGTCATGGCCGGCCCGTGCGCGGTGGAGAGCCGCGAGCAGTTCCTCCGGGTCGCCGAGTACGTGAAAGCCGCCGGGGCGAAGATCATGCGCGGCGGCGTGTTCAAGCCCCGCACTTCCCCGCACGACTTCCAGGGGCTGCGCGAGGAGGGCATCAGCCTCCTGTGCGAGGCCCGGCAGACCTGCGGAATGCGCATCATCACCGAGATCATCGACCCGCGCCACGTGGAGACGATGTACGACTGCACCGACATTTTCCAGATCGGCGCTCGGAACATGCAGAACTTCACGCTACTTTCCGAGGTCGGCAAGTGTGACAAGCCGGTGATGGTCAAGCGCGGCCTCGCCGCAACCATCGACGACCTGCTCAAGGCCGCCGAGTACGTCATCGTCGAGGGCAATCGCAACGTCATGCTCTGCGAACGGGGCATCCGCACCTTCGAGACGCAAACGCGCAACACCCTGGACATCTCGGCGGTCCCGGTTCTCAAGCACATCAGCCACCTGCCCGTCATCGTCGATCCCAGCCACGCTTCGGGCCACTCCTGGATGGTTCCGGCACTCTCGAAGGCTGCCATCGCCGCCGGGGCC
>CAYWBK010000181.1:0-11587 GCA_964455745.1 uncultured Armatimonadia bacterium
CTGACGCAATATCATTCGCCAAACGGCGGGCCGTTTCATGTTAGCCCCTCCTTGGACGGCGGCTGGCCCTAGGTTAGCACCTATGGGGCCGGGGGGTAGGCGCCGTGGCCGTTCCCGCCCCTCACTCCACCCTCAAGAGCTCCCCGTCCCCCGCTTTCAGCATCATCCTGGCCTCCGGCATCGACACCCACTGGCGTGTCTGCCGGTCGAACCTGTCTACCTCGGCCACGGGGCGTCCGAAGCTCAGCGTCACCGGGCGCTTCATCGTGATGTCGCGGTTCACGACCATGATGTACGACGTGCCGGCCTCATCGGTGAACAGCCCCAGCGTCAGATGCCGCCCCTTCGCCTGAACCCACAGGTCTGCCGGGAATGCGCTGCCGCCCGGCGGCACGGGGTCGGTGTGGTAGACGCCCGTCGAGGTCAGCTTCACGAGCGTCGGCCCCAGCGCCTGAAGCTCGCCGTTGATGGCCTTGATGTCCTCCCCGGCCGGCTGTAGCTTCGGCAGCATCTTGCCGGCTTTGTCGTGCTCGAAGATCAGCGATTCGACGAACCACTGGATGCCCTTCACCCCGTAAACCAGCGCCGTGTAGACGCTCTGGCGCAGCTTCACCTGGTTGTCGGGCAGGTAAGTCGCCCCCGGCTTGCCCCACTCCCAGCGTGGGTCGGCGTTGGCCTCGACCCAGCAGATCAGCGGGATCTTGGCCTCCAGCGCCGCCTTGCGGTGAACCTCAAGACGCCCGAACTGGTTCTGGGTGCCCCACCACCACTGGTAGTAGTCATAGCTGAGGAACCGGGGCTTGACCGTGTCGATGTAGGCCTTAAGGTTCATCCAGGCCATCAGGTTCACGTATGCCGGATGATTCGGGTCGGCCTCCTGCAGCTTGGCGACCGGCACAGCCACGTCCTTGAACTCCTTCTCCTGTGGCTCGTCGCGCACGAACCAACCCCAGATCGCCGGGTCGTCCTTGTGCTTGGCGGCCATCTCCGGGGTCGCGTTCATGACCATTGCCTTCAGGCCATATTTGCGGCAAAGCTCCAACTTGTCATAAGGCGCCATCACAGTGTTGAAGCCGGCATCCGCGAAGGTCTTAGCGGTGGCTTCATCGACCGGCCCGCCCCACAGGCTAATCATGAACGGGTCCATCTTCCAGTCGGCATGGGCCGCGATGGCGACGAGAATCGCTGCCGAGACGAGGATGCTTCTCATGGTGTCTGCACCTCCGGGGTATAGCTGGGTGTTTCGTTGTCTGCGGTCTCCGACCTGCCCGCGCCCTCGCCGGTGAGGTGGATGTAGGCGAGGGCAATGACTGTCATCGACATGGTCACGATCAGCCCTGTTGCCACTGAGATGACCACGCGGCCTACCAGGCACTGATGCACCGAGCAGGCCAGCACGGACGTCGCGCCCCATGCGGGAGTGAAGATCAACGCGTACTGCAGGATGAAACGAGCCATCGTCCCGAAGGACTGGTGGAATGCCGCGAGGCTGGCTTTCGCGGCCGCAGTCCAGCCTCGCGATCCGGCGGCCACTGCCCAGGGGGCCAGCATGAGCGCGAACGCCAGGAGGAACGTGAGGGCGTCGTCGCCATGCCATATCGCGCCAAAAAGGGCGGGGGATACCGCGTAGTACTTGCCGGACTCTCCCAGCAACATGAGAATCGCGGCCAAGGGGACGACCGTCACCATCCGCAGACACAACAGCGGCCCGAAGCAGGCGGCCGCCCCGCCAACGACGGCCCTTGTGCTGACGGTGCCGGGCGTAACGAGGCTCCAGATGAGTGCGATGCTGAAGCACTGCAGGAGCGCATTGGTCACCGAAATCGCGGTCAGCCATGACGGTATCCAAAGCCAGTCCAGGATACCGAGCTCCGGGTGCAGCACCGCAACGTCCGTCAGCCCTGACAGGCCAAGGCATACGCAAGCCACGGCCAGCATCCACCGCAGCGGCCCCCTGAGCCGGGCGGTGACCACGCCGGGGGCAAACAGCGCCCATACACAAAGCCCCGCGATCAACGCCACCACTCCTATCGCCCCGGCCAGCGACGACTGGTCAGGAGGCACGGCGCGCAGCAATGAGGCCATCACAGGCGCCGTTCCCCGAACGGCCAACCCCGCTGAAGCAAGGCTGAAACCGGACCACACATCGCGGAGCGCGGGGAGCCTGCGGTTCAACCAGAACAGGTCGCCCCAGTCCTCCAGCGCCGACAGGGTCCACAAGGCCAGCAGCAGCCCGATGACGCCGCGTCGCCGCACCAACGCCGCCCAGGCAGGACGGATCAGAAGAATCGGGTGTCCCGCCAGATTGGAAACGCCAGGGCCTTCGCGCCGTGCGCGTGCGTCCCACCGGTACCAGAGGGCCACAGCTACCAGGATAATGCCCCATGCGGCCCACGCCCAGCAACCCATCTCAATGCCCAGCATCTGCGCCTCCCCCTTCCGTGCGGCTGTGGCTATGGCCGGACCCTACACCGTCACTTCACCTCGAACACCGCCACGTCATCCGCCTTCAGTGTTCCCGCCCAGGCGGCTTTCCCGCCGCGCACGTCCAGCTTCTGGGCCGCCTTGGTCACGGCATCGACCGCGCTCGGCGTGCCCTTGATCTCTGCGCCTTTCAGGTCGATCCCCAACGTCGCGGTCTGCTCCTTGCCGGTGTCGTTGAACACCGTGAAATGCAAGTTGCCCTGCTGTGCGCTGCCGAAGCGCTCGACATACATCTTCGGATCGGTGCTGCGCGCGAAGGTCACCGGCTCCCAGCCGGCCTTCGCCAGGTCCTTGATGATCGGAATCCAGGTGATGAACAGCGGACGGTCGCGGTTGTACAGTTCGGGGCGCTCGAAGTAGCAGTTGCTGGCCGCATCCGCCGAGAAGAAACCGGGGAAGACACCGTAGGCCGCGCAGCGCTTGAAGTACTTTTCGGTGCTTTCCATCGGCCAGTTTGCGAAGTCCGTGTTCTGCAGCAGGCAATAAGGCTTCTGGTCGCACACCTGTCGGCGGTAGCACATGATCTCGTCGCCCTCGCCGACATACTTGCCGTCCCTGACCCAGTTCGTTTCGGTGCCCAGGATGTCCAGGTACGGGGCGAACCACGGGAAGCGCCAGGGCGTGGCGTTGGCGAACATGAGCTTGCCCTTCGGGTGCAGGCGGCTGGCGATCTCCTTGGTGAAGTCCCGCGTCGCGAAGACGATCATCTGCGCCGGGCGGGCGTCATCGGCGGTGAAGGTCAGCGGAATGCTGATGTCCCGCCAGTGCTCGCGCCGGAAGTCGAGGTCCGAGGCGGCCATTTCGGAGGAGTCGATATAGTTGCCGTCCACGACCCGTTCTACCGGCTTCTCCATCTCGATACCGGGATTGGCGAGCAGGTTCGTGTCTGTGCCCTCGACCGCGAGCGACGCGTCGTCGAACCACACCGTGCCGGTTCGCTGCCCACGGAACAGGAGGTTGAAGGCGACCTGTGCGACCGGCTTGGCCGGAACGATGCGCACCTCGGCCATCTGCCAATCATGGGTGCCGGTGTTGAACGGGGTCATGAATCCCCAGCCGGGTGTGCCATCGGTGTAGGTGAGGTCGCAATAGAGCGAGTAGTCATTGCCGGGGTCGCCGGTGACGTTCTCCGCCTTGCTCCAGGCTCTTGCGATCAGCGGCGTGGTCTTCGCTTGGTCGAAATGCACCGACTGCACAAGTCCGTGCTGCTGGCCCGCCTCAACTGCCGCGCACTTCGCCGCGCCCTTGCCGTCTCGGCCGCCGGTCGCGTCGAACTCGAACCCTTGGCCGTAGTTCGTCCAGCCCTTGAGCACCTGCGGCGAGCCCCAGATCGAGGTGTTGATCGTGTCCCAATGCAGGTCGAACTGCGTCTTGGGGTACTCGGGCGTCCCTTTGATCGCCGGATCGGGGTTGTTGATGAACAGCGCCCCGTCGCACCAGGGGGCGTTCTGGAAGCTCATCGCGGGCTGGCCGTCTTCGGTGCCGAGGTTGCTGTTGTAGGTCGCCTGGGCGTGCCCCTGGTCCGGCCCTTGCTTGGCCTGCTTCGCCAACTGCGCCATCGCCGCCGGTATCGTCCGCGGCGTGTCCTTCGCCATCGCCATCCAGAAGCTCATCGGCTCCACATACACGAACGACAGAAACCCATGCTCGTGGTCGAAGGTCGGGTTGTTGTCGCCCTCATGGAACATGAATCCGAAGTCCTGATACCCGGCGACGGTGGCGATGTCGGTGAAGGGCATCCAGATGCCCTCCTTGGTGACGCGCTTGCGAAACGCCTCGGGGTTCAACGCGTAGTATTTGCTCAGCGCCGCGCGGTACTGCCACTGCGGGTCGAAGCGGAAGAGCTGGATATGAAACGATGCCGCCGAGGGGAACTTCGCCGTTTCCGAAGTCAGTCCCAGATCGAAGGCCACGAACAACTCGCGGCTGGCTGCGTCATACGACAGCCGGCACAGGCGCGGCTCATCCATCGGCGCCGCCGCCGCGACGCCCTGTTGCGGCCCGCTCACCGCCGCAAGAGGGAACAGCGACGCATTGCGGGTCGTCCCCGCGCCGACGCCGGTCGTGTAGGCGTAGGCCTCGCCCGCCCTGATCGTCTCCGACCGGCGGATGTCTTGCGACCAGGTCCAGCCGACGGCATCGAGCGGCAGCGCGAAGTACACTCCGATCCCCCGGTCTTTCCCGCTGGTATCGCGGACCAGCCCGTCAATTGTGATGCAGCTCGGCCCGGCCTTGTAGGTGGCCTCGAGGCCGAGATTCAGCGCCTCGTCCGACCCGGCGAATTTCGCCTGCCCGGCCTCCTGGCGCACCTTCCCCAGTGGCCGGCGGAAGTCGCCCTGTGCGGCGGCATCGCGCAGCATGAACCCGCCGCGCCGCCCCTGGTCGCCGATGACCTCGCCAGTGTCCGCATCCAGGCGCAGCGCAAAGCCGTCGCCGGTTTTGAGGTCCACCGTCTTGCCCGCCGGGCGCGCATTCGCCGCAGGGAGGCTGACCGGCACGGTATCGAAGCTGGCGGCCCCGGCGGGCAGGTCGAGTTCGGTGAGCCTGAAGTCATCGAACCAGACAGTTCCGGTATGATGCCTGAAAATGCCGTGGACTTGCACGCTCTTCACGGGCTTCGCGGGCACGACGACGACGCGCTTGTGCTCCCAGTCGTGGGTGCCGATGCTGAACCGGGCGACCTGGCCCCAAAGCGGCGTGCCATCCATGTACTCCAGGTCGAGGTACAGGGAGTAGTCCCCGGCGGAATCGGCCAAGGCAGCCGACACATTCTTCGCTCTGCTCCAGCACTCGGCCACAAGGGGCACGGGCTTGGTCTGGTTGAGCACCACCGTGTTGGTCATCCCATGCTCGGTGGTCATGTCATTGCTATCGCATCGGGCCGAGAACTTCCCTGTGTGCGCGACGCGGTCGTCGACAACGTACCCCGCGCTCCACGGCGCCCAGTCGGCGAAGGCATTCCCGACGACCTCGTCCAGGCCCGCGTTTTGCAGGACCATCCGACCGGCCGCCGCCCCGGAGTTCAGAGCCTTCTTCACAACGATGCCCTCGGCCGACGCGGCGGTAAGCGCCGCTGCCGAAAGGCCTATGAGCCACAGGACTAGCATGTACGTCTTCATAGTGAGCACCTCACTTGCTTGCTGCTGCATCACGGACACCCGAGAGGCGGCAAGCGGGATAGGAAGCCGCCTGTCAACCCATTTCGGCCCCGCCCCAGCCATTCCCTGCCGGAAGCGCGCTTCCATGCCATTGACGGACGGGCATGAGGGTTGTAGACTCGCCGCCGGTTGATAGCCGCACAAAGACCCAATATCGGTCGTTTCAGGGAGGAATCACGTGATGAACCTGCGCCTCACCCGTGCGCCACTTATTCTCATGGTGGTTATCCTGTCAGTCGGAGCGCTTATCCGGCCGGCAGCAGCCGACAAGTTCTTTTTCAAGGACGGGGACAACCCCATCGTATTCCTCGGCGACAGCATCACCGAGCAGCGGATGTACACCGCTTTCATCGAAAGCTACGTTCTGACCCACTTCCCAACCTGGCGCGTCACCTTCCGCAACATCGGCTGGAGCGGCGACACAGCTTGGCTCGCGCAGCGTCAGGGCTTCGAGAACGGCCTCAAGCGCGACATCCTCGCGCTGAAGCCGGCGGCGATCACCATCGACTTCGGCATGAACGACGCGCGGGGTGGCGACGCCAATCTTCCGAAGTACATCGAGTACGAGACGAAGCTCACTGAGAGCCTCAAAGCCATCGGCACCCGCGTGGCGCTGGTCACCCCCAGCCCCGAGGAGCACTACCAGATCAACCAGCCAGGCGGCAGCGCATATAACAACATGCTGTGGAAGTACTCCGAGGCCCTCAAGGACGTCGCCAAGCAAGAGGACGTTACATGGGTGGACCAGTACACGCCGTTCATCGAGGTCATCCGCACCGGGCGCGGAGCCGGGGTGCTCAGCAATGTCGAGGGGCAGGGCGCACGGCTCATCCCCGACGGCGTGCATCCCAACTGGGCCGGGCATCTGGTCATGGCGACCTCGATCCTCAAGGCCCTCCACGCGCCGGGAGATGTCTCTTCCGCCAGCATCGACGCGCACAAGATGTACTTGCGCGGCTCGCGGGGCTGCGCGATCACCCTCCTGAAGAAGACGGATGGTGTGATCTCCTTCACGCGCATGGATAAGGCGCTCCCGATGCCGATCAACCAGGATGCCCGTTTCGTGCTGCAGGTGCCGGGCTACGATCCGCTGGGCGACTTCAGCGACTACAGCCTCAGAGTGGTCGGCCTTGACGCTCCCGCCTACGATCTCGCGGTGGACGGCGTTAAGACCGCGCATTACACCAAGGACGAGTTGGACAAAGGCGTGAATCTGTCGCTCGTCGGCGGACCGATCACCGACCAGAGCCTCAAGATCCTGCAGATGGTCCTGGACAAGAACAACCTGTATTACTATCGCTGGCGGAACGTGCAACTTGGCATTGACCCCAAGTGGCAGGGCTCCGGCGAGGACTTTGAGGCCAGGCGCAAAGCCGAGTTGGCGCGCGTGGACGGGGAACTCGCGGCGAAGGAGAAGGCGATCAACGAAGCCCGCATCCCGCACCCGCACGACTTCACGCTGACGCCGTCGCTGTAGATGATGACGGACGTCACGCCAGCCGCGCCCTGTGCCCTCCGTCTCGGTGCGGGGCGCGGCGGGCCGTGGCGCTCCGAGCCGTCCGACTGCGGGGTATACACCAAGCCCTACGAAAGGTCACACATTCGCATGACCCCGATCGTCGACAGAGTTGAGTGCATCGTGCAAGACAAGCTGGGAGACTGGCCGCGGCAGTGGGAAGGCTTCCACTGGCCCGGATACACCTATGAGCACACGCTGCGAGTGCGCAGCCTGGCGTTAGCGCTGGGAGAGCGTGAGGGAGCCGATCCGCAGGTGGTCGAGCTGGCGGCGCTCCTGCACGACATCGAGAAAGAAGTGGGCAAGGGCCACGCGGCTGCCGGAGCCGAGACGGCGGAGCGGATCCTCGCCGAGCTTGAGGTCGACGAAGCGCTGGCCTCGGCGGTCTGCGATGCTATCGCCACCCACACCGGCGGCAACACCCCCGATCACCCGGTCGAGAACCTGGTATTGGGCGATGCCGACCTGATTGACGCCAACTTCGGGCTGGTGGCGACCTGGCGGTTCATCACAATCCGGGCCGGGCACCGGATGCCGATGGACGAGACGATCTCGTC
Source organism: uncultured Armatimonadia bacterium (assembly GCA_964455745.1). Lineage (GTDB taxonomy): Bacteria > Armatimonadota > Zipacnadia > Zipacnadales > CAYWBK01 > CAYWBK01. Next base: position 7,716 of record CAYWBK010000181.1, read on the forward strand.
GATGGCCGAGTGGCTGCCGAAGAAGGAAGCTCTGCGCGACGTGCTTCTCACCGAAGCCGCGAAGGAGATCACCGCAGCGCGGTCGGCGCGGATGCAGGAGTTCTGCCGGCAACTGGCGGAGGCGTGGGCGAACGGCGAGCGCAACGGCGAGTTCGATCTGCCGGACCTCGCCGAGTTCATCACCGCCCGGCACCAGACCGCGAACCTCGGGCGGCAGATCGCTGAGTTGAGAGAGGCGACCCCGGACGGCCGCGAGGTCTCGGCGGCAGTGGCCGAGATACTTGCAGGGCTGGAAGAAGAAATGGCGGGGAGGGCGTGAGCAGAGGCTGGCGATGAGCGCTGAATGATGAGCGATGAGCGAACGGAAGGCAGGCTCGATGGCTAGGCTTCAGGCGCACATTGGCCGTATCGCGATGGCGGTCGCACTGCTCGCCGGCATCGCCCTCTGCTTCGCAGGGAGGGTTTCAGGGGAGGGAGGCGCTGCCGTGAAGGAAGACCGGGTGAGCTACATCGACAACGGCACCGTACGGATCGGAGTGAACCTCGACCTCGGTGGAGCGATCACCTATCTAACCGGCCCGCACAATCCTGACAACCTGGTCAACAGCGCCGACTGGGGCCGCCAGATACAGATGTCGGACTACTCCGGCCCGGTCCCCTTCGCTCCCAACGGCAAGCAGCCGGAGAAGACATGGGCGGGACTGGGTTGGAACCCGATCCAGTCGGGCGATTGCTACGGGAATCGCTCGAAGGTCATCGACTGCCTCAATGATGGCAAGTCACTCTACGTCAAGTGCATCCCCATGCAGTGGCCGCTCAATAACGAGCCCGGCGAATGCACCTTCGAGTGCTGGCTCACCCCCGAAGGCAATGCAGTCCACGTGCGGTCGCGGCTGGTGAACCATCGCTCGGACAAGACGCAGTACCAGGGGCGCGGGCAGGAGTTGCCGGCGATCTACACCAACGGCCCGTGGTATCGACTGCTCACCTACGCCGGCGATGAGCCTTTCACCAACGGCGCACTGAAGACGATCCCTGCCGCGATGCCGTGGTCCGGCTGGCAGGCGACCGAGAACTGGGCCGCGCTGGTGAACGATGCCGGCAACGGCCTAGGCGTGTGGGAGCCGGGGGTGTACCAGTTCATCGGTGGTTTCGCCGGCAAACCCGGGGCCGGCGGCCCCAAAGATGGCCCGACGGGGTATATCGCGCCTCTGTACAACGAGATACTCGACTACAACATCGTGTATGAGTACCAGTACACGCTCATCGTCGGCAGCATCGACGAGATCAGGCAGTACGTGTACCAGCACGCCGAGCGTCCGAAGCCGCCTGCGTGGCGCTTCGAGAAGGACCGGCAGCACTGGTACTTCGTGAACGCCACCGATGCCGGGTGGCCGATCCAGGGCGAACTGAAGGTGTCGCTGGCGGGCAACGACCCGCAGATGATCGGGCCGCCAGGATTCTGGCGGGCGGAGGACGCCCCGAAGTTGTACATCGAGGCGGCGTATCAGACAGGCCCGGCTCGGGCGGAGGTGTTCTGGGCCCGGCCCGATGGGAGCTTTGATGCCGCCCACTGCGTCAACTTCGATGTCATCCCCGATGGTGCGTACCACACGTATGAGGTGAACCTGGCTGCCTCGCCAGAGTACCAGGGGATCATCACCGGCCTGCGCTTCGACCCGGTGCCGGCAGGGAAAGCGGGGGAGTTCGTGCGGGTGAAGTCGATCTCGTTCACCAAGGCCCGAGGCTGACGGCTGCAAGAGTATCCACTGGGCGCGACCATCCTGTAGCGCGCAAGACAGGCGTCTTTCGCGCGCCCTCACATGCCCCCCAATCCCATAGTCGCCAGTCTAAGCAGCGGCACGGGCCGTTTGAGGAGGGGCCGGACTACGAGCGCAGCGAAGTATCCGGCCCTGCCGTTCACCCTGCGGGACGGCTGGGGCCGGATACTTCGACCGCCGATACGACTGGCGGTCTCGTAGTCCGGCCCCTCCTTGAACGGCAATCAGCCTTACCTTACCTTCGCCTCGATGTCCCCCTGCGTAAAAACGATGCTCCTGATGCCGTCAATCCCTTGCCTCCCCAGGGTAGCTTCGCATTTTGTATCATCCCCCTCTTGTACGTCATTTCGCATCCATTATTGACCGCTTCGATCCCGGAATCCGCCGTGATCTCCGGGGTTGCCGGTTTTCTTGCTATGTGATTTCCTATCATCTTACTCATAAAATGTCAAGCCGACTCATTATCTCGCAACCCCACGATCCCATTACCATCGGAACGAATCCACAGCCAAAGTCGCCTTGCGTTTCTGCGCTTGTCAATATATGATAGATAGCGTCTTTTTCGTGTCTTGAAGGGAGCGATTCACGTGGATGCAACCGAAGTCATCGCCAGGCTCAACGACGACCTTACCGGCGAAGTCGAGGCTGTGCTCGTGTACATGAACCACCATTTCGTGGTGCCGCAGCACCACACCCAACTCGAGATGCTTGAAATCGCGCTCGAGGAAATGCACCACATCCAGCAGCTTGCCGAAGTGATCGTCGATCTGGGCGGCGCGCCGGAGCTTACCCCCCGTCAGATTCGGTTCAACGGCGCCGATGTCGCCGGCTCATTGGCGAACGGGACGATGCTGGAGACGGAGGCCATCGACGGCTACCGTCGGCATATCGCCGAGATCGACGACCCGGCGATCAAGCGCATGCTGAACCGCATCATGGAAGAGGAGGAACTTCACTTTGCCAAGTTCTCGGAGATGCTGGCGGACTTCGAGGCTGCGGCTGCAGCGACCGCGCCCACCGTCGGCGATTTGACGGGCGACGGTGAGTAGAAGCGGGTGAATTGGGAATACTATTACGATGGCATGAACCTCATGCTGTCATATTCTGCATCATTGGGAGGTGTCGCAGATGGACTTTCTCGCACGTGACGATGCTCCGCTGACAGAGGAACAATGGGCGATATTGGATACCGTAGTGACTGACACGGTCAAGCGCTTTGTCGTCGGGCGGCGCTTCATCCCCCTCTACGGGCCGCTGGGCGCGGGGATGCCGGCGGTGCCGACCGCGAAGTTGTTCGTCGGGCCTGACGCCCCGGTCGTGGATACCGGGGGCGGGCTGCTTGAGCTGGCCGAGCTGAGCGAGGACTTCGCTATCGGCTGGAAGGCGTTGGAAACCGCCGATCGGCTGCTGATTCCGGTCGATTGGGCGGTCGCGGCGGCCGCCGCGTACCAGCTTGCCATCAAGGAAGACAGTCTCGTCTTCGCGGGCCTTCTCGGCGCACAGGGCCGACAGTCGCTCAAGGCTGGCGACTGGGCGGTTGAGGGCGGCCTGTTCGGCGATGTTACGAAGGCCATAGCCGGGCTTGTGACGGCGGGCCACCCCGGCCCGTATGCCCTGGCCGTTTCACCGAACACGCACGCGTCGTTGTACCGATTCTACGGCAACGGCGGCGTGATGGAGATCACCATGCTGGAAGATCTCATGAAAGCCGGGGTCTTTGTATCGCCCGCGCTGACGGACAAACAGGTGATCGCCGTGGAGGTCGGCGCGCTGAACATGGACCTGGCGGTCGGCCTGGATGTGCGCACCGCGTACCTGGGGCCTGCGGACATGACCCACCCGTTCCGCATTCTGGAAACGCTGGCGCTGCGGATCAAGCGGCCGACGGCAATCTGTGTGATCGGGAAGTAAAGGCTACCTCACCCCCGGCCCCCATCGGCGTTAAGTTAGGGCCAGACGCCGTCCAAGGAGGGGCCGGACTACGAGAGCGCCAGTCGTTAGGCGCTCGAAGTATCCGGCCCCAGCCGTCCGCGCACGGGTGAACGGCCGGGCCGGATACTTCGCTGCGCTCGTAGTCCGGCCTCTATGAAA
>CAYWBK010000182.1:0-11535 GCA_964455745.1 uncultured Armatimonadia bacterium
CGACGAGGTGATGCCTGCATAGCGAAGACCCTCCCGGAGGCCACAGAGAATGCGAGCCATCTTGCGTAAGAGACTGAAATGCAATACAGCGGGACGCCAGCGGCGTCAATAGGCGCAGGCGAGAATTGCGGAAATAACCACTATTCGGACGCAAGTTGCGCAGTATTGAAATGGGAAAGACAGGAAAGTGAGGCACGCGGACGCCCAGAAGGGGACCGCTGCCCGAGCGGCACGAAGTCCCCGTGGGCCTATGCCGTCAGACTACCGGGTTGGTGTAGGTGCGATTCGGGGGGTAGCGGCGGTATACGGACACCAGGATGGAAGCGGTAACCGCCACGGCAAGAATATCGGATATGGGTTGGGCGGCGTAGGCCCACATCACGCCCCCGTAGTGTGCCAGTAGCAGTAACGCCGGGATGACGAGCAGCGCCTGCTGAACCATCGTGACTGCCATCGCATGCAGTCCCTTGCCCATGCCCTGCAACGAGGCGACCCCCATCATCTGCGGTTCGACGAGGAACAATGTCGCGATCCGCAGACGGTACGCCAACACCGCCAGACGGAGTAGTTGCGGGTCTTTCGTGAACAGCCCTACGATCTGCGGTGTGAGCGCGATGGTCACAGCGGCCAGGAAGATGGCGATCCCCGAGGTGCCCAACGCCGCGGCGCGATACGCGCGCCACATGCGCCGGTAGTTATGCGCGCCGAAGCTATAGGCCACCACCGGCAGCAACCCCTGATACACGCCCCCGCCGATGAACGAGATGATGAGCATCACGATACGCTGGGCCAGGCCCTGGGCGGCGACGGCCTGGGTGCCGAAGCTCCCCAGCACCGTGTTGAAGGTGATCCCGACCACGCTGCCCACACAGCCCATTGCGGCGGCGGGCAAGCCTACGCGGCCGATCTCCGCCAGTATCGGTAGACGCAGGCGCAGGTGACGCCGGGCGACGTGATAGCCGCTCTTACCGCTCCACAGGTAGATGGCCGCGAGCGTGGCGCCGGACAGTTGCGCAATGGCGGTGGCAAGCCCGGCTCCGCGAATGCCCATTGCCGGCGCCCCGGCCCAGCCGAAGATCAGCATCGGCGCAAGCACCGCATTCATAACCGCCGAGGTAATCATCATCGTCATCGGCAAGACCGTGTTGCCCGCCCCGCGAAACAGGCCGCTCAGGGTCATCATAGACAGCAGAAACGGGAAACCGAAGGCAACGGTGGTCAGATACTGCACCGCCAACGGCGCCACGTCCGCCGGCGCGCCGAAGAAACGCACCAATGGTCCGGGGATCAGCAAGCACAGGACCTCGATTATCAGACCGCACACGATAGGGACCAGCACCGCGTGCCCGGCGACCTTGCCGACCTCGTCCAGCCGCCCGGCTCCGAAACGCCGCGCCGCCAACGACGACACGCCGACCCCGGTACCCATGCCCAGTGAACCGGCCACCATCTGAAGCGGGAACAGCACGGTCAGCGCGGCTATCGCGCCCGTGCCGTCGGGCAAACGACCGACCCAGAATGTGTCGATGAGGTTGTAACAGCTCATCACAACCATGCCGACGATGGCAGGCAAGCTGAGGCTGAGAAGCAGGCGACCCAGCGGCATGGTGCCCAGATCGGTGGTGCGTTGGCTCACCCGTGCGGCGGATTCCGTGGCGCTACTCATCGGTTAGCGCTCTCTTCGCCTGCCGCCGCGTCACCGGCGCAGATATCGGTCGCATCCGCCTTACTGTGCGCGGCCTGATACAGCGTCGCCAGGCCCTCGTGCACCCGATCCAAGCTCTCCTCGCTCAAACCGCTGAGTAGGTCCAGCATCCGATTGCGCATAAGCAGGTGGTGTCGCTCGCGGTGCTCCACGCCAACCGGCGTCACCTCCACTCGCACCAGTCGCCGGTCAGCCGGGTCAGGCCGCCTCGCAACCAGACCACGAGACACCAGGTTGTCTACCAGTGACGTCACGGTGCTCGGTCGCAGGTCCAGTGTCTTCGCCAACTCCGACATCGTCGGCGTGCCCAGTCCTGTAATGATGTGCAGGCAGTGCAACTGGCCCACTGTCAGGTCCAGATGGTCCTGGGGCGGTGTCTGACGCTTGAGATAACCGCACACGATGCCGCGCAGCAGGTCGTCTATGGCACCCATCAACTGCTCGCGTGAGCGTTGCATGGTTCATTGGCCTCATATTACGATATTTGAACTGTTTGATGTGCGAAACATCCTATCACAAGAACAGTGGGCGGTCAACGGCGCAGATGATGGCGTTCGGGGTTACGTGCGCTCACGGGGAAAGAGCCTTACGGCAATACCGGCGGCGTCGGACGCGGCAGGGACAGCCGCTCGATGGCGGCTTCGGCGATCATCTCGGGGGTGATGCGCGTGAGGCAGGGGTATCCGTCGCAATTGGGGCGATTGTCGCAGGGGACGCAGTCGGGGCCGGGAGCCACGATAATGCTGTGGAAATCGCCGACGGGGCCGGTCTTGGCCGGGCTGGAGGATCCGAAGAAGGACACGGTGGGTGTCCGCAGGGCGGCGGCGAGGTGCATCGGCCCGGTGTCGGCGGTGATCAGCAAATCGCAGCGCATCAAGAGCGCCCCGAGTCCTTTGATCGTCGACTTCCCCGCGCAGACCAGCGGCTTGCCGGGGCATTGCGCCGCGATGGCCTCGGCGAGAGGCGCTTCGCCAGGGCTGCCCAGGATGACGATGTGCGCGTTGCGCTGCTCTTGGAGGAACCTGGCGACCGCTGCGAACGATTCGGCGGGCCACTGCCGCCAGGGGGCCGAAGCGCCCGGGTTGAGGGCTACGAGGGGGGCGTCAGAGGGCACGAGGGGGGCGTCAGAGGCTACGACTGGGCCATTGCAGCCGAAATCATGCCCGGCGAGAAGCGATTCCGCCCAGGCGTGATCCTCCTCGCGCATGAAAAAGCAGGCATCGTAGTCAGGATTGGGAGCCCCCAGATAGTCGGCGACCGCCATCCAGCGGACAGCCGATACCCCCGGGACGCACGGGACTTTGACCGTGGCGTGGACCCGGAAAGACGAGTCGCTGAGCACTACGCGGTGCTTGCATCCCGCCTGCATCGCGACGAAGCTGCTCTTGAGGATCGCGTGGATGTCGACCAGCACTTCATAGCGGGAGGCGCCGAAGCGCTTGCGGAGGCAGAGCAGCTCGCGAAAACTGCGGACGAACCCGGCAGGTTTGCGAGCCTCCTTCCACCATGTCTTCAGCGGGACGACGATCAACTCGTCGATATACGGGTGTCCTTCGAGCGCGGAGGCGAACCGATCCTCGACCATCCAGCCGATCCTCGCCTCCGGGAAGCGCCGGCGCAGGGCCACGAGGACCGGCAGGGCATTCAGAATATCGCCCAGGGCCGACATGCGGACGATCAGGAACGAAGAGGGTTCGCCAAGCGGGCACGGCGGGCGCGCGGCGGAAGCCTCGCGGGCGGGGTTGGGCACTTCACTCATCTTCGGGGGTGATCCTCTTCGTCGCATCGTGCGGCCGCCAGCGGTCGTGCAGCCACAGCCACTGCTCCGGGTGCTCACGAATCTGCTCGCCGATGACATCCATGAGAAGCTGCGTGTTGAGCGCCACGTCCCTATCCCGGTCACCCGTGGAGATCAACTGCAACGGCGGGAAGATCCTGCACTTGAACGTATCGTCGGGCTGGCGGTATGAGAAGCACGGGATTACGGCACAATGGGTGCGCACGGCGAAGGTTGCCGGCCCAGGGGCGAGCGATGCAGGCACGCCCAGGAAGGTGCCCAAAAGCCCGCCATGCTTGGCGTGTTGGTCCGGCAGGATCCCGAGCAGCTCGCCTCGCCGCAACACCTCGAGCATCCCTCGCACGTCGTATTGATCGACCACGTGCCCGCCATGCCGCTCGCGCGCGGCGTTGATGGTGCCGGCGACGAAGTCGTCGGGGGCGTCCCGGGCCACGACCGACACCGGCAAGCCCTCGATCAGCACTGCCGCATTCACAAGTTCCCAGTTGCCGTAGTGGGCGGTGAGAATGATGCCGCCTTTGCCGGCGGCAACCGCCTCGCGCAGGTGCTCGATGCCCTCAACGCTGATAATGCGCCGAATCTGGTCCGGCGTCATGTGCGGAATCTTCAGAAGCTCCAGCATCGTCTTGCTGATGCCCTGGCAGACGAGTCGGCGGATGCGGCGGCGGGCTCGCGCATCGTATCGGTCGCCGAACGCGGCCTGCAAGTTGCGGTCGGCCAGCTTCTGCCGCCAGGGGGAGCAGGCCATGATGAGAAGCCCGCCGACATTGCCGATCCTCTGGAACACGCGCAACGGGATGATCCGGGCGAGGAAACCGAAGACCTTTGCCATCCCCCGCACGAAGAACTGCTCAACCCGGCGGCGTCCGGGGCTCTTGATCCTCTCCGTCATGCCAAACTCACGCTCCGGAAACACGCCTCCTCGACGAGAGCTTTCACATGCGCCTCGCCTTCAAGGACCTCGACGTCACATGTGACGATCACCGTCGTGGGGATGCCTGTCGGCGGCGGCGCGAGCTTCACGTCGTCTTTCTCGGTGGTGAGGATCATCGTGGCATGCGAGGCCATCACCTGCTGCCCGATGTGACGCCAGTCCGACCCGCTATAAGCGTGGTGATCGGAGAAACGGGCCGGGTAAATGCGCGACGGCTTCAAGACCCGCAGGCTGTCCTCGAAAGAGACCGGATTGCCGAGGCCCGAAAGCGCGATGATTTCTTGGCCCTCGACCTCGGATAGCGGCGCCTCGCGCCCGGTCCCGATCTCGCGCATCCCCGTGAGCGCGTGCCGGGTCAGGACGATGGGCACGCCGGGAGCGTACCGCTCGGCGATTTCCCGCGTCCGGTCGACCTGCCCCGGGGGAGCGAGGTCGCAATGCGTCAGCCAGATCTGGCTTGCGCGGGCGAGGGTGGCGAGGGGCTCGCGCAGGACGCCCGAGGGGAACAGCCGAGCGTGCGCGAGGTCTACGGTGGCGTCGAGCAGGATCACGTCGGCCGCCTTGGCGAGGCGGAAGTACTGCAGGCCGTCGTCGAGGAGGACGGTGTTCGTGTTCGTCTGCGCGGCGAGAAGGTCCACGACCTGCTCACGGTGCTTGCCCACAGCGACAGCGCAATTGGCGGTCGTGCGGGCGAGCATCACAGCTTCGTCGCCAGCCGTGTCCACACCGACAAGGGCATCCGCGCCGGCCGACACGAGAAGCGCGGCGGGGCCTGTGCGCCGTCTGTACCCGCGCAAGACAATCCCCGGCCGCAGCCCGGCGGCGGTCATCCGGCGAGCCAGAAATCGCGTGACGGTCGTCTTGCCCGTGCCCCCGAGGGTCAAATTGCCGATGCTCACAACCGGCAGCGCAGGTTGCCTGAGCTTGAAAATGCGCAAGTCGTACAGCGCGTGGTTGCCGGCGAGGCCGGCAGCATACAGGCCTGACCCCAACCGCAGTCCGAAGCGGGCGAGCGCGGGGCCGAAGCCGCGCGCCTGGCCCGAAGTGATCTCGTGCCACCGTGATTCTATCATGGTCGTGTCCCATGCGGGCATCGGGCGCCCGCCCAACACCGCGGGCGTCGAGCGTGCGGCAGGCCCCTGTCGCGTCCCCGGCACGCCTGGCGCGCGGCGTGCCGCTTGCTTTGCGCCACACGAGGATCAGCGGGACTCCATCAAGGAGGCGAGAAGCTCTGCGCATCTCGCGGAGGCCCCGCCGTACTTCTCGATGGCCTCCGGCCCCCGCTCGCCCATGCGTGCCAAGTCCTCGGGTGAGGCCAAAAGCCTTCCCGCCGTCTCCGTAAGCTCTGCAGCCGAATGTACCCGGGCCGCCGAGCCCTCCCGCAGCGCGATGTCTGCGATGTCCCTGAAGTTGTTCATGTTCGGCCCGATAAGGACCGGTTTGCCCTGTGCCATCGGCTGAAGAATGTTGTGTCCCCCGCGATTCGTCAAGCTCTTGCCGACGAAGACGATTGCCGCCAGCGCGTATACCCGAGCCAGTTCGCCGATTGTGTCGAGGATGATGACGCGCAACTCGGCGGAGGCGGGCTGCCCGACGGCCTCAACGGGATGCTCACGCGCCACTTCCCGCGAGCGCCGGTATGCCGCATACCCATGCTCGTGCACCAATCTTTCGATCGCATCGCCACGCTCCGGGTGCCGGGGAGCGATGATGAGCTGCAGGTCGTGGTGGTCGCGCCGCAGGTCCGTGAAGGCCTTCAGCACGGCTTCCTCTTCCCCCGGCCAGGTGCTCCCGGCCACGAAGACAGGGGCGTCGTCGGGTATGCCGAAGTCGGAGCGCAGCTTGGCCGCTTCCGCGACGTTGACCACGGGGAAGGCCTCGTCGAACTTCGAGTTCCCGGTCACGTGCATTCGCTTGGGGTCGGCTCCCAGGTCCAAGAGCCTCTGCGCGTCGGTCTGCGACTGAGCGCAGATGAGGTCGATGTTCCGCAACACCCACCGGTACAGCGGCCTCACCAGCCTGTCCTGCGGGAAAGCGTGGTCGGAGATGCGGCCGTTGACCAGGGCAGTCATGCAGCCCCGCCGCTTGGCCGAGGCGATGACGTTCGGCCATAGTTCCGTCTCCATGATCATGAGCAACGCCGGGTTCACCGCCGCCATGGTTCGCTCGACGACCAACGGGAAGTCGAAGGGAAAGTAGAACAGCGCGTCGATGTCGGGGAGCACTCGCTGGGCAAAGGCGCGCCCGGTCGGCGTGGTGGTGGAGACGACGATGTGGGCCAGCGGCACCGTGAGGTGCAGGGCGGCGATGATGGGTTGAGCCGCCGCAACCTCGCCCACGGAGACGGCGTGAACCCAGATCACAGGCTGCTCGGACTCCCCGAGCCTGTGGATCGTGTCGGGCAGGTATCCGATCCGTTCCAGGAACCCATGCCGAGACTTACCCTTGACCAACATACGCACGATAATGTACAGCACCTCGAAGGGCAGCAAGACGGCGATGAGCGCGTTGTACAGGAGCGTCGGAAGATCGTACCGGCTGCGCCCGTAGGTTGTCGAATTTGCAGTCATCTTGTGCCACGGTGTTTCGATGGCGTCTCGGTCATGACGGCTGGGCCCCCTGCGGGACTTCAGGCGTCTCATACAGTTTGCGGTACAGACCGTCCTTCGCCATCAGTTCATCGTGTGATCCCTGTTCGATGATCCGCCCGTGATCGAGAACCACGATGCGGTCGGCGTTGCGAATGGTGGAAAGCCGGTGAGCGATGATCAGGGCGGTGCGCCCCTCCTGCAAGGTAGCAAGGGCCCGGTGCACCGCAGCTTCACTCTGACGGTCAAGCGAGGACGTGGCCTCATCGAGGATCAGAATGCGCGGGTTGCGCAAGAACGCGCGAGCGATGGCGATGCGCTGCCTCTGCCCGCCGGACAGCTTGGCTCCCCGCTCGCCGACCAACGTGTCATAGCCTTCCGGCAGTTCGGCGATGAACTCATCGGCGTTCGCGGCCACCGCAGCCGCGCGGATGTCCTCGGCAGTAGCTCCCGGCCGACCGTACCCGATGTTCTCCCCGATGCCGGCGCCGAAAAGAATCGTCTCCTGCGGCACGATCCCCATGTGCGAGCGCAGGGATGCCTGCTTGACCTGTCGTACGTCGACGCCGTCGACTTTTATGCTCCCGGAACAAACATCGTAGAGCCTTGCGAGCAGATTGGCAATGGTCGTTTTGCCCGAGCCGCTGGGACCGGCCAGCGCGACGACCTCCCCAGGCTTGATGTCCAGGCTGAAATCGTGAAGCACGGGACGGTCGCTGTCGTAGGAGAAGTCGATGTGGTCGAACTGCACACGCCCCTCGATCTGCTGCAGTTCGATGGCGTCCTCGGCGTCGGCGATCGCAGGTTGTTGGTCAAGAAGCCCGGTGATGCGCATCGCTGCAGCCTCGGCTTGCTGGAGGCTAAGGAAAACCCGCGAAAGCTTGTTCACCTGGCTGGCAGCGACCTGCGTCATGATGACGAAGGTGATGAGCGTGCTGCTGTCCAGGCGACCCGCGAGAATCTCTCGCGCGCCGAACAGCAAGGTCCCGCAAAGACCGCAGCCGACCAACGTGCCCACCATTGGCATATTGGCAGCGTGCATCCGAGCGCCGCGCATGACCGCGCGGTAGACGCCGACTGTCTCGCCGTCGAAGCGGCCGATGATCCGCGGCTCCATGCCGAAGATCTTGATGACGCGCATGGTCGTGAAGCTCTCTTGCATCGCCGCAGTCAGGTCCGCGAGTTTTGCCTGTATGCGCAGGGAGTACTTGCGCACGCGCTTGCCCAATCGCGAGGTGATGAAGATGACGACCGGGATCACACAGGCGAGCACCAATGCAAGCCGCCACGAGACATACACCATCCTGCCCATGAGAGCGACGGCTGTGGCGGGAGCGACCACGAGCTGACTGAGATTGCTGCCGACACTCGTTTGCAGTGTAAGAGTGTCGTTGCTGACCCTCGAAATCAACTCGCCGGAACTTCGGCTTTCGAAAAAGCCCATCGACAGGCTCTGCAAGTGGGCAAAGACCCGCCCTCTGAGTAGCTTCAGCAGGCTCTGCCCAAGCATCTCGCCGAGGTACATGGCGGCGCCGTCGGCGAAGGCGGCGATGATCAGTGTTCCGAGAAGGACCTCGGAGAGGTAATACAGTTGCGACATCTGGTCGGCGCGCGCAGCCTCTGAGGCTGCGTTGGGGAGGGCGTCGAAGATCTGCTTGAGGAGCGGCTGTATCTTCTGGAACACAACCATGTTACAGCCGCCAGCCACACCGCCCACCAGCAGCAGAGCCACGATCAGACGCCGGAAGGGCAGAAAGAACTCGCGTAACGCCCAAAGCGACTTCATCAATGTCTCCCGTCCGTCAAGCCGGGTAGCAGGTCGAGGATCATCTGCGCGGTGCGCGCCGACGCTCCCGGCTTCCCGAGGGCGGCGCGGACGCGTTCTAACCCGGCCATCTGTGCGCATCGCATCGGGGTATCCAGGGCCAGTTCCAAAGCCTGCTCCCCGATGGCTTCGACGGGCAGCAGCGGGGTGGTCGTCCCCGCGTATTCGGGCACGATCTCCTGCTGGACCAGCAGGTTCGGCATGGCGTAGAACCGGGGCTTCCCTCGGGTGAGCTGGAACTGCGCCCGCATGGCCCACGTGCCGGCGTAGACCGCAATCATCGGACAGCCCGCCGCCGCGGCTTCCAGGGTTGCTGTGCCCATGCAGACAATCGCCGCGTCCGCCGCTCTGAGGATGTCGTGGCTGGCTGACAGACGATACAGCCGCCCCTGTTGTTCCAGTTCGCCGACCCCGACAGGGTCATACCGCCTGAGAGCCTCAATCTCCGACCACACAAACCGCGCCTCGGGTCGGCGGCGAAGGACCTCTCGCGCCGCGGCGATGACTTGCGGTCCGAGGCTGGTGCGCTCGATGGATCGGCTGCCAGGCAGCAGGCCGATCAGCGGCCCCTCCTCCGGCAGCCCGAGGCTCAGCCGCAGCGCACGACGGTCGCTCGCGGGCGTAAGTATCTCCAGGACCGGATGCCCCACCCACTCGGCATCAATGCCGCACTCCCGCAGGCTCTGCGCCGACCACTCAAACGGCGTCGCCACCCGGTCGACGAGCGGTTGCAGCCGGTGCCAGCGCGTGCGCGTCCGATCCCAGGATCGCGGGGGAAAGTAATACAGCACTTTCCCGGTGTGCCGCTGCCGTATCCGTCGAAGAAGGCGCACGTTAAAGGCCCCGAAATCCACCGGCACGACGACTTCCGGCTGAGTGCGAAGGATCTCACCCCGTATCTGCGCCCCGGCTCGCCACAGTGAGGGAAGGGCGCGCAAGGCCGGGGCGATCCCCATCACTCCCAATGCCTCGCCCCGGATGAACGGCCGCACGCCGGCGGCCTCCATGCGCGGGCCGGCCACGCCAAGGAGTTCGACATCCGCCAGCGCCGTCAGTTCCCGCGCGATCAGGGATGCGTGAAGGTCGCCTGAGTGCTCACCGACAATGAAGAAAACGCGGGGGGGATGTGGCATGTCGGAGGCTGCCGTCTGCGCGGGGAGAAGCGGCCGTCACTACCCCTCCTGCCGACCGCGAGAGCCCTGGTCGATGCGCGCCAGGAAGCTGAGCAGATGCTCCAGTTCCGGGGTCATCGGAACCTCCTGGCGTATCCGTTCGATCGCGTCCGTGGCATTAAGTTCGGACTCAGGGGCGAAAAGATACTTATAGGCCGCGCGGAGCGAAGAGATCGACTCGGGGCTGACGCCTCGGCGACGCATTCCGACGATGTTCAAACTACGCACTCGCGCCGGGCTGCCCTCGACGATCACGTAGGGCGGAACATCGCGGCTGTGCCGCGACATGGCCGCGATCATCGCCATCGTCCCGACGGTAGTGAACTGGTGGACGCCCGCCAGACCGCCGATGACCACGTAGTCCTCGATGGTCGCGAACCCGGAAAGGCCGACGTAACTGGCCATCATCACGCTATTGCCCACCCGGCAGTTGTGCGCGACGTGAACGTAGGCCATCAGGAAGTTGTCGTCACCCACCACCGTTGTTTCGCCTTCGCCGGTAGCGCGGTGAATCGTAACATACTCCCGGATGTGGTTGCGGGCGCCGATGACCGCGTAGGTCGGCTCGTCGTGGTACTTGAGGTCTTGCGGGGCTCCGCCGAGCACAGCCCCGACGTCGACCTTGTTGTCGGGGCCGAGCGTGGTGTACCGATGGACAACGACATGGGCCGCCAGCTCGCAGTTATCGCCGATGCGAGTGCCGCCCTCAATAACGCAGTAGGGGCCGATTGTAACGCCTGCACCGATCTCGGCGGTCGAATCGACAAGCGCTGTCGAGTGAATGCTCATCAAGCCGGCCCTGCCTCGCCCGCAAGGGCAGGACTGTCCGGCGCGACAAAGGCGAATGTAAACTCGCCCTCGCAGACCAGTTGCCCATCAACCTTGGCTCGGCCTTGTGCTTTGCCGATATTGCCTTTGCGGCGGGTGATCTCAACTTCGAAAATCAACTGATCCCCCGGCATGACCTGTCGCCGGAAACGAACCCCGTCGATACCCGCGAAAACGGCAAGCTGGCCGGCATTCTCAGGGCAGCTCAGGACGCAGATCGCGCCGACCTGCGCCATCGCCTCGAGAACCAGCACTCCCGGCATCATCGGGTTTTCGGGCCAGTGGCCCTGAAACTGCGGCTCGTTGGCGGTGACGTTCTTGAGCGCCACACACCGCTCGCCCGGGGTTAGCTCCAGCACTCTGTCCACCAAAAGGAAGGGGTAGCGATGTGGCAGGCGTTTGAGGATCTCATGGATGCCGAGCATGCGGAAGCGCCTCGCAAGGGGTGTGTGCCGCAATTGGCTGTCGTGAATGCAATGATGGCGGGGTCGCCTTGAGGACCCACGCCGTCAGCGTCGATTATAGCAGAGCCGCAGAAGGGAAGTCAAACCGGGCTGGCTGATGGGTCCGTCCGCTGATTGTAGGTAGGACTGCCGCAAGCGTGGCGGCGGGGAACGGCGAGGGGAACAGGATTGATAGGATTTAGAGGATTACGGCATGGCGGATAGTCCCGTAGCAGCATAGC
>CAYWBK010000183.1:0-11513 GCA_964455745.1 uncultured Armatimonadia bacterium
GGCGTTGAACCACAGAGACACAGAGGGCACAGAGAACGACTGGGAAACGGCCGGCCCCATGATAGGCGTTAAGGGACGTTGCCGTTCTCTGTGTCCTCTGTGTCTCTGTGGTCAATCGCCGTCCATTTCTCCGCATCGCATCTCATTGCCGAGCAGAGCCGGCGCAACTGGCGTAGTAACAGTACCTGCAATTGGAAGACGCACCCCGTGACACCCCACGCCTTGACCGTTGAAAGTGCCATATCAAAAACGATGCTCCTGCCAAGGGACCCGCTTGCCTTGACACAGCGGCTAGTGTCCCCTAAACTTTCGCCTACACCAGAGCATTCCACGGGTCGGGGCGCGTGGAATCCTTGTACATTGCCTGTGAGCGAACCGACCTGGGAGGGCGATGAGTGGCGAAGAAAGCAACTGTTTCCGCTCCGGGACGCATCTGTTTGTTCGGCGAGCACCAGGACTTCCTGGGGCTGGCTGTCATTGCGTGCCCGATAGACATGGCGATAGAGATACGGGCATCCGGGCGCAGCGACACGCGGTTTGTCGTGGACATGCCCGACATCGGCGCGCGCGATGAGTTCGACGGCGCCCACGAGAGCGCCTATCGGTCCGACCGCGACTATCTGCGGTCCGCGACGAACACCCTGTTGCGAGCGGGGCTGAGGGTCACGCACGGGTTGGATTGCGCCATTCACGGCACCATCCCCATCAACGCCGGCGCGGCAAGCTCGTCGGCGCTGATCGTCGCCTGGATCTCCCTGCTCCTGGCGACCCAGGAGCACGACCTGCCCGGCTCGCGCGAAGACATCGCCCGATACGCCCACCGCGCCGAGGTGCTGGAGTTTTGCGAAGGGGGCGGCATGATGGACCATTACACCTCCTCGGTGGGGGGCCTTTTGCACATCGACTGCTGCGAGCCGATCCGCGTCACACACCTGTCCGCGCACCTGGAGGGTTTCGTCCTCGGGGACAGCCGCGTGCCCAAGGACACCGTGGGAGTGCTCAAAGCCTCTCGCGATGCGGTGCGGACCGGGATCCGGGCGCTGCAGGAGAGGATACCGGACTTCTGCTTCAAGACCACCTCGATGGGCGAGGCGGAACCGTACTTCGACCTGATGGACCCCGACGTCCGTCGCCGAGTGCGGGCCAATTTCATCGACCGAGACCTCTGCGGGGAGGCGAAGCGGATGCTCTCGCATCGCGACTTCAACCCCGGACGCCTGGGCGCGATGCTCTACGAACACCACGTGCAGCTCCGTGACGGCGTGGGGGTCTCCCACCGGAAACTGGACGCGATGCTTGACGCCGCGATGGAGGCCGGAGCGCTGGGCGGCAAACTCAACGGCTCGGGCTGCGGCGGCACGATGTTCGCCTTCGCGCCGGGGCGGGAGGAGCAGGTTAGGGAGGCCATTGAGCGCGCCGGAGGAGCGGCGCACATCATCCGCCCGCGCGGCGGAGTGAGCGTACTCGCCGAGGATACCGCCGGGGACGCGCTTCTCGACCGCCGCCCGGCGTCAGACCCCGTAAGAACCCCAGGGCTTTCAGCCACCACATCCTATTGATCCGGAAAGAGGGAGTATCTATGTCAGTGCGTCTGGGATTCATCGGCACCGGTGGTGTCGCGCAAGGGCACATGCAGCGTTTCTCCGAAATGGCCGATGTTGAGATGGCCGCGTTCTGCGACGTGGCGCTCGACCGCGCCGAAGAGGCCGCGACGAAGTTCGGCGGCACGGCCTACAGCGACTACCGCAAGATGTACGATGCCGAGGAGCTCAACGGTGTCGTCATCTGCGTTCCGCCTTTCGCGCACGGCGAACTGGAGACCATCGCCTGCGAGAAAGGCATTCACATCTTCATCGAGAAGCCGATCGCGATCGACACCGCGATGGCCAAGCCGATCATCGAAGCGATCCGCAAGGCCGGCGTCATCAACGTCGTGGCCTACAAGTACCGCTGGGACGACCATGTGAACAAGGCCAAGGAGATGCTCGCCGGCAAGACGCTCGGCCTCGTGTTCGGCAACTTCTGGGGAGGCCTGCCGGGGACGCCGTGGTGGCGAGTGCAGGCGCAGTCCGGCGGCCAGTTCGTCGAGCAGACCACGCACATCGTCGACATGGCGCGCTACCTGTGCGGCGATGTCACGCAGGTGCAGGCGTTCGGCGCCAAGCAAGCGATGGCCGCGCACCACGAGAACTTCAACATTGTCGACGCGGCCTCGGCCAACCTGCTGTTCGCGAACGGCGCGGTGGGCAACATCTCCAACACTTGCATGCTCAAGAACTGGGGCCAGAGTTCACTTCGCGTGATGGCATACGAGTTCACGCTGGAGATCGCCGGGAACCGTCTGAGCTGGACCGGCGACGAGTCGGGCGAGTACCTGCTGCAGGCGGACGGGTATCTGGGCGAGGATGTCTGTTTCGTCGAATCGATCAAAGCCGGCAAGCCAGTGGGCGTGAACTCCGACTACGCCGACGCGCTCAAGTCGCTGGCGGTCTCGGTTGCGGTAAACGAAAGCTGCGTGAGGGGCGGGACGGTTGTCGAGGTGGCGGAACTGGTGTAGAAGGCGCGTGTGGCCCAAGGCACCCGACGAGATGGGGGTGAAGACGCCTAATGCAGTTCGACAGGATTACCGATTACATCAAGGCTGCACCGCGCCGACTCGCCGATGCACGGGAACTGCTCCAAGACCCGACATACGACAGGGACGCTCCTGATGCGCAGCATCGGCATCTTCGAGGGGCCGTCTATTTGTCAGGCTACGCTGTGGAGTTTGCGCTCAAGGCGTACATCATTAGCCGCACTCCCGGATGCCAGACTTTCGCGGAAGCACGCAAGCTCCTTAACCTCGATCTCGATGGTGCAAGATCGCACAACCTCCGCCTTCTGGCGCGGGCTACGGACCTCGAAGGCGCCCTTAACAATCTATCGGGGGTCTCTCAGCACTGGATCCGCTGTTGGAAGTGGCGACCGGATCAGCGGTATGACGGCACCCACATGACATGCAAGAGCGACGCGAAGGGAATCGTGGACGCGGCGGAGACGATATGGCGTTGGGTGGAACAACAGCGCAGGCCGTAGGATTCGGAGGACATCATGGGCACAGCGGTTGCGTTTGACTTTGATGAACTCAAGCAGAGGATACTGGACGCTCTGCAGCCCGACTTCCCAGACAGCTTCATTGACATCTCGCCCGGCTACATGGGGCGAGCGCATGTAGTACTGGTCTCCCACGTCCTGGATCGAATGTCGGAATCCGAGAAGCAGCAGCTCATCTGGGAAATACTGAAAGCCAAACTGGGCGAGGACGCCCAAGGCGTGTCCCTCG
This sequence comes from uncultured Armatimonadia bacterium, assembly GCA_964455745.1. Classification (GTDB taxonomy): domain Bacteria; phylum Armatimonadota; class Zipacnadia; order Zipacnadales; family CAYWBK01; genus CAYWBK01. The sequence continues at coordinate 3,323 of CAYWBK010000183.1, forward strand.
CCATCGGCTGGGGCGTGGACGAACTGCGATGACCGTCTCGTCCCATCCTCGCTGCACCATCGCCCTGGGGTATGACTGCGATATCTTCGACCACCACCTACTCGACCTGTGCTCGGTAGCCGACGACCGGGGCGCGCGGCTGCAGTTTTTCGCGCAGGGGATGAGCTTCGAGCAGCCCTGCGACTGCCTGCGCGAGATCGCCGCGCGCGGGCATGACATCGACCAGCACACATGGAGCCACATCTCGCTGATCGACGCAAGCCTCGCCGAGGTTGAGGACGAGATCGCGCGGACGAACGCCGCGTTTGAGGAGCGCCTGGGCTTCCGGCCCGTCGGGCTTCGCGCCCCGGACATGTACCGGAACGGCATCCAGGACCGGCCCGACGTGCAGGAGATGATCCTGCGGCAGGGGCTTGGGTTTGTGTCCTCGGACTACTCGACTCGCCTGCGCTCGCACGCGCACGACAAGGCTGCCGACGACAACGCGGCGCGGAACATGAAGCACCTGCAGCCTCGGTGGTATCCGGGAGGTGGAGAGGACACGCCGCGCCTGCTCGAGATCCCCGCGCCCGGATACTCGGATCGAGACTTCCTCGACAACCTGCACGGCTCGGTGGACGACTGGATCGCTCACATCAAGGCTTGCATCGAATTCGCGTACAACCTCGGCGGTCTGATTTACGCGCCGCACCTGCACGTGGATACTCACCTGAGACACGATCCTGAACTGCGGGTGATACGCGCGATATTCGATTACGCGGTCAGTTTCCACGAGCCCGTCGGGTTCTACACCTATCGCGATATCTACGCACATTGCCGTTCTTCGTGTCTTTGAGTCTTCGTGGCCAATCCAGTCGTTTGCGACGTTCTTTAACCACGAAGACACGAAGTCACCACGAACGGCTCTACACTACAGGAGCCGCACATCATGCACAAGGTCACTTTCATCCCCGGGGACGGCACCGGCCCCGAGGTCGCTTATGCGATGAAGCAGTGCGTCGAGGCCACCGGCGTCGAGATCGAGTGGGAGGAGATGCACGCCGGCGTCGATGTGATGGCGGAGAAGGGCACACCCCTTCCCGAGGACGTACTGGCCTCGATTCGCACTAACAAGATCGCGATCAAGGGCCCCATCACGACGCCCGTCGGCAAGGGCTTCCGCAGCGTCAATGTCTCCCTGCGCAAGCAGCTCGACCTGTTCGCCTGTGTGCGCCCGTGCAAGTTCTACGAGGGCGTTCGTTCGCGCTATCCCGAGGTCGATCTCGTTATCGTCCGCGAGAACACCGAGGACCTGTACGCGGGAATCGAGTTTCAGGCCGGCACTCGCAACTGCCTCGACGCCATTGCAACCATCGAGAACCTCTCCGGCGCGAAAATCCGCGAGGACTCGGGCCTGAGCATCAAGCCGATCTCCGAATTCGGCTCCGAGCGGATCGTGCGCTTCGCCTTTGAGTATGCGATCGCGAACGGCCGCCGCAAAGTGACGGCGGTCCACAAGGCCAACATCATGAAGTACACCGACGGGTTGTTTCTGGAGGTCGCGCGGAGAGTGGCCGAGGAGTACGCGGGCTCGGGCATCGAGTTCGAAGACCGGATCGTGGACAACATGTGCATGCAGCTCGTGCAGAAGCCCGAGCTATACGACGTGCTCGTCCTGCCGAACCTCTACGGCGATATCCTCAGCGACCTCGCCTGCGGGCTGGTCGGCGGGCTGGGGGTCGCGCCCGGGGCGAACATCGGCCAGGACTACGCGGTGTTCGAGCCGACCCACGGCAGCGCGCCGAAATATGCGGGCCAGAACAAGGTAAACCCCATCGCGACGATCCTATCCGGCGTGCTGATGCTGCGGCATCTGGATGAGAGTGTGGCGGCGAACCGGCTGGAGACCGCGGTGGCGAGGGTCATCCGCGAGGGCAAGAACGTCACCTATGACATGAAGCCGCAGCCCACAGACCCGACCGCAGTCGGCACGAGCCAGGTAGCCGACGCGATCTGCGAGGCAATGGGAGGGTAGAGGCGAACCACCGGCTGACGGGTAATGAGGCTGTTTGGAATCAGGCGAGGCTTGCTACCGAGACCCCGCCGTGCTATATCGAGACCATGCGTAAACGCTCAGGCAAGCACAAACAAGGTCCCAAAGACGTGAATGAGATCGCATTCCGCGTGACGCAGGGGGCGACCGAGGAAGCGCCGCCGGAGAAAAAGGATACCAGGAACCCGGCGGCGGTAGCACCAGCAAACTCGGCAGACTCAAGGGTGGAAAGGCGCGGGTCGCTAAACTAACACCGGAGATCGCCAAGAAAGCAGCGGCGGCGAGGTGGGACAATAAGCAGACACAATAACTATGTGTCCAATGTTACGCCAAAGGACCAGCGGTCATCTGCTGGTCCTTTTTGGTTTTGGTGTGCGATTCCTCGATGATTCGGTGTATAATAGATATGCAAGTTAATGACCCTATACACGGCATCGAGATTGAGCCACATACGGGCGTCGGCGACGTGATTAGCAGGGCGATGAACTGTGGCAGAGAGAATGACCAAAGACATTGTGTTTATCACAAGTTTTCGATGCCAGCATATTGACGCGGGCGACATCGGCCGCTATAATGGCAGCAGATGGCTTGTCTGGCTTGGCCCGATCAGCACGAAACAGCGGAAGGGATGAGCCCATGAAACCCAAATTGCCCGAATGGTTGCCGATCAACTACGAAAAACTGCGGGCAGACTACAATGAGTTGCGGCGTAGGCTGCGGGAGATGGAGAAGTTCTCGTCCGACTACGGTATCAAGTTAGAGCCTGACGATGAGCCCAACGAAAACGGAGCCGTATCGCAGCAGTTATCGGAGCTTGGCCTTCGCGACGCGACGGTTCGCGTACTCCAAGATCAGGGTGAACCTATGGCGATGGGGGCTCTTCTCGACGCGTTGCAGTCGCGCGGCGTGGAGGTCGGGGGAGAGAATCCTCGCAATACACTATATGGCTCGATTTATGGAGACAAACGACTATGCCGGTTGGGGAAGGCGCGAGGGATGAAATGGGGTCTGGTCGATAGAGATGGCCCGGAGCACGACGCCCGTTCAAGTGATGATACAGAAACGGACGAGTGATGCCGCGTCAGACCAGCGGGATCTCTCGGAACGCTTGTGCGGAGGATAGGGGATGCAGGATGAATACGCCACTAGAAAGGATGATGGCAATGTGCAGATTCAATACTACGGCAAAGAAAGGAGAACGCCCAAATGGTCGAGACCCTACTCTCGTTAGCGATTGTGCTTCTAGCCGCGACCGTGCTTATAGCCGTGACTGTGCTTATCTACGCCTGGCACCGAAACCAACAGCCGTCCCAAGATAGCATGGGACGGCCCTAACTACGCTCTGCACCAAAGTCGGTGACTCGACTAGGGTGCGCACCTAAGATACGACCCTGGGGTGTTCGTCTGGTGGCGGATGCCCCAGGAAACAGAGTCGCAGCCCTTCTTGTGTCACTAAATAAAGCACAAACCACCGTTTATGTCAAGGATGCTTGAGTAGTGGTAATAGCAAACGCGAGGGATCGTGCCAAACCTTCTGCCTTCTCTCTACGTGCCAATCAGGAGCATTTCGTGGCCGTTGGTGGTGCTGAGTGCATACTGATACTCGCGGCGAGGGGCTTCGGTTACATGGCGCTTTGTCTCTGCCAGCAAGGCCTTAAGCTGCTCGGGTGAGGGTATGCCGTCGGATCGATATGAGACGACGATGATTGAGTCGCTGAACCTGTCGAAGATCGCCCTGAAAGCCGCGTAGATCGTGCCGGGGTTGCTCCAGGGAGACGGCGTGCGCAGCAGGCGGTGATGCTTGCTGGCTCTATCGAGTTCCTGCGGCCAGCGGTCGTACATGGTCATCCCTTCGAGAAAGTGGTAGAAGTCGCGGTAGTCTACGCCGATGCCTTTCCCCGAGATGTAGGGAGTGTCGATGTAGACCAGATCCCAATGCCCCTTCAGTTCGAGGGCATCCTCACACAATGCGCGGTTGGCTTTGCCGTTATCGAAGACAGCGTCATTCGCCTCGCGAACGAAGCGTAGGAAGTGCTCGTCGAAGGGCGTGTCCCACGTCGTCTTATTGCCGAAGCTGCGATCGACCTCGGCCAAACGGATATATAGATTGCGGCGATGGAACAGGTTATAGGGGCGCTTGATGATGCACGCCTGGCATAGGGCATAGAAAGCAAGCGCCCGCTGGTACGGATCGCTGAGTCGCCGTATGTTCGTTACCACGGTATCGAGCCAGACATTTTCCTCATCCAGAAAGTAAATGTCCCCGAAGGTATCCGCGATGAACGTCGGGTAAGCGACACCCGGGTGGCGTCTCGTCAGAGCCGCCGCCTGTTCCTCGGGCAAGCGCACCGAGCTGTTCTCGATGAGGGCAAGCCCGCACTGCTCGTTCCAGCGCAGCACGTCGTTGTACGTGGTTTCCTTGCCCTCGCATTTCATCCTGTACGCAACGCAGCCAGTGCCTCCGAAGGCGTCGAGCACCGTGTCGAACTCCAGATCGGCCACGGCGCTCCATATCCAGTCAACCAGTTTCGCTTTGCTCCCCTGGTAGCGCGTACTCGGGAAAATGCGCAGGCCGCCGGCGGGACGCGTCTCCTCGTCGGTGAAAAGGCTGGTCTGGGCCGGGCCTGGTGCTATGCGTGTCGTCAAAGTCATTCGCCCTGTCTTACGCTTTGGAACTGGAGGTCTCTGCCTGCGCCTTCGCGACCGCCCGGCGTCTCTTCTCCGGCGAAATACCCTTGATAACTTGCCCTTTGTTTGCCATTGATACTTGACGGGTTGGTTTGCATTCAGAGTATGCGAGATGCCCGTTGAGCCGCAGCCGTGCGATTCGAGAATCTCGACCACAAAGACTCGAAAACACAAAACGGCAGGGCAAATCTGGGCAGAAGTGGTTTGGCCGTTTAGTGTTCTTGTGTTTTTGTGGTCAATCCTTCTCTTGGTTCCAGCTACGCCACGCTAGATACGTGGAGCCTTCGAGGAAATCAGCCGGGGAACGCCCATGGTCGCGAAGTGTGACGCCTCACACACCTTACCTGTCGTACCCCCTCTTCCGGGGACGCGGGGGAGCCTCCCTCGGGGCGGGGCGGGGCCACTGGCCCTCGTCCCGTTCGGGCCGCTCTCCCATCATCGACAGCCTTGCGGGGTATCTCCCCGACGGCCTGGCTCCCGATACTTGCAGGGCGATGATGACGCATTGCAGGATGATAATGTATACCAGGCATCCGTCGGTGAGGGTCATGTTCGGATACAGGCCCAGCACATCCACGGCCAGCCACTGCAAGAGCACGATGCCGGGGAAGAACAATGCGATGCCGATTGCTATGCCTATGATGACGCGCCACATGACACTATGACCTCGGTATTGCAACGGATTGCGCGGGTGCCGCTGTCGATCCCTCTCATGGCGACACGCGCAAAGTCCCCCTGCTACTTGAACACCGTGAACAACGCCATCGCGATCTCCTGATGCCCGTCGTCCCCCAACTCGCTGTCGCTCTTGTACATTTTCACGAGGGCCTGGGGATCGCGCCCCAGCACACCGGCGCTGCGCACCAGCGGGAGGTTGCGCGTCACGGCGATGTTCTCCACCTCGTAGGCATAGGCGTTCGACGATTTGCCCTTGACCTTGTCGTAGCCCGGAAGCTTGTCAGACTGGAGCAACGGCGGCGGCGTGACCAACACGACCGGCGCGTCCACCTTCCCGATCAACGCGTCCACGAGGCCGGTCAGCTCTCCCCGGAACTTCGCCACCGGCATGTCCGACATCGCCGCATCCCGCCCATAGGCCAGGACGATGATGTCCGGAGCGCCCCCGCCGCCCCATTCCTTCGCCTGATCGAGCATCGCCGATGGCAACTGGCCCTCCTTGGCCAAGTCCTCCAGCTTCACCCGATTCTCTCCGTAGTGTCGCGACAAATCCGCCACGAACGCCGCCGGCCAGTCAGTTCCCCCTGTTCCTGACGAGGCCCCAAACGAATCGCCCAGCACCGCAACGCGGATGTTGTCCGGCCCGTCGAGGCAATAGCGCTTGAAGGCCCGCACCCAGTATGGTGAGAAGACCGGGTTGCGCGCCTGTGCCATCGCGAGGGAGTTCGCCGGCGAGGGCTGGGCGCCGCCCTTGTCGCCGAAGACCTCGATCTCCCGCAGGTACAGGCAGTTGTCGCCTCCGAGGCCGCCCTTCCAGGTGTCACGCATCGTCACTCGCACATACCGCACCATCCTCTGCGCGAACGAGTGGACGAGCTGCATGTATTGGCCCTGGGGGAACCGGAACTCGCGGAGGGTCGTGTACTGCCGCCCGTCAGCGGAGACCGACAGGGCGATTTCGTGCGTGTTGCCGTTCGCCGAGTTGTGCACTGCGATCCGCGTCACCGGATAGAGCATCCCGAGATCGATGGTGACTTCCTTGGGGAAGTCGGGCGAGTTATCGGTCGCGAAACAACCCGGCGCCTCATCGGAGTCGGTGATGCCGTCCACGAGGCCCGTCCAGCCGGGCAGGAGCTCGCAGTTGCATGCGAACGGCTTGCCCAGCGCGAGGTTGGCCTCTCCCTGGGCGACCGCAATCCCCACCGGGATGGCCCAAAGGCACGCCACCAGGGCCAACAACAGGTCTCTTCGGTTGCAGCGCGTGACGAACGGCATACTGCGTCACTCCTGACGGCGCGGCGTGTGTCCGCGAGACGGCTCACGCAATCCGCAGATTGAGGCTGATGTCGACGGCGGGGGCCGAGTGCGTCAACTTGCCCACCGAGATCAGATCGACCCCGGTCTCGGCGATCTCGCGCACGGTCTCGAGGCTCACATTGCCGGAGGCCTCGGTGAGAGCCCGGCCGGCGACGATCCGCACTGCCTCGCGCATCATCGCGATGTCCATGTTGTCCAGCATGATGATGTCGGCGCGTGCATCGAGAGCTTCGGCGACCTCGTCCAGATTCGTCGCCTCGACTTCGATCCTCAGCAGGTGCGAAGCGCGCTGCCTTATAGACGTGACCGCACTCGCCACCCCGCCGGCCACTGCGATGTGGTTGTCCTTTATGAGAATGCCGTCATATAGAGCAAATCGGTGGTTCTGGCCCCCGCCGGCGAGCACTGCCGCCTTCTCCAGCAGCCGCAGGCCGGGCGTGGTCTTCCTGGTATCGACGATCCTCGCTCCCGTGCCCTCGATCGCGCGGACGTACTGCCGCGTCAGCGTGGCTACGCCCGACAGGCGCTGCACGAGGTTGAGCGCAACTCTCTCCGCCGCAAGCAGGGACCGAGCGTTGCCCGACACACACGCAATTGTGTCTTTGCAACGAAATTCATGTCCATCTTTCGCCGCAATGGTGAAGATCACCTGCTGGTCGAGCTGCCGAAAGCACTCCGCAGCAACCTCGATGCCCGCCAACACGCCGTCCTGCTTGGCGGTCATCTCCCCATGCGCCCGCGCCTCCGGCGGGATCGACAGCTCCGAGGTCACATCCCCCGGGCCGATGTCCTCGGCCAGCGCCCGGCGCACGATCTCTTCGACCGCCGGCCAGGCCGGCTCCCCTTGCGCGAGGCGGATCATTGCGCGGTCTCCCGGAGGCGATTGCTCTCGTCCACCTTCACCGTCGCCAGCTTCATCCCGCGCGCGATCTCGTCCTCGACGAGGCAGTAGCTGATGATGTGCACCATATCGCCGATCATGGCCATGCGCGCGGCAGGCCCGTTCAGGCAAATCTCGCCGCTGCCTGAGGGGCCCTCGATCACGTAGGTCTCAATGCGCTCGCCGTTGTTGATATTGACGATCTGCACCCTCTCACCGGGCAGGATGTCCGAGGCTTGCAGCAGGTCGGAATCGATGGTGATGCTGCCCTCGTATTTCAGTTCGGTCGCGGTGACTGTCGCACCGTGGATCTTGGCCTTCGCCATGTGTCGGAGCATAGGGAGCACCTCTGACGACAGTGATGAATGACAGGCGCTGACGCGGACAGCGCAGTCAAAAGATTCGCAACAAGGGCGGCAACACGGTACGGACGCCCGCCGGGCAAGGGGTGTCATCACGCCAGGGGCAAGCATATCACATTCCGCAGAGGGGATGCACGCCGAAGTTCGCGGAGGGGTGCGTCTTTCAATTGTAGGTAGTATTACTACGCCAGTTGCGCCGGCCCTGCTCGGCAATGAGATGCGATGCGGAGAAAG
>CAYWBK010000184.1:0-11473 GCA_964455745.1 uncultured Armatimonadia bacterium
ACCTCGCAGTCAGATAGATGGACCAGACTTCGCCTGGCGTACCAGAGACACAGAGGACACAGAGAACGGCTAAAGCCTGGCGTAGCCGCCGTTCTCTGTGTCCTCTGTGTCTCTGTGGTTCAGGCCGTCGGCCTTTGTCGCTGCCTTTAGCCGCAGCATCCCCCTACTCTTCGTCTTCCTTCTGCCCGAGCTTCACCGGACGCCCGATGTTTGCCGACTCCTGCGCCGCATTGATGATCCGCAGGATGGCCGCCATGTCCGCGATGTCCGCGATCGGCGGCTCGCCCGCTGCGAAGCGCCTGAGGGTGTCCTCTGTATAGTGCGCGTACGCATCATCCGCCCCGATACCCGCGAGGGCCAGTTCCTCCCCGGAGTCCAGGGCCAGCGTGCCGCCGGTCACGTCGCCGCCGTAGTAGACCGCCGCAGTGTTCACCGACAGGTTGCGCGCGTATCCGTGCGGCATCGTGTAACTGACCTCGGCAATCCCAAGGCTCCCCTGTTTGCCTATCAGAGTCAGTGTTGTGAGGTCCTCGATAGGCAGGTCATGCAGGGGCCTGATCTGCCTGGCCGACACCTCGCGCACCTCATCCTCCATCAGATACAGGTATAGGTCGATGACGTGCGGTCCGAAATTGAAAAGCGGGCCGCCACCGGCGGTCGTCGGGTCGAGCATCCACTCGACGCCCATCTCCCGGTATCGGTCCGGCCTTCCGGCAAACAGCCGATAATAGTAGTGCACCGGCTTGCCGAGCGCCCCCGCCAGTCGCATCTCCCGCAGCCTCTGGACTGGCGCATAGTAGCGGCTCACCAAAGGCACGCTCACGAACAGCTTCTCCGTCTGCGCTTTGACCGCGACGCGCTCAAGCTGACGCCATTCGACGCCCATCGGCTTTTCCATGTGGAAAGGCTGGTGGCGAGCGACCAGGACGCTTGCCAGGCCCGTCATCTCATCGTGCGGGGCGTGCGCGAACACAAAGTCCGGCTTGCGCTCCGCGAGCATGTCCTGGAAACAGGTGTACCGGGGGCAGTCCAGCGTCTCCCCCACCTTCGCCAGCGTCTCCTCGGACCAGTCCTGAACGCCCACGATCTCCACATCAAGGGACTGCAGCGCCTTCACGTACATCGGCACATGCCAATGACCGGCTCCGACGATCGCGACCCTCATGGCGTGGCTCCTTTCGGTGAAGTGGACTTACCGGTCATCCTGTCGAGCTTGTTGACGGATTCGTTGACCTGTTCTTGCGTCGGTGTGATGCCCATCGCCTGCAGCGCCTGATCCACGGCGGTCTCGGCCTGGGAGAAGGCCCCGGAGTTGAGCGCTTTGCGAGCCTGGGCGAGATAACCGTCCACGACCGTTGTGTCCAGGTGTCGCGAACTCATCTCGATATACGGCTGCGAAGCGATCACCAGCTTCGCGCGCACGCGCTTCTCCGTCGCTCTTTCGGCGGCGGACTTCGGCGCTCCGGCTCGCTCCTGGGCGGCGACTTGCTCCGCCGTGGGCTGCTGCGGAAGCATCGCTCCGATGAGTTGGTTTGCGATCTCCATCCCGTGCTTCTGGAAGTCGGCTTCAGGCAGCTTGCGGACGGCGCGCAGCATGGCGATGATGCGCTCGCGCACCAGGAGCCCCTGCCGCTGTTCGGGCGTCGGCTGCGCGGCGTTGCCGGCTGACGTTCCGCCTGACTGCGATGCTGGACGCGGCTTCTGGGGGCCATTGAGCTGGCGGCTCAACTCGCGCCGGCGCGACCCGATCCCCTTCAAGGTCGTCATCGCGCTGGACAGGTACTCCTTCACCTGGTCAGCGTTCGGCCCCAGCACCGCGCTTGCGGCGTTGTCGATCGCTGTATAGACCATGCGCAGGTCGCGGTCCTCGATCTGCAAAATCCCGATCAACGCTCGCACGATGGCCGGCGTCTGCGGGCCGGGGCCCTGCTGGGCCATGTTCGGCGGCATGAGGCGAGACCTGTCGCCCATGCGCGGCATCGGCGGGTGAGCCATCCGCGGCGCAGAGGCGATGGCGGCCTCAGCCCTGTCCAGAAGCTCATCGGCGGTCTTCCAGTCGCCCGCCTGGCCAGCGGCCTGAACGCGCTGCATGAGCGCAGCCGCCTTGCGCAAGTCCTTGCCCTGCCCACGAGCGGCCTGGAAAGCCTGCCCTGCATGCTGGAACTTGGCTTTGACGGCATCGGGCACCGCCGCAGTCTCGCCCGGCTTGAGGCCCGCCTTGGCGGCGAAGCTGTCGAGGAGGCTCGAAACCTGGGCGACATCGCCTGCCTCTGCGGCGGCCAGGATCTTATCGCGGATATCTCGCAGCGGCTGCACGTCCTGGCCCTGGTCGGAAAGCTGTTTCGCCTTGGCGCCACATGCGGCGAAGCGCTGTGCGAGGTCGGTGTGCTGGTCGAAGAAAGCGCGAACGGTGGGCGAAACCTCCGGTGTCGAGGGGGTCAGCCCGTCAGGCGTCGGCAGGAGGCCCTTGGGGACAGCCTTGCCACCCCCGCCGGCCGGCCGCACGTTGTTGATCCGCTCGTCCGCCTGGAAGAAACGCCCGGCAGCGGTGTCCTCCTTGATCTCCTCAAGCTGCCCGGACACGGCGTCGAGGCCATAGGCGGCGATTGTTTGGGGCAACTTGGTGACAGCGCTTTGCAGGGCGACCTGTGCCGCAGAGCGGTCCGAATACAGTTTTACCGACGCCGCCAGGCACCCGAGGAAAGCGACCGTCATAAACACCACGACCGCCCACAACAGCCCCCGGACCTTACGAGGGGGGGCTTCGACTGCGCCGAGGGGCTCAATCCCGGCGGCCAAGTTATGGTCCTCCCACGTCTCCACCGCGCCGGGGACCTGCGGGCGCCACTCCGGGTCATCCTCATGTTCGCCCCCGCGTTCGCCCAGGGGCGGGAACGGCTGCTCGTGCTCGGACGGATGCTCGGCATCGCCCTCCGGCAGGCCGTTCGGCTCGTCTTCGGTTGAGCCGGACTCCGGCTCGCGTCTCAGGTCGTCATTGAGGTCCAAGTAGATAACTCCTTCGGATGCCGGCCGGCGCGCGGGTGCCGATGGCGTCGGCCTGCCCGGCTCAGTCCAGCAACTCCGGCGTCAACGCCGCCAGGGTCAACAAGTCGAGGCGGTTATGGTGCAGTATCTCGTGCATCTGGCGGGGGCGCCCACTGCGGACGAACTCGTGGTAAGCCTCCGGGATGAGGGCCCCCGGAATGTCGGACGTCCGCCCGATGCCCAGAAGCTCGCGCTCCAGCGTCTGCAGCTTGCAGTCGGCAAGCCTGCCCCGCCACTTGCGTCTGGCATGGATCAGTAAGTCTACATGAGGCAGTTTCGGCAAGTCAACGCGGAGCCGGTGGTACCTCGCGCGATCTTTGATGTAGGGCAGGTCGAAGGTCTGCCCGTTGTACGAAAGCAGCGTCCGCCCCGACCCGACGTGCCGCTGAGCCGCCAGGATGGCCGCAGCCTCCTCGGTGTAATCGCGCGCCAGAAACTGCGTCACACTCGGTCCGCGCTCGTCGGCCTGCAAAAGCCCGATGAGGAACAGCGGCTGCGCGCTCAGCCCGGTTGTCTCGATGTCGATGAAGGCGATCTGGTCCTGCGTTTTCCCCTGAAGTAACTCCGAATGTGCGGCAAGGAACCGGGTCAGGGACGCCCAAAACTCCTCGCCCCATTCGGCGATGTCTCCGAGAATCGACCTGAGGGCTAGGCACGGGCCGATGTCGGTTGTGACCTCATCGCCCTCGAGCGGCCCGCTGACATCGACCGGCAGCGCCAGCCGACATCCGCGCGGGGGCAGCCCTGCCGCGCCCTTCGGCGCGTTTGCGCTCGAAGGCCCCGCGCTGAGCACTCGCCGTCGCAAGCGGTCGAGGTCGCGAGTGGGCCTTGCGCCCCCGTCGGCGGGCCCGGACGCGGCCTTGGGCGGTTCATCGGCTTCAGCGCCGCGGCAGTCATCCGCCTGCGCCTTCCCCAGGTCTCTAAGTTTGCGCCTCACATCATCGCGCAGCATGGTATCCGATCTCCGGCCTCCACGTTGAACGTGCCGCACAGAGCGCGAATTCAGTCCGCCGCAAGGGACGGCACCCCGCCCGGCCCTCCTCGCAAGCGGGGGGGTTCAGCGACACCTTTCCCAGACCATGTGGCAGCGCGATTTATCGCGCGGATCACGTCGTATAGCTACCAACGCTTCTACTTCGACGGCATGCTTGCTCACCGCCGACGGCATAGTGGGCGGCGAGCAGTTCTGCCCGCATTTGGCGCGATGAATCGCGCCGCCACATGGTCGAAGGGGACAGTTGCCAAACAGGTACAAGCGGAGAGAGAGGGTTCCGCCTACCCTTTCTCCGCCGCTTGCATCTGCTCGGCAGCCTTCTTCAGCCGCCCGGAGATGATCTGCGCCCGCGAGGAAGCCGCCGTCCAGGCATCGTTCCCGCTCGTCGGTCCGGCCATGATCTCGTTGCGCAGGGCCCTCATCTGCAGCGCGCAGTCGGCGAACGTCTCCGCGGCGTCGGCTGCCAGGCCGCTGGCCGGCACCTGCCCTGCGGCGCGCGCGAGGAACTCCGAACAGGCATCTGCATTCGCGATGTGCACGACCAGCGTTCCCCGCGCCCATGCCACGATCCCGTTTCTTCGTGCGGGGTCCTGGTCGCTCGCACAGGCGCTCAACTCTTGCGTCACCGCGTCCCAGGCAGCCGTGCCGGTGACCACACCACCCAACTCGCGACGCTGTATCCCCTCCACCCCGCGCCGCAGGGCTGCCTCCAGAAGACTCGACACAGGGGGGGTGCTGGTGCGGGCGTCAAGGGCGAATTGGTAGAAACGCGCCGCCCCGCTCATCCCCCAGGGGCCCTCGCGGACGGACGCCCATCGACTCAGGAACGCCGCCTTGTCGATGGCGGTCGGGCCCTGGTGCCCCGGCAGGAGGACGAGCACCTTATTCTCCGTCGCCCGGCATCCCACGACAACCACCCAACTGATCCTTGGCGACGGGTATGCAATCAGCACGGGGCGGTCGTGCAGCACGCTCTGCTCCAGGATGGTGTAAGCTTCCTCGGGGGTGTCGGAGCCGCCGACCTTGTAGGTGAAACCGTATTCGGCGGCAGCCGCCTCGAGCAGACGGCTCGGAGCCGGAAGCGCCGCCGGCGACTGGGAGGAGTAGGGGAAGACGAACGCTGCGCCGGAGACCGCCATCACATCGGCGAGAGTCGCGTTCTCGCCCCGACTGCGCAGCAGCGCCCTCAGCGCGTCGCAGGTCCGCGAGGGCGCAGTCAGCTCCTCCGCGCCGTAAGACGCGACGCGGTCGATGACGCGGCTTTTCCGCAAGGCCTCCTGCCGCTGCTTTGCGGCATCCTCGTTCTTCTGCCCATAGTACAGCCAGCCAATGGCTCGCTTGGCTTCCCCCGCCGCCGGCGTGTCGGGGTAGTGGGCGATGACTTGCTCGTATAGGTCCAGCACTGTCTTGGAATCCCCGCCCTGCTTCTTCGCGACCTCGGCAATGATGAGCGACGCGTCGGCCCCGGCGCGCGGCTGATCCATAAAGACGCCGACCACCTTGCGGGCGGTTTTCGCCGCTTCATCGAGCTGCCCCGCCGCAGACTGCGCGCGCGCGAGTTCCACCAGACACCGCGCCCGAAGGCGGGTGTTCTCGGGCTGCAGCGTATCGACCTGAGCGCAAGTCGCCGCAACGGCAGCGGGGTCCTTAAGCCGGCGTGCCTGCAGCCACACGACCCAGAAGAGCGCATCATCGGCATATCCACTGCGCGGGTACCGGGTGGCCAGGTCCCAGTACGTCGCGATGGCGCTGGGGACGTTGCGATAGAACTCGCGGTAGATGTAAGCCAGCTTGTACTCGGCGTCCGGAGCGAAGGCATCGCGCGGCTGTTCGTCTACGATGCGGCGATATTCGGCGGCAGCAAGCTCGTACTTGCCCTGCGCGAAGAACGCCTCGGCGCGGCGATACAGCCGCCCGCCGCGCGTCGAGCAACCCGCCAACGCGAGCGCCGAAAGCGCCGCGACCGCCACCAGCGTCCGGGCGACTGTCTTGCCGGAGGACTTCACAGGGCCTCCACCTCTTCCAGCGCCAGTTGCGCCTGCAGCAATGTCGCCTGCGTAGAGCCTTCCTGCCGGTACGCGGCATCGCGCAGGAAAGCCGGCAGGTCCAGCTCCTTCACCCGCTGCTGAACGTAATAGAGGCCCTCAGTGCCGGCGGTGTTATCGGCATTGGCGATCTCCTCCAGGGCCATGACCGTCTGCCCGTACAGCTCGGCTTCCTGGCGGTTTGCGCCATCTGGATCGGGGAGGGTGTCTGCGACATCATTCACGAGGTTCGCCATGTCGGACGCCAGGACTCGCTCCTGTAGCAATTTCACTCGCACGCTTCGCGCGGACGGCTGCGACAGGTAGACCTGCCAGGTGACGCCGAGGCCCAACGTAGCGACGAACAGCGCCGCCAGCGTCCAGAGGGCGAACTTCGAGCGTGCCCGGCGCCGTGCCGCGCGCTGCTGCAGGACCGGAGCCTGGTCGCGCGCTTGCTCGGCCATCTGCGCGACATCGGCCTCCGGCAGCCGCGGCCGATGCTCGTCGCCGAAGTCCTGCGAGGACAGCTTCGCGGCGGCCTTCGCCCGTCGAGCGCCCACGGCGGCGCGCAAGCCCCGGAGCATCTCGCGGCGGGCATGTCGCTCGAGGTGCCCGCCGAAGCGCCAGCGACCGAGGCGTGTGAGCGTCCGCTGCCACGCCTCGAGCACAGCCTTGCTGGCTGAACACTCATCGTCGCACGCGGCCAGCGACATCGCGTACAGGTCGTCGGCGACGCGGTACGCGAAGGTCGCCAGCGCCTCCGGTTCCCCGCGCCGACAGCGCCAGTATAGCGATCTTTCGGCCCGGCTCTTTTTGGTGCGCAGCAAACGCATGGGGTCTTCCGTCCAGAGCTACTCGCGATGAAAGCGTCGGTGGATCTGCGTGCGGTCAGGGAAGATGCTGTCTTGCAGGCCGGTGTTGACGCTGTAGTCCCAAAACTGGACGGTCACAGAGCCTGCGGGGATGCCCTGGGCGAGCTTATCTGCAGAGAAGGTGGCGACGATCCAATAAGGCACCCAGTAGGTGTCCTGCGCCTGGATGAACCACCACTCCGCGACCATCACGCGGGCATCGTCCACCCAAAGCTCGGTGCGCTTGATCGTCCAGTTATCTCCCCAGACCCAGAACTTGAACCGCACATTCTTGGCCCGGTCGCCTGTGGGGATCGCCTTGAGGCCGTAAAGAGTCCGTCCTGTTTCGGTGGTCTGGCCCATGAGGACGAGGCGCGTGTTCTCGCCGACGTGCTTGGCGATCTCGCCCGGGATGAGCGCCTCGCGCGGGATGAAGACGACGCTGTCTGCATCGATCCGCACCTTGTCCGGGCGCTTGACGTAGACCGTAGCCTCACGGGGCGTGTTGTCCTGATCGGGAATCTGGGGCGTAACGCGGACGTGGCAGGTGTAATCCTGAACGTTCGCCTGCACGGACGCGACTTTCGCCCATATCTGCTCGGCGGTCGGCGTGGCGATGGCCGACGACGCCCAAAGCAGCCCCAGCAGCGAGGCGCACAGCCCGGCCGTCAGCCCCCGGAGTCCTCGATCCCGGGCTTGTTCTGTGACCGGCGCCCCGCCTGTTCGGTTCCGCATGTCGCCTCCGCCTCAGCAGGTGATGTCCTTGCGCGCGATGACCAGCGCCGTCAATGCCGGGGGAACCGCCACATAGGGCAGGATGTAGCTGAGGTGCGATTCGATCGCGTCCCAGGATATCGCACTGTGGAACGCCTCCGACGGTACTGAAAGGTGCGTCACCAGCAGGTAAGGCTTGAGGAACTCGAAGTAGTCGATCGTCACGAGCACCCCGGACACGATGAGAAACGCCACCGTCAGACCGGCGGCGGTCAACGGGTTCTCGAACAGCGCCGAGAGCATGAGCGCCACCGAGGCCACCGCGCACATGCCGACGCCTGCGAGCGCGTACCCCAGCGGCAGCCGCCACCAGGCCGAGTGCGCTGACAGGATCGTGAGCTTCCCCCCTGCAGCGGCGAGGATGTCCCCACCGCCGAAGGCGATGTAGGACACGATGAAGGTGAATACAAGCAAGAACGCGCACAGCAGGATCGCGTGGCACCAGGCGGTGAGGGTCTTGGCCACTGTCAGCGAGATGCGCGCTACAGGCCGCACCATGATCGTCCGCAGGGTGCCTGCCTTGACTTCCGAGGCGATCAGCCCGCCCGAAATCGTCGCGATGAGCAGCGGGACCAGCACTTCCATCGCCACCGGAATCGCCAGCATCCAGTAACAGACGCTCTGAGCGCTGATAAGTTTGCCGCCCATGACGAACATGTCGCTGACCTGGGACTGCACATTCCCCGGCGGTCCGTGCCGCCAACTGCCCCAGACGAACAGCACGCTGAGCGATGCCAGCACCGCGAAACCCGCGTATGCCCCGCGCTGGGTGAACAGCTTGAGCAGCTCCAATCGCCACAGCGTCAGCAGCTTCATAGCGTCATTTTAGGTCGCCCACAGGGGACCGTCAAGGATGCGCCGCGACGAAGCATGGCGGGCAATCGCGGGTTGCCATCGCCTCTCGCCCGCCGGGCGGGAAACGCATCGGCCATCAGGAAAGCTCTTCCTCAATGTGTATGGGTAGATGACATAAACTGGTCCTGGCGATCGTCGCCAGGCGGTATCCGGGCGTTGCACAAGACGAGCCGTTGCCGTCAGCCCCGAAGGGGGTTTCCGCCAATTGCCTAACTGACGTTCTTATGTGTTTAGCGGCACCTCTCTCAGACCATTCTCAGATCATGTGGCAGCGCGATTTATCGCGCGGAGCACGTCGTATAGTTACCAACGCTTCGACTTCGACGGAGTGCTTGCTTGCAACTGACGGCGCAATGGGCGGAGGGCAGTTCGGCCCGCATTTGGCGCGATAAATCGCGCTGCCACATGGTCTGAGGAAACAGTCGCAAGACAGGTACTGACGCGAGCGTCAGCCAGGCAATGGGCGGCCCGCCCCCTTTGGGGGCTTGACGGCATTCACTTACTCATTGAGGAAGAGCCCAGCAAAGAAAGGAGGAGAAAGCGGCGGCGCGGCGAATTACGCGGTAGTGCTGTATCATCATAGTGTGCGAGGTACGTGTATGGCCCATGAGAATCTGACGATCAAGCTCGAGGCCGAGGAGCTTCTCCTCCTGGACGAAATCCTGCTGGAGAAAGACCAGAGAAAGGCCCTCGAGTTCCTCGCCGACGTCATCGCCAAGAAGGTCGAAAAGCGCCGGAAGGACTGACCGCGCCGCGCATCGGGACCTGTGCTGCGGGGTGCGGGACGAGGGGGGCGACAGCCGCGTCGCTGTCAGAACTCCAGTAGTGAACACATCGTCACGCCGTTGACGCCCTCTATCTGCGCCAGCACTTCCGGCGTCACCCTCTCGTCAACCCCCAGCACCATGACCGCGGAGCCGCGCTGGCTCACGCGGCCGACCTGCATGCTCGCGATGTTGATCTCGCGACTGCCGAGGATCGTGCCCACGCTGCCGATCAGGCCCGGTTGGTCGATATGCCACGCGATCAGCGCGAGGCCCTCCGGCGAGAAATCGAGTCGATAGTCGTCGAGACGCACGATACGAAGATCGTTCTTGCCGAAAAGGCACCCGGAGACGATGTGCTCGCTGTTTTCGGCGATGACGCGCACCGTGATGAGCGAGGCGTAGTCGGCGGCGGCGCTCTCGCGTGTCTCCCGGACGCTGATGTTGCGGCTCTTGGCCACATACGTGGCGTTCACGTAGTTGATGGACTCGTCGAGTATCGACTGCAGCAGGCCCTTGAGCAGCCCCGGAATCAGCACCCCGACGTCGTCTCCGGCGATCTCTCCGGCGAAAGTCACGTCCACCGAGCGGATTCCGCCCGTGGCGAGTTGTCCGTGGAAGCTGCCGATCCTCTCCACCAGCCGCAGGTACGGCTGCAGGCGGCCGAGGGTCTCCGCAGCGATGGCGGGCATGTTGACCGGACTTCGGGCCGGGCGGTCCGACAGCACGTCCACGATCTGCTCGGCCACATCGACCGCCACCTTCACCTGCGCCTCCGCGGTCGAGGCTCCCAGGTGCGGGGTGGTGATGACCCCGGGCAGGCCGATGAGCGGGCTGTCGATAGGCGGCTCCTCCTCGAACACGTCGATGGCCGCGCCCGCAACCTTCCCGCTGGCTAAGGCCCTCGCCAGAGCCGCCTCGTCGATGATCCCCCCCCGTGCGCAGTTGATGATTCGTACCCCGTCCTTCATCTGCGACAGACGCTTCGCATTGACGATGTGCTTCGTATCCTTATTGAGGGGCACATGGAAAGTGACGAAATCGGCGCTTTGCAGGGCTTCGTCGAGCGTCACGAAGCGAAGGCCCAGGAGTTCGGCGTGCTCGCGGGTGACGAACGGGTCATATCCCAGAACCTGCATCCCGAACGCGCGGGCGCGCTTGGCGACCTCCGTCCCGATTTTGCCCAGGCCGATGACGGCGAGGGTCTTATTATAAAGCTCGACCCCCGTGAACTTGCCGCGCTTCCACTCTCCGGCCCGTAGCGACGCATCGGCGGCAGGCACATTGCGCGCCAGGGACAACAGCAGCGCGAGGGTGTGTTCCGTCGCGGCGATGTTGTTGCCCTCGGGCGAGTTGACGACGACGATTCCCGCCTGGGTGGCGGTGGCTACGTCGATATTGTCGACGCCCACGCCCGCCCGGCCGATGACGCGCAGGCGCTGGCCCGCCTCGATGATGCCGCGGCTCACGCGCGTCTGACTGCGCACGATAAGACCCGAGTACTTGGGGATCGCAGCTAGAAGCTCTTCAGGCGTGTGATCGGTTTTCACCGTCACCTCGATGTTCTTGGCGGCCTCGAGGATCGCAACCCCTTCGGGCGAGAGGGGATCGCTGATGAGGACGTGTTGCTTGGTCGGCTTGCGCATGGGTCAACTCCGGTTGAGTGTCGGATGGAAGCGGTACTCGGTGTCCCCGCCCCGAATCACCGTTTCGCGCGATCACGACATCCCGCGTCTTGCGGTTCTCGGTGCGATATGTGCTCTCTTGGCTCTTCCTCAATGTGTGTGGGACTGGTCCTCGTCATTGCTCCCAAACGACGCGTGTCCTGCACAGGTCGAGCAGTTGTCCTGAGCCCCCGGAGGGGGCGAGCGCCCTTTGCCACCAGCGGAAGCTGGTGGATTCCTTCAAGGGAAAAGCCGCATAAGCCCCGAAGCGGCGGTAGGCCATGCGCCGCCCCTTGCGGGGCTTGTGGATACCAGCGGTCCAGTATTCCACTGGCTTCCGCCCATAGGCGCTAAGTTAGGCGGCGCGGGCCGTGTGGAGGGGCCGGACTACGAGCGCAGCGAAGTATCCGGCCCGGCCGTTCACCCCCTGCGCGGACGGCTGGGGCCGGATACTTCGACCGCCGATACGGCTGGCGCTCTCGTAGTCCGGCCTCTATGAAAC
>CAYWBK010000185.1:0-11459 GCA_964455745.1 uncultured Armatimonadia bacterium
CGCAGGCGGGGACCCTCAGCCGGATGCTTCAGCGTCCGGGATTCCCGCCGCATAAACACCTCCCCGTCCGCCAGGACGGGTGGCGCGAAGCGCCCGACAGAAGGCCCAGCCTGCTGGCGTCCCGACGACTTGGGCGGCTGTGCCGCCACCCGTCCTGCGGACGGAAACGGCCCTAACTGCCGGCCTTGAACCGGACGCTGAAGCATCCGGCTGAGGGGCGCTTCGCGCCAAGCGTCCTGCGGACGCGACGACAACGGCCTTGCCCACAGCGGTCGACTACCGCCCTCGCCAGGACCAGTTCATGGCATCTACCCACACACGTCGAGGAAGAGCCCCTTCCCCAGGGCAACCGCTAGAAATCCGGCTTCGATCCCGTCTGCTTCAGGTAGTCATCCCACCATTTCTCCGCTGGCTGCAAAGGTTCCGTCCGCGGGACGATCTTGCCGCGGGTGGTGATCGCATTCAGCCAGGCGGCGTGCGGGTCGCTGAGCACCAACGACAGGCACACCACATCGAGGGGGGCGATGGTCAGGTAGACCGCCCGTTGCCGGCGGGCCACGGCGTCTTCGGAGTATTGGAACATCGGCTCACTCTTGCGCTGGATGAGGTCGCCCGTGTATGACAGCCGCAGCAAGGTGCCGGCCAGGGGTTCGGAGCGGACCTCGACGGCCACGTCCTGGGGGACGCCGGTGTTGTTCCACAACACCACGATCCCCTCGCGCCCCCGCAGGAACGGCTTGTAGATGATCGGCGCATCGACGGTCGAGCTGAAGCCCGGCACATCCGCCAATGAGGCTACCGGCGCGGCTGAGGACAACTCGACGGCAAGCTGTCGCGCCGCTTGCAGGAAAGGCCCGTTCGCCGTGGCCGCGCCCGCATCCAGCAGCCCCAGCCCGCCCTCCGGCGCTTGTCCGGACAGCGTCACTCCGGTTGCGCCACGGTAGAATGCCGAGGCGACCCGGCGGGCGAGGAGGATCGTGTCCGCCCGCGCATCGCCGGTGCCCTCGCCACCCACCCCGCACAGCAACATCGGCAGCCCGGCGCCCTTGTCCACGAGCGCCCCCCGCACGGCGCCGAGGTCGTTCGCCCGGTCGAGGTCCCGCCAGCCCAGATTCGGGACGCTTGCGCGCCTGCGGTCGATCTCCTCGAGCAGCACCGCCGCCGAGGGCTGAGGCCGTCCGTGCACCGCGATGGCCGCGACCTGGGCCCCTAGCCCGGCGTCGAGGGCCGAGAGCAGCGCAGGCGATGCAGCGTCCTCTCCGCCGGAATCCACCAGGTCATAGACCGGCGAGATGACGAATCCGCCGCCGCCTGCGGCCTTGCGCGCGGCCACAACCGCCTGGACGACAGCGACATCAGTCTTTGCATCCCCCGTTGGCGAAGGGATATAGAACCGCACCTTAGGGTTCGCTTTAGCCGCTGCGGCCGCCAAAGCGCCGGCGGCTGCGGCATCGGCTCGGGGAATCGCCACCGCAATCTCCGCCCCCGCGTCGGCGAAGGGCTTCATACGCGCGGGAATCGCCCCGGCGTCCGCCGGTAGCGCGACCTCGTGAAGCTGGACCGGCAGGCCGCCAAGCGCCGCGAGCGCCTCAACCGAAGGCGTCCGGGAGGGGTCGGGCCACGACGCCCCGAAGGCGGGATACGAGGCAGTGCAGTGCACCTTCAGCGGCACCGAGCGCGTCTCGTCGCCCGACTTCAGCTCTAACTTCACCCACTGGTCGCCTGCCGTCAGGCACTGGACAAGGGCGTGAAACTGGGTCGTCTTCTTGGCCGGGATGTCGACGTCGCGCGTCTCGCACGGAATCTGCGGGCCGCCGATGGCCGTCACGGTGAGCTTCTTCGCATTGTCTCCCCGGTTGACGACGAAGGTGAGGAGCGAGGTGCGCTGTCCGCGCAGGGCATCGACTTCCGCGGGGAACCCGACCTCCATCCCGTCGATGTCGACCACGGTTTCCTTATCCCCGACAAGATCGCGCACGTGCCCGTCCAGTGTCCCGACCGGAGTCCAGTCGGCCAGTAGCGCAGCGATCTTCGGCACATCCTCACCGAAAGGCGTCGTATCGGCGCGGGCCGGCAGTTTGATCTCCGTCTGCTCCACCGCCGCCCGGCTGACGGTGACTGCGCCCTTCCCGGTGTTCCCGAATGCGATCCGCGGGGACTTCGCGCCCTGGACAAACACCAGGTGGATGTCGTGCCGGTCATTGCCGCCGGGAAGGACCCAGCGCCAGATGCTCCGGGGGCGCTTCGTCGCGTCTGTCACCACCGCGACTGCGATCTCCGCGCCCGCGTCGCCCTGCACGGTCATGTCCACGGCGAAGGGCTTCCCGCGCTGGATATCGGCGGCAGCGGGCGCGATGGCCCAGGCCTGCCCGTCCGGCGTCTCCGATCCGCCCAGCTTCAGTTCGCCATTGAGCGTTGCCGGCCCGGTGCAGACCCAGTCGTCAGCCGAGTTGAGCGGCAGCGCGGCTCCCCACGCATTCGCCGCCACCATCAGTAGTGCGAGCAGGAACAGCCCCGCGCCGATTGTTGCTGTCGTCCGTTTCATATCTGCCATTATGTTCCATCCATGTTGCCGAACTTGTCGATAATGATCTCGTAGTAGTGCTTCCAGCCCATGATCGTGGCGACCGCGACGATCACGACGATGGTGACGGCCATGAACCCGAAGGAGCCCATCCGCAGCCAGAACATCCACTGTTTGCGTCGCCGGTTTGCGATGTCGCTCAGGCCCGTCAGCGTCTCGTCGAAGCGCCCGGTCTGCTCGGCGGTGATCAACTGCGAGCGCATGTCAACCGGGAGCGCCGAACACCCGACGAGGGCGTCAGTGGCGGGGATTCCCAAACGGACTCTCTCCGCCGCCCGCTGTATCTGCCGGGCCATGACGACATTGCCGGTCGCCGTGGCTGCGGTGTCCAGCGCTCGCGGGAACTCGATGCCCGCGCCGATCAGAATCTTCAATGCCCAGACGAATCGCGAGCACGCCGCGTTCCGGATGAATATGTTGGCTGCCGGGATGAAGTACATTACCGTGTCCCTGAAGGTGCGCACCGGGCCGAGGTTCAGAACCGTGCGCAACACTTCATAGACGATGAAGACGATCAAAATGCCTCGGACGATCTTCGGTACGGTGTTGTGGAAGTACCAGGCGAGGCACTGGTGCAGATACCCGTACTGGCCGACGGACTGAGCTGGATCGCCCCCGTGCTGCAGCATTTCCGGCATCGTTACCGAGAACAGAGCAACGATGACCATGCCGACATACAGCAGCTTCGGGATAATCATCCCGGCCCAGGTGAGGGTCTCCAACTCGTACCCGCGCGCGATCTCCGAACAGACCTCGTCCAGCTTGCCCGCGGCCTCGCCGCCGCGAATCATGCCCACAATGTGTGCCGGGAAGAACTGCGGGTAGCGTTCCAGTCCGGCGCTGAGCGTCCCGCCCGCCGAGATGATCGGGGCGATCTCCCGCAGGACCCGCTGCAGTCGCCGATTTCCCACCCGCGACTGCAGGCTGAGCACCGCATCGTGCATGTTCACGCCGGACCCCACCAGTTGCCCCAGTTGCCGGAAGAAGCCCGTGTAGGCGACGCTGGAGATGGGCCGGAAGGCGTGCCAGGGGTTCTTCGCCCAGCCCGCCTGATGGACCGACGATGCCACGCCGGCAGTCCCGACCTCCTGCAGCTCGGTGATCCACATGCCCTGTTGCCGAAGCTGGTTGATGGCCAGCACCCGCGACGGGGCCTCGACCTCGCCCTGCGTGTCGGGACCGCTCTCTTGCCGGGCCTTGTAGCGGAACCTTGCCATGGTCGGATGACCCTCTATCTGTCGCGATGCGCCACGATTCCGTGGTCTCCGCTTCGCCGCCGCTCCATATTGCCCCTATGCCTTCGCCCCGGCTGCAGGAGGAACCTGCAGAGCGGCGTCGAAATGGCCTTCCTGAATCTCTTTGAGAGGCTTCGTGAACATGTCCGAACGCAATGTGAACATCGACACCTGGCTTCAGCACCTGTACGACTCGCGCACTCCCCGGCTGCAGTTCACCTCCGACCGGGCCGCGTGCTTCGACACCTGGCGGCATGAGTTCCTCAGCGCCCTCGCGGACGGCATGGGCGGCATCCCCACGTTCAGCCTGCCACTGGACCCCGAGATCACCGAGTCTCACCAGGAGGACGGCTACACCCGCCATCGGCTGGTCCTGCGAACCGAGCCGCGCATGAACGTTCCGTGCTGGCTGCTCGTCCCCGACGGCATCGCGGTCGGCGAGAAGCGTCGCGGCATCCTCGCCCTCCACGGCCACGGGAACGGCAAGGACGATGTGTGCGGGCTGCACTACGACGACGAAGCCCGCATGGAGAACATCCGCGTTCACAATTACGACTACGCGCGCCAGTTCGCGCAGCGCGGCTACGTGGTCATCGCGCCCGACCACCGGGGCTTTGGCGAGCGCGCGATGTCGAAGAACACACTGTGGTCGCGCGACCCGTGCAATGTGCTGCTCATCAAGACGCTCCTGTTCGGCAAGAACATGCTTATGCTTAACGTCTGGGACGCGATGAAGTGCCTCGACTACCTGCAATCGCGCCCCGACGTTGACGGCGGTCGCCTCGGCGCGGTTGGGCTGTCCTACGGCGGCACGATGACTCTGTTCACCACCGCCTTCGACCCCCGAGTCAAGGCCGCCGATATCGTGTGCTATATGAACAGCTTCGAGCAGTACGGTCTCAAGCAAAGCAACTTCTGCGGGAACCAGACTCCCTCGACCCTGCTCAATCTGGGTGAAATGTGGGATGTCGCGATCACCATTGCCCCGCGACCGCTGCTCGTGGAAAGCGGCATCCAAGACAGCGGCTTCTTCATCGAGCAGTCCCGGCTCGCCAACAGCAAGGTCCGGGAGGCCTACGAACTTCTCGGCGTCGCAGACCGTTTTGACATTGACGAGTTCGATGGCGGCCACCGCTTCAACGGCGCCAAAGCCTTCGACTGGTTCGATCGGTGGCTGTGAGGCCGCCGGCAGCAACTATCGCCAAAAGCGAGGTGGTAGTCCAATGGATTGGCTTACCAACCTGGACGAGGGACTGGCCGTCGCACGCGAGCGCGGCGTGCCGGTGTTCGCCCTGCTGACGGTCGACTGGTGTCCGTGGTGTCACCGGCTTGAGGACGAGACGCTGGCTGCGCCGGAGGTGGCGAGCGTCCTCGAAGGCTTGGTGACCGTGCGCCTCGACGGTGACGCGAACCCGGACATCGTGGACGCCTTCGACTTCGAAGTGTACCCTACAACGCTGATCTTCCGGGCCAACGGCGAGTTCGTGGATTTGATCGAGGGGTTCATCGAGCCGGACGACTACCTCGTGGCCTTCAAAACCCTTCTGGGGAGGGCGGCGTGATGACAGGCAAGATCGGCATCATCGCCGACACGCATGGCAATCTGCGGGCGTGGGAGCGGGCCTGGAACCTGGTTCTCAAGGACTCGGACCTCATCTGCCACTGCGGTGACATGCTCTATCATGGGCCGAAGTTCAAGCCTGCGGACGGATACGACCCGAAGGCCCTCGCCGACGCCCTCAACTCGTGCCCGATCCCGCTGGTGGTGACCCGGGGGAACGCCGACGCCGAGGTGGATCAGCTCGTCTTGACTTTCCCGGTGCAACAGCCCTACACCGTCGCCTTGTTGAACGAGACGCGGCTGTTGGTGACCCACGGTCATCTCCTGCCGCTGGAGACGACGATCGAGCAGTGCCGCACCTGGAGCCTGACCTACCTGATGACCGGCCACACGCACGTCCCGGTCTGCCAGCGCTATGAGGGCCTCACGCACATCAACCCCGGCACGCCGACATACCCGCTAAGCCCGGACGAGAGCCTCAAGCGCCCGACCTGCGCGGCGATCATCAACGGTGAAGTGATCCACTACGACCTGGGCACCGGCGAACCCTTGCACGTAAGCTGACATCGTTCCCGCCGTCCCTGCCGTCCCTGCCGTTCCCAAAACCTGCCGTTCCTGCCGTCCCTGCCGTCCCTAAAACCTGCCTCCCATGACAACCATACCCGCCCCAATAACCCAAGCCCGCCCGCCCGTCGAGCCCTTCGTGGTATCGAGGCTCACCGACGTGGTTCCTCTGCCCGTCCTGCAGACCTTCCAGGCCGGATTTTCGGTCCAGCAGGGAGTGCCCCTTGCGATCCTCGAGCCGGTCGAGGACGGCTTCCGGTACATCACGCCTTTCGATGCCACTCTCAACCGCTCCGCCTTCTGCCGGTATCTGCGGACTTTGCCGGACGGGAACCGCCTCTGCCAGTTGAACGACCTGCAGGCCGCCGAGGAGATCATGGCCGAGGGCCCCGGCGCGCAGGCGCGCTTCTACAAGTGCCACGCCGGCCTCGCCAGTGTCGCCATCCCTATCAGGGTCGCGGGGAAGGTCGTCGCCATCTTTTTCAGCGGCCAGAAGCTGCTTCCCGGCACCCTCGACGACGTGCAGCAGTGGGCGCGCACAGCCGGCGCGACCGTCCCCGGCGCCGACGCGGAGTTCCTCTGCGAACAGCTTGGGTCTGTCGAGGAGCGCACGCCTGCTGAGATGATGGCGCTGGTGGCGACCCTCGAGGAGCAGGCCCGGCTGATCGCCTCTCTCGGGCAGGACCGCTACGACGCCGAGCGCCGCCTGCGCCACGAGATGCTCCTCGGCGAACTCAGCCACGTGCTGGCGCATACTTGCGAAAGCGACGACGACCTCGCGGCCCGCCTGTGCGAGATTCTGGAGAAGCTGCGGCAGTTCTTCAGCCTGTCGTACTGCATCATGTTCACGCGCAACAATCCCGAGGCCGAGCAGATTCTGCCTGTCGCCTGGGCGTCCGTCACCGGCAAGATCGCGCGCGATTGCAAGCTGCCGATTCTCGAGCGCCCGGCAGGCGCAAGACTCGATGAGCATCTGGTCATCTACGGCAGAGACGATGTGGCCCGCTTCCTGCAGGACAACCACGTCACCACCCGGTGCGTCGAGGGCGCACAGGCGCTCATCTGCGATTTCGGCGGGCCGGGCGAGCGCATCACCGTCACCGTCATCGGCCCTCCGGCGGACGGCGAAGGCAGAGACCACATTGCGGAGGCCGGACCGGACTTCCTCAGCCGCTTCCAGGCGGAGATCGGCCTGCGCGCCAGGGCCGCCCGCCTCCTTCTCGACCTGCAACGATCCAACGACGAGCGCGTGCGCTTCATGGCCCAACTCACCCACGAGATCAACGCCGGCCTGCAAACGATCGTCGAGGAGACCGAGTGGGTCGAGTATTACGCCACCGAGATGGCCCACATCGACGACCCGGACATCGTCGAGCCGCTGAAAAAGACCGTGCGTGAGGTCATCCGCCTGAAGAACCGGGCGCGCGCGTCGTTATTCCACCTGCGCGGCGGGATGCCCAGGCGCGAATACGAGGTCAACGTCGTGCACCCGATCTCCCGGCTGGTGGCCGATTGCGTCGATCCGTTCCGGGGCGTGGCCGCGGCGCGCAACATCTCCATCGACATCGATAGCTCGATCCGGTCGCTGCCGGCCATCCCGTTTGACTGGGAGATGACGCAGATCGCGCTCATCAACCTGATTGACAACGCGGTCAAATACTCGCATTATAATCGCCGTATCCGCATCCACGGGTCCGTGGACGGCGGCGCGGTGGTGATCTCCATCGAGGATTTCGGGCTGGGGATCCCGCCGGAGGACTACAAGCGCATCTTCCAGCCTTATGTGAGGGGCGAGCAGCGCGACCCGCGCCGCTTCATCTGGGGTAGCGGGCTGGGACTCGCAGTCGCGAAAGAGATCATCGAAACGCAGGCGGGCAGCATCGCCGTTGAGAGCCGCCCCACGTCCCCAAGCGACCCGGCAGACCCGCAGAGGGCGTGGGAGAACTTCATCACGACATTCACGGTGCGACTGCCCTTGACACAGGAGGTCGACGGCGATGGGTGAGCAGCCTACGATACTGTTCGTCGAG
This sequence comes from uncultured Armatimonadia bacterium, assembly GCA_964455745.1. GTDB lineage: Bacteria > Armatimonadota > Zipacnadia > Zipacnadales > CAYWBK01 > CAYWBK01. The sequence goes on from CAYWBK010000185.1 coordinate 7,975, forward strand.
GACGAGCAGTACTTGAATGAGAAACTCCTGCGCTACATTGTCGCACACGGAATCCAGGCCATAGCTGCGACCACCCTTCAAGAAGCCACCGAGAAGCTTCAGTCCGGCGGCTTCTCCGGCATCCTGCTGGACGTCATGCTCCCGGTGGGCGAAACCCAAAAGGGCGGCCTCAGCCCTCTCACCGGCGGCATCGAACTCCTGCGGCGGCTGCGGGGCGGCGAGATACCCGGCGCGAATGTGGCGCTGCCGGCGGTCTGCCTGACCGGGCGCACCGAGGCGGCGGTCGAGCAACAGGTCAAGGGCCTCGGGGTTAGCGCTTTCCTCAACAAGCCGGAGACGATGAAGACGGTCCTCAACGCTTTGCGAGACGCGTTGGGCCTGCCGGGGGACAACGACTAACCTCCCCTCGCGGGACACGACGAGCCGACAGCCCCCCTGAAGCGGGCAAACAGGATGCTAAGGAGACAGGGGAATGCCGCTGGTTGACGATAAGGTGTTCAATAACACAGTTCTCGACCTGATGACCTATCAGGCTTTCATAGCCGGACTGACCCACATTGACGACTACATGAGCGGGGAGTACCTCACGATCGACGAGGCGCTTCTGAAGGTGCTCGTGGAGATGTGCGATTCCGAGTTCGCATTCGCGGCCATCCATGAGGTAGATCGTGACGAGTTTCGCATCTTCGCGTCATACCCCAGCCCCCTGCAGGTCGGGATAGGCCAACGCATCCGCAGCGCCTTCCTGGACCGCGTGGTCGCCAACGCCCGGTACGATATTATCAACTCCGAGACGCAGGGCTCTTTGGAGCTGTTCCGTGGCGTACGCAGCGCGCTGGCGGTGCCCTATGACAACCGCGGGGCCAAGTGCGTGCTGTGCATCTGCAACCGCGACGTGGCCTCCTTCGCCCGCCCGGACATGGGCCTGCCCTTTGTGAGCCACGAGATCAAAATGGTCCAGGCGCTGCTGAAGCTGAGGCCAATATAGAGTCAAGTTATAGGTTTCAGGGGACAGGTTACAGGGGGAACGGCGAACAGCACATACGACGAACGGCGGAGGAGCCCAGTCAGCTTCTCCGCCGCTTTTTGTGTGGGTCGGGAGGATGGGTGTCGGCAGGGGTGGCTACCCCTCCGCCGGCTTCACTCCCAGCTCCTCAATCGTGAACAGCGCGGCGAATTGGTACCCCGCCGCCTCGATATTCTGCCGCGCTCCCTGAAGCCGGTCCACGACCGCCACCACCCTCACGATCTTCGCCTCGCACTCGCGCTCCACGGCCTCGATGGCCTTGAGCGTCATCCCGCCGGTGGTTACGACATCCTCGAGCATGACCACCGTCGCGCCCTTCGGCAGCGGCCCGGCGACCTGGTCGCCCATGCCGTGATCCTTGCGCTCCTTGCGTACGACAAACCCTTTGAGCGGCACGCCGGCCTGCCCGGCGGCGGCAAGTGTCGCCCCGACGATGGGGTCCGCGCCCAGGGTCATGCCCCCCGCCGCCTCGGCCCCGGCTGCGACCACTTCGGCAAGCATCAATTGCCCGATGCACCAGGCCCCCTCGGCCTCCAGCGTCACCTGCTTACCGTCGATAAAGTACGTGCTCTTTTGACCGGAAGCGAGCGTGAAATCGCCGAACCGGAGAGCATTGGCCTTGATGAGTTCGGCGAGCCTTTCTCTGATGGCCTGCGAGTTTGGTGCGGCTGGGCTCATGGTGCGTTCCTCTTCTACTGCGTGAATGCCGCGAGATGTTTCGGGAATCGCCGTTCGCCTCTCCCCTCCCGGCACGGGAGGGGTGGCCCGTCCCGCGCTGTTGGCGGGACGGGACGGGGTAGGGCCGTTTACGTCTACTTCGCTGCCCCGTAGTGTTCAATGGCGGCTTTCTGGAAGGCGCCGCAGCTTTGGTCGCCATTATTCGGGAAGCCCGCATGTTGGACCATCCAGATCATGACCAGACCGTGGTTGGTGTCGATGGTCAGGTTCGTGGCATAGGCTCCGCCGTGGCCGAACACGCCGCCGCCCGTGGACCAGCCGAGGCCGTAGCTATCCGGAATGCCGTCGGCGGTCTGCTTGCGCGTCATCTCGTGGATGGCCGCTTCCGAAACATACCGCTTCCCGTCCAGCACGCCCCCGTTCAGCAACATCTGGCCGAAGCAGCCAAGATCGCTCGCCGTGGAGAACAGGCCGCCGGCAGGGAACGGATAGCGTGACGGATCATCGAGCGGATACTTGAGCTGCGTCACGGTGAACTCTTCCAAATCGTTTTTCTGGGCATTGGGCTTGTAGGACTTGGCAAGCAGGGCGATCTGACGCTTGTTGGGTCGGAAAGTGGTGTTCTTCATCCCGAGCGGCTTGAACAGGCGCTCATCCAGGAACTTCTCGTAGGGCATCCCGCTGACCACCTCGATGATGCGGCCGGCGGTGTTGACGCCCGCATTGGAGTACTGGTACTTGGTGCCGGGCTCGTACTCCAGGGGCGTCATGGCATAGCTGAGCGCCGCGTCTCGGAGCGGCAGCAGGTCCAGGGTCGGCTGTTCCATCGGCGAGGCGAACGGCATCCCGCTGGTATGGCTCAGGATCTCTCTCACCGTGATGGCGTGACGCGGCCTTTTGAGCAATATATGATCGTCGCTCTGCTCCACCTTCAGCCACAGGTTGTTGAACTCGGGCAGGTACTTCGCGACGGGATCGTCCAGATGAACTTTGCCCTCATCGACCAGCATCATCAGGGCGGTGGCGGTGATCGGCTTGGATTCCGAGGCGATCCAGAACAAGGCGTTGGTGGGCATCGGCTTATTCGCCGCAACATCGGCGTATCCGGCCACACTCAGGTCCAGCACTCGGTTCTTATCCGCCACGAGCATGACCGCCCCGGCCAGCGAGTGACTGTCCACAAACGGTTGCACCGCCGCTGTGAGGGGATCCTTTGCCGCTTGCGGCGGTTCTTGTGCCCTGGCGGACTGGGCCGTGACCGCAACGACGACGAGCGCCAACTGGATGAGACAGACGAATGTGGGGATACTCATTCTCATAATTCTGTGTGTTCCTCCGCGGAGTTTCTCTCATGTAATCTGCGGCCAAGGGCCGGCCGCCGTTCGCGCCTACCATTACTACGCGACTGTCTCGAAAATGGAGTGGGCGCGACAATCTTGTCGCGCGTGGGGCGGGCGTCTGCCTCGAAAACCCCGTTTGACGGGCGAACGGCAACCTCACCCCCGGCCCCTCTCCGCAAGCGGAGAGGGGAGAACCGCAGCAGTTCCCTACTGCGCGAGAATCGCCGTTTGCCTCTCCCCTCCCGGAACGGGAGGGGTGGCTCGCCGCAGGCGAGACGGGGTAGGGCCGTTTTCATCGTTCCAGAGTGCCGGAAACCGGCATGACGACTGCCTCGAAAATGGAGTGGGCGCGACAATCTTGTCGCGCGTGGGGCGGGCGTCTGCCTCGAAAATCCCCGCTGCCGGGCCAACGGCGACCTCACCCCCGGCCCCTCTCCGCA
>CAYWBK010000186.1:0-11452 GCA_964455745.1 uncultured Armatimonadia bacterium
GCCCCAGGGGCTCACGCACAACTTGCCAACCCGCGATGAATAATCCGGGCTAGACAACCGGTGCTGCCGTTAGCCCCGGAGGGGCGGCCGCCACTTGCCACCGGCGGAAGCCGGTGGAATGCTGGTCCTTCGGTGCTCACAAGCCCCGCAAGGGGCGACAGGGGGTGCGCACGTATGGCCGGTTCATACGCCAGTCTGTACTGCCACATCATCTTCAGTACCAAGAATCGACAGCCTGTTCTACTCGACAATATGCGTGGCCGCCTCTGGGACTACATGGGTGGCATCCTACGCAATCACACCTGCGAACCGGTGATCATCGGCGGCGCTGCTGAGCACGCCCATGTGCTGACCTCCATTGGGCGTGAGAAGGGCCTCGCCAGCGTAGTGCGCGATCTGAAGTCCAACTCATCAGCGTGGGTGCACCGCACCTTTCCACCTCTTCAGCACTTCGCCTGGCAGGAAGGGTACGCTGCGTTCACCCTGCACGTCGGCTTGCTGGAACGCGCCAAAGCGTATATACGCGGGCAAGAGGAGCACCATCGAAAGGAAAGCTTCGAAGACGAGTACGTTGCTTTCCTGCGGAGGCACGGAGTGGAGTTCGACGAGCAGCACCTGTGGGGCTGAGCATCTGTCGCCCCTTGCGGGGCTTGGCGGCCACGGGGGGCCGGGACTCCACCGGCTTCCGCCGGTGGCAAGTGGCGGTCGCCCCCTCCGGGGGCTTGCGGTTCATCCCAAGCGACTCGTGATGCCAAACACGCGCACAGCGATGTGTGCGACCAGCGCGGCATGTGCACAGTGCTGTACCACGCGGCAAAGCGTGCGCACCGCAGGTTCCACAACGGAACACTGCAGCCTCATCCTGCCCCTCAGGCCACGACAATCGGAGCCGGAGCCAATCCATGAGAACCCTCTTGCCAGTCCTCCTCTTGGGAGCTTGCATCATGTCCGCAAACCTTGATGCCCAGCAGCAGGTTCGCGTCGTCAAGGCCCCGCCGACAACGCCGGGCAGCCTGTACACCGCCAACCGCGCGCCGCTTCTCCCCAGCGCGCTCTGCAAGCTGCCCATCAGCAGCATCACCCCGCGCGGGTGGCTGGAGAACATGCTGCGGCTCGAGGCCGACGGCATGACCGGGCGGCTCGAGGAGATTTCGCCCTGGTGCAAGTTCGAGGGCAACGCCTGGGCCAGCCCGACCGGCGAGGGGGACAACGGCTGGGAGGAGCTGCCGTACTGGCTGAAGGGCTACGGCGATCTGGGGTACGTTCTCAAGGATGAGACGGTCATCAAGGGCGCGCGGAAATGGATCGACGGGGTGCTGTCGAGCCAGCGCGAAGACGGCTGGTTTGGGCCGCGGAATCTCCTGACGGGCGTCGACGGCAAGCCGGACCTCTGGCCGAACATGTTGATGCTCAATGCCCTGCAATCCTTCTACGAGGCGACGGGCGACGAGCGCGTGCTGCCGTTCATGGCGCGGTATTTCCGGTGGGAGTTGAACTACCCCGAGCAGGATTTCCTCGCCGGATTCTGGCCGAATGTCCGCGCGGGGGACAACATCGAGAGCATTCTGTGGCTGTACAATCGCACCGGCGAGAAGTGGCTGCTGGATGTTGCCGAGAAGGTGCACCGGCGCGCCGCCGACTGGACGAAGGGCGTGGCAAGCTGGCACGGGGTCAATATCACCCAGTCGTTCCGTGAGCCGGCGATGCACTACATCCAGGCGAAGGACCCCAAATTCCTGCAGGCCGCCGAGCGCAACTACGCGACGGTCATGGGCCTGTACGGACAGGTTCCGGGCGGCGGCTTCGGGGCGGATGAGAACTGCCGGCCGGGGTACGGCGATCCGCGCCAGGGATTCGAGACCTGCTCCATCGTCGAGTTCATGCACAGCTTCGAGATGCTCACGAAGATCACCGGCGATCCAGCGTGGGCGGATCGGTGCGAGGAGATCGCGTTCAACACCTTCCCCGCGTCGATGACGCCGGACCTCAAAGCCCTGCATTACCTGACCGCGCCGAACATGATCTCTCTCGACCCCGGCAACAAGGCTCCCGGCATCCAAAACGGCGGCACGATGCTGTCCTACAGCCCGTATGGAGTGTACCGTTGCTGCCAGCATAATGTGTCGCACGGGTGGCCGTATTACGCCGAGGAACTTTGGCTGGCGACCGCCGACCGGGGGCTTTGCGCGTCGCTTTATGCGGCCTCCGAAGTCACCGCGAAAGTCGCCGACGGCACGTCGGTAACGATCCGCGAGCAGACCGAGTACCCCTTCGAGCAGACCATCCGCCTGCGGGTCTCGACCGCCGCGCCCGTGCGCTTCCCGCTTTATTTGCGGGTGCCGCGCTGGTGCGCGAAAGCGGCGGTGAAAGTCAACGCTCAGGCCGTGAGCGTGACGGCGGAGCCGCTGTCGTACATCGTCCTCGACCGCGAATGGAAAAACGGCGACCGAGTGACACTGGAACTGCCGATGGAAGTGTCGGTGCGCGTCTGGCAGAAGAATAAGGGCGCGGTGTCGGTGGATCGCGGGCCGCTGACTTACTCGCTGGAGATCGGCGAGAAGTGGGCGAAGTACGGCGGCACCGACGGGTGGCCGGAGCTCGCGCTGACCCCGACCACGCCCTGGAACTACGGCCTGGTTCTCAGCCCGAAGTCGCCTGCGAGTTCGCTGCAGGTCGTCGCGAAGGCCGGGCCGGTGGCGGCGCAACCATTCACGCCGGAGACCACACCCGTCACGATCCGTGCGAAGGCGAAGCGCATCCCGGCCTGGCAGGCCGACGCCAACGGCCTCATCAGCGTGCTCCAGCAAAGTCCCGCGCAGTCGGATCAGCCCGAAGAGACGGTGACGCTCATTCCCATGGGCTGCGCGCGGCTGCGGATTGCGGCTTTCCCGACCGTCGGCGCGGCGCTGGAGGGGCAGCGCTGGGCGGCGCCCCCGGCCCCGCCGTTGGCCTCGTGGTGCAATCCTGGCGATTCGGTGCTGGCCATGAATGACGGCATCGAGCCGGCGAACTCGAACGATCAGGGAATCCCGCGCTTCACCTGGTGGGATCATCGCGGGACGAAGGAATGGGTGCAATACAACTACGACAAGCCGCGCAAGGTGTCCGGGGTCGCGGTCTACTGGTTTGACGACACCGGCAGCGGGTCATGCCGCGTGCCGAAGTCATGGCAGCTTCTGTATCGCGACGGTGAGGCGTGGAAGCCGGTGAAGGCCAAAGGCGAGTTCGGCGTCAAGCGGGACACGTACAACCGCGTGGATTTCGAGCCGGTGAGCGCCACGGGCCTGCGCATCGAGGTCGAACTGCAGCCGGAGGTGTCCGGCGGGATACTGGAGTGGAAGGTCTTCGAGTAACGAAAGGCGCCGCATGTCCGAAGCATTCGCCCCGTGCACGATCCTGCGGAACGTCAAGGTCCCCATGCGGGACGGCGTGAAGCTCGCGACTACGGTCTTCATCCCGAACGGCGAAGGCCCGTTCCCGGTGGCGCTCGTCCGCACGGCATACAACCGGGTGGGTTTCAACGGCGTGGACTTCACGAATCGCGGCATCGCGTTTGTCGTCCAGGACTGCCGGGGGCGATATGACTCCGAAGGCGACTGGTATCCTTTCACCGCCGAGGAGCGCGACGGCGAGGATACGCTGGAGTGGTTGGGGGCGCAGCCCTGGTGCAACGGGCGGGTTGCGATGTTCGGCGATTCGTACTTGGCGGCGACTTCGTTCTACGCGGCCCTGTCGGGCAGCAAATGGCTGTGCGCCGTCAACCCGCGCTTCATGGCGGGTGATTGCTGGAAACGCGCCTACTACTGCGACGGCGCTTTCAGCCTCGCGCTGACTTGGAGTTGGCTGTGCTTCGAGTGCTCCGCCCGCACGTCCGAAGCGGCGCTGATGCCGCTGTTCGATGTCAGGGGCATCCTCAACTCGCTGCCGATCCTCTCGATGGACGAGCGCAGCGGAGCGGGCGCGGCGCCGTGGTATCGCGACTATGTGAGCCACAACCGCTACGATGACCTATGGGCGCAGATGAACGTGCGCGACAGCTTCAGCCGCGTCCGGGTGCCGATGTTTCTCATCGGCGGCTGGTACGACTACTACGCGGGGGAGACCTTCGCGAACTATCAGAGCCTCCTGCGGCACGCCGACCCTGGGGTGCGCGATGGGCACCGGGTCCTCGTCGGTCCGTGGACGCACGGGATAGGCGGCAGCTCGACGCTGGGGGAGATCGACTTCGGCGCGGCGGCTTTGGCGGAAAACGATGCCACGATGCGCTGGCTGGAGTGCGTGCTGGAGGGGCGCTCGCCCGCGGAGTACCAGGCGGCTCCGATCCGGCTGTTCGTCATGGGGATCAACGAGTGGCGCGATGAGTACGAGTGGCCGCTGGCGCGGACCTGTTTCGTCAACTACTACCTGCGCGCAGACGGGGGGCTGAGCGCCGCGCCACCCGCGAATGAGCCGCCGGACAGCTTCGACTACGACCCGGCGAACCCGGTCTGGACGTTAGGGGGGAATCACTCCGTCGGTCCGTACAACCCCGGCCTGTACGAGTTCGTGAAGCCCGGCCCGTATGACCAGCGGCCCGTCGAAAGCCGCGACGACGTGCTGGTCTACACATCCGAGGTCCTGGAACAGGACACCGAGGTCACCGGCCCGGTGGTCGTCCAGCTCTACGCGGCATCATCGGCGCGAGACACGGATTTCGTCGTCAAGCTGACGGACGTATACCCGGATGGACGGTCGATGAACATCACCGAGGGCGTCATCCGGGCGCGTTTCCGCGAGAGCATCTGGGGCGAGCCGAAGCTGCTCGAGCCCGGCCAATGCTACGAATTCGCAATCGATCTTCAGGCGACGAGCAACGTCTTCCTCGCCGGCCACCGCATCCGCCTCGATATTACCAGCAGCAACTTCCCGCTCCTCGATCGCAACCTCAACACCGGCAACGACCCGGCCACGGATGTGGATAGGGTGATCGCTCACCAGACGATCTTCCACGACGCCGAGCATCCCTCGCGCATCATCTTGCCGGTGATTCCCGCATCGTGAACTGGCGTCGGGTGAGGCCGTTGCCGTTGGTGTCTTCCGTAACCCTCCGGTGAGGGCACGTACGCTACCTCAGGACTGGCTGCCGTCCAAGAAGGGGCTATAGTCCGGCCCCTCCCTTCCGACAGCGGACGATGATCGACAGCGGCACGATGCGGGTGTCGGCGACATCGGGGCAGGCGCGCGCGGTTTCCTTGTCGGCGACAGGCTCCTCGATCCGCTCCAGCACGAAGCCGGTTTCGGCCAGCGCGTTCAGCCACCAGCTCAGGGTGTGGTCGAAGCGCGGCACCCGGAACCTCGGCAGCCTGGCCATCAACTCCGGCGGCGTCGCCCCGAAGATCCACTCCTCCACTTGCCCCTGCTCGGTGGCGTAGTAGTCCCCCATGATAACGCCGGTCTTCTCGCCATCTTCATTATAGACCCATTTGCGCATGCCATACGTGAAGCAAGGGTGCAGGATCGAAAACTGCAGGAACCCTGCGGGCTTCAGGACGCGATATGCCTCTCGCATCGCCCGGTCTTGCTCGGGCATGTCCATGAAACTCATCGTCGCCATGACGAAGTCGAACGCTTCGGACCTGAAGGGCAATTCGGCTCCGTTCGCGCCCAGGCAGGCGATGTCGCTGCCTGCGTCTCTCGCCGCCACGGCGGCATGGCGCAGGAAGGTCTGCGAGATGTCCAGCGCGATCATGTGCGCGCCGCGTTCGGCCACCAGGCGCGTGTTATGCCCCTCCCCACACCCGATGTCGAGGCCCCGCAGGCCCGCGACATCGGGCAGCATTGCGAGGAATGCGGGCGTGTTGAGGTAGTCGCGGTACACATCACAGCCCATGCGCGCGAGCTGCGTCCAGGTGTCCGCGTTCTGATCCCATATCCTACCGACTTCACGATCGTCCATGCCGGTTCTGTTCGACACGGCCAACGCAGTTGCCTGCGACCGGGGGCGATTTGTGATTGCCGTTCCCCCATCTGCCCGCGACCATCGGGCAGGACTCGGGTGACACCTCAGCGAAAGGCCATCGGCGGGCGAGACGCCCGCCCCACGCGCGACAGGATTGTCGCGCCCACTTCATTGTTGGGTTCATTTCGTTTTCGCGTCCACTTCATTGTTGGGCCCACTTCGTTTTCGCGCCCACTTCATTGTTGCGCTCACCTCATTTGCGCCGTAGGAGAAACGAACGATGCGTACCCTGGCTATCTTTCTCGCGATCATCACCATTCTGGCATGTAGCGCCCTGCACGCCGCCGACACACCGCGCCAGCCCGACATCGCCTGCGATTTCAACGGGCCGATCCGCTCGCCCTGGCTGCGACTGGTCGGCGACGCGAAAGTCGAGGGCGGGGTGCTGAAGACCGCCGCTCAGGCCAACTGGCAGCGAAGCGGCCTCGAGGTCGGCCCGATCCCCATCGCCGGAGTGACCTGGCACATCGAGTACGACTTCCGCGCGGTGGCCTTCGGCGACCAGTGCCAGGAGTTCGTTTCGCAATCGCCCTCCACACACTGGTACATGTGCTACCTCCAGCCGCAGGGGCACGCGAACCTGCACACGAAGGCCGCCGATGGCTGGCAGCTTCGCAAGACCGCCGGCGAGTGGCTGAAGGTCGATACGTGGTACCACGTCACCGTCCGGCTCACGGCCAAGAGCATTCAACTCTCCATAGAGGAGAATGACGGCAAGGGCATCTGGGACACCGGCGAGGTGGCGATGGACGACCTCGGCACGGAGACCACTTTCGCGCTGGTCGATGAAGCCGCCAAGGAAGGCGGCAAGACGGAGTGGGACAATCTCACCGTCAGTACCGATGACCTCGGCGTGTCGCGCAAACTCAAGCAGATCGCCGACCGGCTGGAGAAGCAGCGCAAGGAGCAGGAGCGCCGCGAAGCGGCGGCCCGGAAGCTGCGGGCGAAGGGGATTGCACTGATCCCGATGCCGCAGGAGGTGGAACTGGGAGAGGGCGACGGGTACAAGATCGGCGACGGCATCACCGTGCTGGGGCGGCCGCAGGGCAACGCCAGCGCGGTTGAGGGGGTGCTCGAAGAGCGCCTGGGCCTCAAGGGCCTCGGCTTCTCCAGCGTCGGAGAGGTCCGCCTCAACCCGATGTCCCGCGACAACCCGGCCGCCAAGCACGGCAAGCAGGCGTACACACTTCGGATCGACAAGCACGGCGTGGCAATTGAGGCCCTCGACCCGCAGGGGTTCTACTACGCCGCGCAGACGCTGTGCCAGCTTGCCTCACCGACGGGGCAAGCCGGACGGGGCAGATTCCGGTTGCCGGCCATCAATATCGCCGACTGGCCGGCCATCGAGAACCGCCTCGTGATGGTGGCCGTCAGCCAGGGGGCGTTCCAGGTCATCGACGTGGACTATTGGAAGCGGATGATCCGCGAACTCGCCGCGGTGAAGATTACGCACATCATGCCGTACTTCGAGGGCGGCACGATGTACTACGAGAAGTACCCGTTCCTGGGCCTCAAGGGCCGCGACGGCTTCACCATCGCCAAGGGCAAGGAACTCAGTGAATACGCGAAGCAGCACTTCGTCGAGATGGTGCCCCAACAAGAGTCGCTCGGGCATTCCGGCAACCTCCTGGTCCACGACGAGTTGAAGGACATCCGCGAGAGCGGCGATGTGTTCTGCTCCTCGAACCCCAAGACGTTCGAGTTCCTCGGCGATTTGTACGACGAGCTTTGCCAGGCGTTCCCGTACGCGACGTGGATCCACGTCGGCGGCGACGAGTTCGCCGGGGGGTTCGCGCAGTGTCCACTGTGCAAGAAGCGCGCGGCGGAGATCGGCAAGCCCGGCCTGTACGCCGAGCACATGATGAAGCTGCGCGAGATGCTCAAGGCCCGCCATCGCGGCATGATGATCTGGTGGCATGAGGAGGGCTATACCGACCAGGCCGCCGACAAACTCGCGAAAGATATAGCGGTCTTCGACTGGCACTACGGCAATCAGGCCAGCTACCCGACGCTCGCGAAGCTGCAGGGCGAGGGCTTCAAGCAGACCTGGGCGACCCCGGCGGTCACGCGCTACTACGACGCCGGCAACGACTGGGACAACACTTTCGGCAATATCAGCGGCTTCATGCGCGCCGGGGCTGAAGCGAACGTGCCGGGCGAGTGCACCTGCACGTGGGTTCATGGCGTCTGGGGCGGGCGCAATTTGTTCGAGCTGAACCTGTACGGCGTCGTGTACAGCGGCGCGTGTGCCTGGAACCCGTATGCCTCGGACTATGCAGGATTCCGGGCGGACTTCGGGCGGGAGTGGTTTGGGGTGAGGACGGCAGGAGTTGGGGAGATTAGGAGTTCAGGAGTTCAGGAGACGGCAACGGCGGCCTACCCCGCCGCCCTGGCGGGCGGCGCCCCTCCCTTGCAGGGAGGGGAAAGAGCAAACGGCACGACAACGGCGGCGGACCCCATCGGGCAGCTTGTCTGCGATGCGATCCATGCGCCTTATGGGGCGGCGAGAGAGCAAAGTTTCTGGGGACGGAACGCGGCCGCTGAGGAGATGCTGGCCGCGCCGCTGGCGAGCACGGCGGAGGAGATCAAGAAGTCGCCGGAGATCGTGGACCAGGCGCACCAGCTTCTGGCCCTCTGCCAGCGGGCGCAGGATGCCCTCGCGGCACTTCGGAAGAGCGCCACGCGCAATCAAGTGTCGCTGGACTTCTACGGGCACGATGTGCATATTCACGAGACCCTCGCGCGGCGAATCATCACCGTCAAAGGCCTCATGGACGCCTGGGAGCAGGCGAAGGCGCTGAAGGGCAAGCAGCGCGAAGACCTGCTGACGGCACAGATCGGCAAGCTGCGCAGCCTCGTCGAGGACTACCGGCAGATCGAGGCGATGTTCGACCGTTCGGTGAAGGAAGCCGGGGGCGGCAAGTGCGGCTCAGGCGGCTGGTATCCGTTCGTGGCCTCAGGCGGCATCATTTTCCGCGCCGCCGACGGAAGAGCGGCCGCCGAGAAGGAGATCGAGTATATCAACCGATCCGCAACGCTCGACAGCCTGCCGGAGCAGGCGTTTGGAGGGTAGGGGGATACTGGATACTGGATACTGGATGCTGGATGCTGGATGCTGGATGCTGGATGCTGGATACATAGCGCGGGCCGTGCACCCCGAAGGGGTGCCGGATGTTAGCCGGGGGCGCAAGCCCCCGGATCGAGGCGCTCCTCCGCGGCGCAGAGCCCCGCAAGGGGCGACACACGGGAAGGACGTTGGGAGGTGCAGGCTGCGCATAAGTCGAATCCGCCCGGCCAACGAAGGCTAATCGAAAAGGTGGTTACAAATGCGAAAGTTGTCCTTGTCTGTCTCCGCTGCGCTGCTGTTTCTCGCCGGCATGGCGTCGGCGAATGTGAAGCTCCCCGCGCTGTTCACGGATGGGCTGGTTCTCCAACAGGGAAAGCCCGTGCCCGTCTGGGGCTGGGCCGATGACGGCGAGAAGGTCACCGTCAAGATCGCCGGCAAGCAGGCCAGCGCCGTCGCCACAGGCGGCAAGTGGATGCTCAAGCTGCCCGCGATGAAGGCCGGCGGGCCGATGCCCATGACCGTTACCGGCAACAACACCATCGCGCTGCCGAACGTGTATGTCGGCGAAGTGTGGATCGCCAGCGGGCAGTCGAACATGCAGATGGGGCTGGACGGCACGATCGGCTCGAAGGAAGCCATCGAGAGTTCCAATAACCCGATGCTGCGGCTGTTCACCGTGCCGAACGTCAGGTCCGACAAGCCGCTCGACGATGTGAACGGCAAGTGGGTGCAGGCCGGGCCGGACAACGTGCGGTGGTTCTCGGCCGTCGCCTACTACTTCGCGCGCGATCTACAGCAGGCGTTGAAGGTGCCGGTGGGCATCATCCACACCTCCTGGGGCGGATCGCCCGCCGAGGTCTGGATGAGCCGCCGCGTGCTGGACGCCGACCCCGAATACAAGCAGATGGTCGCCGCCGCCCCGGCGCAACTCGAGGCGTGGAAGGCCGCCTACGCCAAGTTCCAAACCGATCTGCCCGGGATCAAAGAGAAGGACGCAGCCGACATCGCCGCCGCCGAAGAGAAGGCCAAGTCGATGACCCCGGAAGCGGGGCAGAAGCTCGTCAGCGACGCCCGGAACGCGGCCTTCTGGCGCGAGCAACCGCCGTGGCAGCCGTGGACGCCCGCTGAATTGTACAACGGCATGATCGCCCCGCTGATCCCGTATGCCATCCAGGGCGCGATCTGGTATCAGGGCGAGTCGAACGCCGGGCGCGCGTTCCAATACCGACGGCTGTTCGTCGACATGATTGAGAATTGGCGGCAGGATTGGGGCGAAGGCAACTTCACGTTCCTCAGCGTGCAGCTCGCCCCGTTCACCGCGATCCTCCCGCAGCCCGCCGACAGCGACTGGGCGGAGCTTCGCGAGGCGCAGCTCATGTCCACGAAGGCACTCCCGAACGTCGGCATGGCCGTCATCACCGACGTGGGCAATGAGACAGACATCCACCCCAAGGACAAGGCCCCGGTCGGCGCGCGTCTCGCCCTCGCGGCCCTCGGCATCGCGTATCACAAGAGCATCGAATACTCGGGTCCAATCTACAAGTCGATGCAGGTCACGGGCGACAAGATCGTCCTGAGCTTCACACACGTCGGGCAGGGCCTGATTTCCAAGGGCGGGCGTCTGACGGGCTTCGCCATCTGCGGCCCGGACCATAAGTTCGTCTGGGCCAGCGCACGGATCGTGGGCGACACGGTGGTCGTCGAGAGCCACCTGGTGAAAAACCCAGTTGCAGTGCGCTACGGCTGGGCGAACTACCCGGTCGTGAACCTGTGGAACAAAGACGGCCTCCCGGCCACCTCATTCCGCACAGACGACTTCCAGATGGTGACCGGACCGAAGAAGTAGGAGAGGCAGGAACGGCAGGTTTCAGGGGACAGGTTACAGGTGTCAGGCGGCCGGCCCGGGGGTGGGGCTGGCCGCTTGGCGGTTCTTGGGGGGGGCGGCATGCACACGAGCATCAACACCGTCCCACGCCAAACCGACGAACAGGAACGGCCAGCAGCCGAAGGCGTGGACGCTCGCCCGGCCGACGCTGGAAATGTGCGCGGGCCGTCATCTCACCGAGGCTGCTTGTTCTTCGCCAAGGCTCTGAATTCCTCAGCAATCTCCGCGTCGGGGATCTGGGCCGCCAGGTTGCCCAGGAAAGCCATGTGGTCGTCGCGCAGTGACTTGCCAATACGTTTGAGGCTGGCAACGACCTGCTTCAGCAGAGCGGCATCGTTCCTGTTGTCGTCCGCAACGCTGCCCAGCGCCGCCGCTAGACCGGGCATGCCCAATGGCTCTGAATCAAGGGCCACTAGCGCAACTTTGACAGTTTGGTTCGACGAAGCTCTGAGCCTGTTAGGGTCTCAGGGGGGCTTTTACACTACATTTGACCTTCGTTGCT
>CAYWBK010000187.1:0-11425 GCA_964455745.1 uncultured Armatimonadia bacterium
GTGGTCAATCGCCGTCCCTTTCTCCGCATCGCATCTCATTGCCGAGCAGGGCCGCACAACCGGCGTAGTAATATTAGCCGATTGCGGCCTTGAACGCCTCCTCGAAGATGCCCAGACTCTCCTCGGTCTCCGCTTCCGTGATGACCAGCGGCGGCGCAACGCGCACCACATTGCCGTACATGCCGATGGGGGCGATCATGCAAAGACCCCGCTGGTAGGCCTCATTGACCAGCCGGCGGGTCAGGTCCTTGTCCGGCGTCTTCGAGGCTTTGTCGGTCACCAGTTCGAGGCCCCAGACCAGGCCGCTGCCGCGAACGTCGCCCATCTGCTCGTACCGGGCCATCATGCTGCGGAACCGGTCGCCCATGATCGCGCCCATTCGCGCGGAGTTCGCCACCAGGTCTTCCTTCTCCATGATGCCGATGGCCGCCAGCGCCGCCCGGCTGCTGAGCGGATTGCCGCCGTTGGTGCTGCCCATGCTGCCCGGCGGGAGCACGTCCATGATCTGGCTGGTGCCCATGACAGCACTGCACGGCACGCCGCTACCCAGGCCTTTCCCGAGAGTCACCAGGTCCGGCTTGATGTCATAGTGCTCGAAGGCGAACATCTTCCCGGTGCGGCCGAAGGATGATTGCACCTCGTCGAAGATGAAGTACACGCCGTTCTTCTTGCACCAGGCGTCGAGGCCCTCCATGTAGCCGGGCGGCGGGGTGATGCTGCCGGCCCCGCCCTGGTAGGGTTCGGTGATGACCGCGCAAAGCTCACCGCACGATTCCTTCGAGATCACCCAGTCGAGGTGCTTAAGGCAAAACATCCCGCAGTCCTCGCACGTCTTGTCGAACGGGCAGCGGTAGCAATACGGGAACGGGGCATGGAGGAAGCCGGGTACCATCGGCCCGAAGCCCTTCTTGACGCCCATCGAGCCGCCGGCGGATGCCGCGCCATACGTGCGCCCGTGGAAGGCGCCGTGGAAGGCGAGGATCTCCCACCCCTTGTGCGCCCGTCGGGCCATGCGCATGGCGGCCTCGGTGGCATCGGTGCCGGTGGTGACGAGGAAGCAGCGGTCGAGGTGCGGCGGGGTGATCTGCACGAGCTTCTCGGCGAGATCGGCCCTGGGCGTGGACAGGAAATCATAGCAGTTGAGCAGTTTACCGCACTGGTCCTGGATCTCGGCGACATACTCAGGGTGGCAGTGGCCGACGTTGGTCACCAGCACACCGGAAGTCCAGTCGAGGAACTCGTTGCCATCCACGTCGATGACCACGCAGCCGTGGGCCTCGGCCCAGACGAGGGGGATCTGGTCGCTCATGGATTGTGGCTCGTACTTGCGCGACTTCTCGATGTACTTGCGGGAATTCGGTCCGGGCAGTTCGGTGATGATCTTGGGCACGGGGAGTCACTTCCGAGTGAGTAGGATTTGGTCGGTTCTGAGTGGCATTGTGGCTATACCAACGAACGGATTATAGGCTTCCCAAAGGGGCGAAGGCAAGGCTGGTCGTCGTTGTAGGGTCCGCCCGCTGATTGTAGGTAGGACTGCCGCAAGCTTGGTGACAAGGAACGGCGAAGGGCGCAGGATTGATGGGACTTGGGTGATTACGACAGGGCGGATAGTTTCATAACTGCGCCACTTTGACAACCGGCAGACGAAGCGCTCGGAATGTTGTCAGAGGCTGACCGTATCCCAAGATGAAGAGCGAACGGCGTTGAACCACAGAGACACAGAGGGCACAGAGAACGGCTGGGAAACGGCCGGCCTGCCCCACGATAGGCGTTAAGGGACGTTGCCGTTCTCTGTGTCCTCTGTGTCTCGGTGGTCAATCGCCGTCCATCTCTCCGCATCGCATCTCATTGCCGATCAGGGCCGCACAACCGGCGTAGGTATACTGCCTACAATTGAAAGACGCACTCGTCGTTGTAACAGGAGCGCCGCGGTGTTGGAGCGAGGAGGTTTCATCGTGGCCCCCAGGCCCAGGGAAGGTGCCTTCAGTCAAGAGGGTGAACCTCGACACCAGACAGGCGGCTGCTCGACTCACGAATTCAGACGCATGGCCTGATGTCGGCCCCCTGCCCAGATGGCGCCCGCGCCCCTTCGCGAGCGCACCCGAGGAGTTATCGCGCGATGCGCTTTCTGCCCTGTCTGATTCTTGCGCTTGTGCCTTCCCTCCACGCTGCCGGGGCGCCCGGCAACCTTCTCTCCAACCCCGGTTTCGAGGGCGATACCGGCCCCGACGGCATGCCCGCCGGCGGCTGGTCCCGTAACTATGGCGACGCGAACTCCAAGTGGGTCCTGCAGACGGGCGGCGCGCACTCTGGCCAGCGCTGTATGCGCCTTGAAGCGCCCACCATCCCCGAGCACAACCCCTCCGTGAGCCTGGAGCAAACCGTCCCCGTCACGCCCGGCCAGCGCTACCGTTTCCGCGCATGGGTTCGCGGCGAGCCGAAGGGGGCTGAGGGGATGCTCTTCATCGTCTGGCTTGCGAAAGATCGCGGTTGGATTAGCGTCTCCGGCGCCTCCTTCACTTACGGCAGCGACTGGGAGCAGCGCTACGTTGACGGTACGGCTCCCGATGATGCGGCCTGGGGAGTTGCCCGCATGGACATCCGCCGCCCCGGCACGGCTTGGGTGGATGATGAGTTTCTCGCGCCGCTGCAGGCGGCCGTGGCCTCGATCGCAACCAACGTCCGCGATGGCGCGATCACTGCAGGCGGGGGCTTCCGGCTTGAAGCCCGCCCGCTGGATTCCGACGGCGTGGCAATCCCCGGCACGGACGTGACATGCGACATCTCATCCGCCGGCGACGCCGCCCTGCTGTCCCCCGACCCGGGTGGCAAGTCTGCTCGCCATTCGGTGAAGATGAGCGACGAAAGCGGTCTTGCCGCCTTCCCCGTACAGGCATCGGGCCGCCCCGGAGTGACCGACAAGATTACGCTCACTGCCGGTAATGCCTCTCTCCAGATACACGTCAAATCCACCGCGAATGGCCGGCCCGCCTCGTATGCCGTCACCCCTGAGCGCCGCACCGGTTTGCCTGGCGCTCTGATCCCGGTCCGAGTGCAGCTTCTCGGCGAGTACGGCGAGGCGTGCCCCATCACCGGGCACAAAGCCTCGATCTCCGTCGGCGGCGTCGGGTCGGCAAGCCCATCCGCCATCACCACCGACCGCCGGGGCCAGGCGACGGTCCGCCTTCGCCTGCCCGGCGACCTCTACGCCCGCGTCACTGTCACCGTGGCCGACGAGGCGGGGTTCACCGGGCAGTCCGCCCAGATCATCGTCGCGCCGCCGGTCCGCGCGGATCAGGTGCGCCTCGGCTCCAACGGGTACTTCCTTCACGCCGACGGACGGCCTTTCGTGCCCTTCGGCGGCCTTTACGGCAACTTCGTCCACACGGTCGAGAATGGCGTCCGCGGCGTGACGGCTCCGTCCTCCATCGCCGACTGGAGCGACGAGCAATTGCGCCAACACTTCGCCTATTTGCGCGACAATGGCGTCACCGCCGTCCGGGTCATGCTCCGCGACCACACCAAGCTCGGCGCCGAGCCTATGGACGCCATCGGCAAGGTGAACCTCGGCCTCCTCCGCCGCTGGGAGCACTACATGGAAGTCGCCCGGCCCTATGGCCTTCGCTTCCTTGTCACTCTCCACGAGTCCTGGTACGCCACCTACGCGTCGTACTTCAACGCCGACTGCATGGAGAAGTGCGTTCTCCCATGCTACACCCCCGACGAGTTGCGAACCCTCCCGCCTTACCGCCGCCGGTTCCTGGTCGACAAGCGGATGCTCGTGCAGCCCACCGACGCGCTCAGCGACCCCGACGTCCTCGCCTGCCAGCGCGACTACCTCACCGACCTCATCCCGCGTCTTCGCGCGAATCCTGACATCTTCGCCTACGAGATCGAGAACGAGCAGCCCGATGGCTTCTTCTCCTGGACCGAGGACCAGATTCGTCTCATCCGCGAGTTTGACCCCTCGACACCGATCTGTGTCAGCCACCTCGGCGCGGCATTGCTCGACGCCGATCCGCTGCCGTGGTCGCGGCGAACCGGGATTGACTTCTACACGTATCACACGTATCCCAGCGGCGACTGCACAAGCAAGGACATGGACTACGGCGTCACCGTCGCGGTGACGGCCCGTTATAGCCGCCTCGGCAAGCCCGCCTTTTCCGGCGAGTCCTACGGCGACCAATGGTACAAGGCTGCGCCCGCCGTGCGGCGGTTGGGCGCGCGCGACGCCATCTGGGCCCAGCTATGCGCCGGCACGCCGGGCTGCTTCTTCTGGGACACCTGCGACGAGCCGGTCAAGGAGTTCCGCATCGCCCGGCAGGTAATGAGCCGCCTGGACCTCGCTCATTTCCACCGTGCGAAGCCCAGGGTCGGCATCAGCGTCGCTCATTCGCTGGCCGACGACCGCTTCTTCCAGACGCCCGCCGGGCGCGCGATGCACATTGCGATGGGCCGTATTGCGCAGGCGTGCTTCCGCCGGGGCGTGGACTTCGACTTCACCTTCGACAACTCGTCCTACGCGACGCGGCTGAACGTTGCCGACGCCGATTCCGTCGCCCGCCTCCAGCCCGAGGTCAAAGTCCCGGAGGGCTACGAAGCGCAGTATCTCCTGTCCGAGAACGTCGCGATCTTCCTCTGTTACCTGCGCAATGTCGCCGGCTCGGCGCAAATAACGTCCGACCCCGCCGAAGGCTGGACGCGCATACGGAAGCCCCTGCCCTTGAACGTGACCATCAACCTCGCGCTCAAGCCGCGTGGGATGACGCTTATCGACCTCGACACCGGCGTCGCCTCGCGGGTCGCTATCGCCCCGGGTCGCCCGCTCGACCTCGGCACGACCGACCACGACTTCCTCATCCTTAGCGGCACACTGCAGTAAGACGAAGGCCGCCACGCGCATCGCCGCTTGCCTGACAGTCACGCTCTTGTTTCTCGCGTCTGTATGACAGAGGCTTCCGTCGCGCTGAACTTGCCTCCCCGATCTTGCGCCGGAACACGCCGCGCGTCAGCCATGCCGGTTACAGGGCTTATCTATACCTTCACAGTCTGACTCTCCTCTGCTAAACTGGACCGTCAACGCTTCGGTGTCCCCTGCGGCATCGGACGCTATCCTTCGGGCGAGGGACTTCGCATGGCACGGTACGTGGCTCCAATCTTTCTGGGGGCGTTTCTCCTTTTCCAGGTCCAGCCCATCATCGCCAGATACATCCTCCCGTGGTTCGGCGGCACGCCGGCCGTGTGGACGACGTGCATGCTCTTCTTCCAGGTCATTCTCCTGCTCGGGTACCTGTACGCTCACCTGGTCATCAGCCGCCTGCGCCCTCGTGCCCAGGCTGTCGTCCACGGCGTGCTGCTGGCCGCTTCCGTAGCGCTGCTCGGCTGGCTCGCCACCACGTGGGAGGCCCCGATCCTCCCGGGGGCCGGCTGGAAGCCGCCGGATGTCAACTGGCCGGTGTGGCGGATTGTCCAGCTTCTGGCGGCCTCCGTCGGGCTGCCGTATTTCATCCTGGCCTCGACCAGCCCCATGCTGCAGGCTTGGTTCAGCCGCACCCATGTCGGCAAGTCGCCCTATCGGCTGTACACGTTGTCGAACGTCGGCTCGCTGCTGGCGCTCTTGACCTACCCGTTCATCGTGGAGCCGGCCCTGGCGGTTCGGGCGCAGGCCTGGATATGGGCGATTGCGTATGTGGTGTATGTGGGCGGTTACGCCGTCTGCGCGTACTTCGTCAAGGACTTGCCCGCGCCGGCTCCGGTCGCGGCGACGCAGGCCGCGGGGACCGGCCCTGATACCGCACCCACCTGGCACGTCAAGTGGCTGTGGATCGGCCTGCCGGCGCTTGCCTCGATGCTCCTGCTTGCGATCACGAACCAGTTGTGCCAGCAGGTCGCGGTCATTCCGTTCCTGTGGATCGTCCCCCTGAGCCTGTATCTGCTGTCCTTCATCATTTGCTTCGACAGCCCGCGGTGGTACATCCGCAGGGCGTTCGTCCCGGCGCTGCTCCTCCTGGTGCCGATCTGTGGCTGGGTCATCATCAAGCAGCAGGGAATGAGCGTCCGCACGCAGATCGCGGCGTTCTCGCTCGCCCTGTTTGCCTGCTGCATGGTCTGCCACGGCGAGGTGGTGGCGGCCAAGCCTCGGCCGCGGTACCTCACATCGTTCTACCTGGGCATCTCGATCGGCGGCGCGATCGGCGGGCTGTTCGTGGGCGTGATCGCCCCGCTCATCTTCCGCGACTTCTACGAGCTTTACATCGGCCTGGTGCTGTGTTGGTTCCTGGGCCTGTTCGTCATGCAGCACGACGAGCGGCTCATCCCTGTGGTCGGCAAGTGGTTCGGGCGCGGAGCCATTGCGGTCAGCGTCCTCGCGGTCCCGGTGGCCCTGACCTGGGCGCATAGCTGGACGATGCGGGAGCAACCCAACAGCATGCGCAACTTCTACGGCATCTGCTGGGTGAATGACGTCAACCCGGATGAGCCCGAGTGGCACACCCACGTGTTGCTGCACGGCCGTATCATCCACGGGTTCCAGTTCCTGGCCCCCGAGAAGCGCCGCATGCCCTGCTCGTACTTCGGCCCGGATACCGGGATCGGTCTCGCCCTGCAGTATCATCCCCGCCGGCTGTCGGCGGACCCGACCCGGCGCACACTGCGCATCGGCATCCTCGGTCTGGGCAGCGGAGGGCTTGCGGTCTATGCCAACAGGGGGGATTTCCTGCGTTACTATGAGATCAACCCGGATGTGGTGTACCTGGCTCGCGATTCGGGCCTTTTGACCTTCGTGACCGATTGCCCGGCCCAAAACGATATCGTCATGGGCGATGGCCGCTTGTCTTTGGAGCGCGAGTTGGTGGACAAGCCGATGCGCTATGACGTGCTCATGATGGACGCCTTCAGCGGCGATTCCGTGCCGGCGCACCTTCTCACGAAGGAGGCGTTCGACGTGTACGCCCGGCATCTTCGCAATGACGACAGCATGATCGTGGTGAACATCACAAACCGGATGCTGGATCTGCGCCCGGTGGTTTACAAGGCGGCGGAGGCGATGGGGATGCAGGCGTTTGAGTTCAGCGACAGGGGGGACCAGTACACCACCTACACCGCTGAGTACATGGTGTTGACGAAGAGCCGCACGTGGGCGAGGGAGCCGCAGGTGGCCAGCCACATCGTGCCGCGCGGGGATGTCAAAGAGATCGCCCTGTGGACGGACGACTACCACAACATGTTCCAGATACTGAAGTAGGGGCTTTGGGACCGTGGTATAATAGCAATGCGTTCTGGCAGTAGGTCAGGCGGCGCCGGAGAAGGTGGGTACAATGGCTGCGGCTGCCCGTATTAAACGGATCGTGATGCAGAAAGTCGATGCTCTCGACGAGAGGCAAAGGGCTGCCCTGGCGCGACTCGAGGCTGCGGACCTGGCGATGGTCAGGGAAGACGGCACAATCTCCGTGTTTCCAGGGGCGGCAGCCGAGGAGGACCTTGAGCCGCCGGAGCGGCAACTCGTCTACCTCCTGATGGGTTACGAACAGCCGGAACCGGACCTGCCCTGGGTTGTGAAGCGCGCGGGCATCGTCGGCGGAAGAGCGGCCATCGCGGGGACGCGAACGCCGGTATGGCGGATTGTCTACTGGTTGCGCACCGGGATGTCGCGTCGGGAGTTGCGCATGCAAACCGGCCTCGGGGACGAGCAGATCGACCAAGCCCTGCGGTACGCTGAGATCCCGAGGTACGCGGCCGAGATCGAACGGGACGTTTTCGACAACGTGGACCGCTTCGAGCACGACGGAGTGCGATCTCGGTGAAGCTGAGGTTCCTGATCGATGAGAACGTGACCCCGTGTCTCAAGTTCGTCCTCAACGAGTGGGGCTATTCGGCCGAGGCCGTGAGCCTGCGGGGTGACTTACGGTCATTGCCGGACGAGGACATCCTGTCCACGGCCGTCAAGGAGAACAGGGTCGTCGTCACCTTCAACACGGACCATTTCGAGGAGTTGCAGGCGGACTACGCAGAGCAGGGGTGGCATCACTCTGGGATCGTTGTGTGCCGCGAGCAGGAGGGTTACGTCAACTTCACTAAGGTGCTCGCCTGGATGCGCAACCTGCTGAAGACGGAATCGCCCAGTAGTCTCGCCGACCAATTGCGCCACCTCCATACCTACTGATCTCGTAGCGGCCTCTTCCAAACGAAAAGGGGCGCCTTGATGGGCGCCCCTTGTGGTGTTACGGTCCCTTGCGCGCTTCGCTTAGCGCTTCTTCTCACGGAAGTACGAACCCGAGCCCGGCTCGCCGTCACCGCCGCCCGCACGGGGCGGACGGCCGCCTCCACCACCACGCGATGGGCCACCACGGCCGCGGTCTCCGCCACCACCGCCGCTGCGCTCCCCGCCGCCACCGCCCGGCGGGCGCGGCAGCAATTCCTTGCGGCTCAGACGAATCTTCCCCTCGTCATCAACGTCGATCACCTTCACCTGCATCATGTCGCCGATCTTGCACACGTCCTCGGTCTTGTCAATGTGCTCCCAGGCGAGGTGGCTGATGTGCACCAGACCCTCGCGGCCGGGCATCAGCTCGACAAACGCTCCGAAGCCGGTCGTCGACGTGACGCGGCCCTCGAACACCTCACCGATCTCGACCCCGCGCGTCATGTCGCTGATCTGCTTGCGCGCCCCCTCGACAAGCGCGGCGTCCACGCCGAAAATCAGGACCGTGCCATCGTCCTCGACATCGATCTGGACTTCGAACTGGTCTTGCAGGCCACGGATGTTCTTGCCGCCGGGACCGATCACGAGGCCGATCTTCTCGCGGTCGATGCTGAGGGCGACCATGCGCGGCGCGTGCGGCGACAGTTCCGTGCGCGGGTAGGGGAGAGTCTCGACGATCAGGTCGAGGATGGATAGGCGGGCCTGGCGGGCCTGGTCGAGGGCGCAACGCAGCACCGACGTCGGCAGGCCCTGGACCTTCATGTCCAGGTGGATGGCGTTGATGCCGGTCCGCGTGCCCGCGACCTTAAAGTCCATGTGGCCGCAGAAGTCCTCGAGGCCCTGGATGTCCGTCAGGCAAGCGAAGCGGTCCTCGCTCTCATAGATCAGCCCAACCGAGATCCCCGCCACCGGAGCCTTGATTGGGACGCCGGCGTCCATGAGGGACAGCGTGCTGGCGCATACCGATGCCATCGAAGACGAGCCGTTGCTCTCGAGCACTTCCGAGACCAGGCGGATGGTGTACGGGAATTCCTCATCCGGCGGGAGAACAGCCTTCAGCGACTTCGCCACGAGCGCGCCATGGCCGATCTCGCGGCGTCCCGGCGATCGCATGGCCCGGACCTCGCCGACGCAGAACGGCGGGAAATTGTAGTGGTGCATGAAGTGGCGGTACTCCTCGTCCTCGAGGGTCCGCACGAGTTGCTGGTCACGCACTGCGCCGAGGGTCGCCAGCGTCAAGACCTGGGTCTCGCCGCGCTGGAACAGGCCCGAGCCGTGCACGCGCGGGAGAAGCCCCGCGTCGCACTCGATCGGGCGAACCTCATCCATTGCGCGCCCGTCGACTCGACGGTGCTCGTCGAGCACGATGTGGATGATCCGCTTCTTGATGACCTTCTCGACGGCCTGGTCGACATCGGCGGTGCAGCCGGCGAACCCCTCGCCCGCCTCGGCGAGAACGTCGGCCTGGAGTTGGCGCATGGCCTGGTAGCGCTCGATCTTGTCGACGATCTCGACGGCGGCGTGGATGCGCTCCTTATAGGGACCTTCGACCAGCGCGACGATCTCGGGCTTGGGCGCCCAAAGGGGCATGTCGCGCTTGGGCTTGCCGGCCTTCTCGCGGAGTTCCTCGATGGCCTGAACGACCGGCTGGCAGGACTCCTCGGCGAGGCGGATGGCGGCCTCGGCAGCGTCTTCTAGAACCTGATCGGCCTCAAGCTCCATCTGCATGACGCCTTTGGAGGTTGCGGCGATGATGAGGTTCATGTCGCTGGTCGCAAGCTGCTCGTAGGAGGGATTGACGACGAACTCGCCCTCGATGCGCCCGACTCTCACCGCGGCGAACGGCCCGGCGAAGGGGATCGAAGACAGGTGCATCGCCGCCGAAGCGCCGATCATCGCGACCACATCGACGGCATGTGCGGGGTCAACGGAGAGGGGAGTGGCGACGACCTGCACATCGTTGCGCAGGCCGGAGGGCAGCAGCGGGCGGATCGGCCTGTCGATGAGGCGCGATACGAGAACCGCATCATCGGAGGGCTTGCCTTCGCGTTTGAAAAACCCGCCGGGGATGCGCCCGACCGAGTACATCTTCTCCTCGAAATCGACCCGCAGCGGCAGGAAGTTGGCTGTGATCGGGTCATCGGTGACCGTCACCGCGACCAGGACAACCGTCTCTCCGTAGGTTACAACAACCGACGCGTCCGCCTGCTTCGCCATTCGGCCGGTCTGGATCTTGATCGGCCTTCCGGCGAACTGTGCTGTGACTTCATGAATCATCTGACATCTCCTGTGTCTGGCGCCCGGCACTCATCGGAAGGGCCGAGGAGTCAGGGAAAGAAGGGGGGAGGCATCCCGGAGTGCAAACCCCGGACGCCAAAACAGCGGATGACAAGCGCAGACGCTCGCGAGGCGCGCGGGCCTCCGACCGTCTGCTCTCCGCCATCCGCCGTTGATCGCCGTCCCCTGCTTTCCCTGAATCCCCGTGCTCCCCGACAATGTCGTGGCGCGTAGTGGTTGGGATAGTCCGGCCGCCGTTCGCGACGGCGTCACTATCCCTATGAGCCGGCTTCTCGCCCTTCGCTGCCCTTCGGCTACGCGCGAAGGCGCTCAAGTCGGCCCCTGAGGCGGCAATGCCGCCTCTGAATCCCGGAATGGATCCCCTCACGCCCTGTTCTCGCACCGTTTCTTGTGTCGTGTCCGTTCCTGACGTCCCCCGCGCCGTCTAGCGCCGGATGCCTAGCTGCTCGATCAGCGTGCGGTACCGGCTGATCTCTTTGTTGCGCAGGTAGTTGAGCAGCCGACGTCGCTGCCCGACCAGCTTCAGAAGTCCGCGGCGGGAGTGGTGGTCCTTCTTGTGCTGCTGGAGGTGCCCGGTCAGATAGGCGATGCGGCCGGTGAGAAGAGCGATTTGGACTTCGGCTGACCCGGTATCTGACTCGTGGTGCTTATGCTTGTCGATGATCTCTTGCTTGTCCTGCTTGTCGAGAGCCATGCTGGCACCTGCATATCCTTACGGTCCCGCAATGACGGGATCGCTGTCGCACCGTGAGGCGTAAACCCAAAGCGGCGCGCCGTAAGCCGAGAATGTCGCTGGATAGGCGGCAATCCAAGCTTACGGTCATGCGACAGTGAACGGACTATAGCACACGGGGCGCAGCTTGTAAAGGAAACCGGGTGCGTTCGCCAGTTGTAGGTAGAGACGAAAAGAGCTACCCTCCAGGTATC
>CAYWBK010000188.1:0-11400 GCA_964455745.1 uncultured Armatimonadia bacterium
GACTGTCACCTCGAACAGAACACTACTGTCCGGGACTATGGGTGCACCTCACAGACCGCAGGGGGGCGATGTCGCTATCGTCGTCCTTGCCGTAGCTCGCCGTCCTTTGCCGTCTCCTGCCGTTCCTTTGCCGTTTCCTGCCGTTCCTTTGCCGTTTTTCGCCGTTTCTTTGCCGTTGATTCAGCGTTTTGCGTTCAGCGTTTTGCGTTCACCTTGCTTGTGCTTGCGCTTTGTGCTACAAAGTAGTCACTTGATGCAGTCAGGAGTGAATCCCTGTGAGTGATCTATCTGAACTGGTTCGACCGACACTGAAACGCATCCGACCGTATTCCCCCGGCAAGGACTCCAAGGAAGCCATGCGCGAGTTGGGGATCACGCGGATCACCAAGCTCGCCTCGAACGAGAACCCCCTCGGCCCCTCGCCGAAGGCTGTCGAGGCCATGCAGCAGGCCGTCCTGAACGTTCACATCTACCCGGACATCCCCTGCGCCGACCTCACCGCGGCCCTGGCGCAGCACTACAACACGGCGCCCGAGGGCATCCTGATCGGGCGCGGCTCGGGCGAGATCCTCCACATGCTGGGGCTGGCGTTCCTGAACCCCGGTGATGAAGTCGTCTTCTCGCAGTTTCCGTTCGCCCTGTATCCGGGCCTCGCGAACATCATGGACGCGAAGCCCGTTGAGGTGCCGGCGAAGGGCTTCGGACACGACTTGCAGGCGATTGCCGAGGCCATCGGCCCACGGACGAAACTCGTCATCATCGGCAATCCGTGCAACCCTACCGGCACGATCTGCACTGCGGCCGAGATCGCCGATTTCATGGCCCGCGTGCCGGAGACCGCCATCGTGGTCTTCGATGAGGCATACGCGGAATATGCTGACGATCCGGACTTCGGGGAGGGGCTGCCGTATGTCCGCGAGGGCCGACGGGCGATTGTGCTGCGGACGTTCAGCAAGATCTACGCGCTGGCGGGCCTGCGGATCGGCTATGGCATGACCACTCCGGAGATCGGGAGCACGCTGAAGCTCGTGCGCGAACCGTTCAACATCAACTGCATCGCCCAGGTCGGAGCGCTCGTCAGCCTCGGCGATCCCGACCAGGTAACGCGCAGCCGGGAACTCGCACACCGCGGCAAGGAGTTCCTCTACCAGCAGTGTGAGGACATGGGCCTGGAGTACGCGCCGACACAGGCGAACTTCATGCTGGTGAATGTCGGCATGGACTCCCGTGAGTGTTTCGACGGGCTCATGCGCCGTGGCGTCACCGTCCGCACCGGGGACATCTTCGGACTGACTACCTGGGTGCGCGTGACCATCGGCACGCAGGACGAGAACGAGCACTTCATCGAGGCGCTACGCGGCGTTTTGGGCAAGTAGGCTCGATGTGGCCGTGTGGCGGGGAGAACGACAAACGGCTTCCTAACCCCTCGGTCGCTCTTAGCGACCACTGCCCCCCTTCCCTCTGCCGACCTGCGGTCGGCGCAGGGAAGGGGGGAAACGACAAACGGCAACGACAACAACGAACGGCAACGCTAACTGTGTCGCCGTATTGCCTTTTTTCCGTTTTCCGTTTTCCGTTTTCCGTTTTCCGTTTTCCGTTTTCCGTTTTCCGTTTTTCCGTTTTTTGCGTTCAGCGTTCAGCATTTGCCGTCCCGCCGCCCCCGTCTGTGCTGGAGAGTGCAGGCGGCAGCAGGAGAGCCGGGCCCCGACCACGGCGGCGAATTCCATCTGTAGTGAAGGAAGTGAGCAAGCATGATCATCGTGATGACACCCGGCGCAAGCGAACAGGACATCCAGCAGGTCATCAAGCGTCTCGAGGCCCGCGGCTACGGGCACCACGTCTCGCGCGGTGTCGAGCGTACCCTGATTGGCGCGATTGGCACTCCCGAGGGCGAGAAGGAGGCTGCAGCCGAGCAGCTCCTGCGTCTCCCGGCCGTGGAGCGGGTCATCCCGATCCTCAAGCCGTACAAGTTCGTTAGCCGGGAGCATCAACGCGCTCCACTGCCGGTCAAGATCGGCGATTTCCCCTTCGGGGGCACGAAAATCGGCGTCATCGCCGGCCCATGCTCGGTAGAATCGCGCGAGCAGACGGTCGATGCCGCACGCGCCGTCAAGGCCGCGGGAGCGGTCGTCCTTCGCGGCGGAGCGTACAAGCCCCGCACCTCCGTGTACGCCTTCCAGGGTCTCGGCGAGCGGGGTCTGGACTACCTCGAGTCCGCCCGGGGCGAAACCGGGCTTCCGATTGTGACTGAGGTCACCGACATCCGGCAGGTCGAAGCGCTGGCCGCCCGCGTCGATGCGCTGCAAATCGGGGCGCGCAACATGCACAACTTCGATTTGCTGAAGGAAGTCGGCTCGGTGCGTAAGCCGATCGTGCTCAAGCGCGGGTGGGCGGCGACGGTGGGGGAGTGGCTGCGCGCCGCGGAGTATATCGCCGCCTCCGGCAACCTCAACATCATCCTCTGCGAGCGCGGCATTCGCACGTATGAGACCGAGACGCGCTTCACGCTCGATCTGTCGGGCCTCGCGGTCGCGAAAATGGAGACCCACCTTCCCGTGATCGCCGACCCGAGCCACGCCACCGGCACGCACAAGCTCGTGCCCCAGATGGCACTGGCCGCTATCGCTGCCGGGGCGGACGGCGTGATGGTGGAGGTCCATCCCCATCCCGACCAAGCGCTTTGCGACGGTCCTCAGTCCCTCACGCCGAAGCGTTTCATGGCGCTCATGCAAGATGTGCGTAAGGTTGCCGAGGCCGTGGGGCGGGAACTCTAACCTCTTGAACGGCCCTAACACCTTGGGGGGGCTGCGCCCCCCCAAACCCCTGCGATATTGAATGTCAAAGGCCTTTGGGAACGCGGGGGTTTGGGGGATGCAATCCCCCAAGGTGTTAGGGTCGTTTGAAGTTCCTCCCTTACCACGATTATTACTATGCTCTACAACCGCGCAGCGATCATCGGAATCGGTCTTATTGGGGGCTCTTTCGCATTGGCGGCGAAGGCGCGCGGCCTTGTCGACTGCGTGGTCGGCTGCGGCCGCTCCGAGGGCACTCGGAACGGCGCGTTGGCCATCGGCGCAGCGGATGAGGTGACTGACGACCCCGCGTTTGCGGCGCGCGACGCCGATCTCGTCTACCTCGCGGTGCCGGTCGGCTCGATGCCTGGCGTGATGGCGCGGATCGCCCCCGCCCTCAAACCCGGGGCACTCGTCACCGATGCCGGCAGCACGAAGCGCGATGTCATGCGTGCCGCCGCCGAGCATCTGCCGGATGCCGCATTCCTCGGCGGGCATCCTATCGCCGGTTCGGAGAATGCCGGCGTCTCTGCCGCTCGCGCCGACCTCTTCATCGGGCACACTTATGTGCTCACGCCCGGCCCACGGGTGAGCGACGATGTCCTCGCGCGCTTTCGCAGCCTGGTCGAGGGGATTGGGGCGAAGCCGGTGCTTCTTGATGCCGAATCGCACGATGCGGCGCTTGCGGCGACGAGCCACCTTCCCCATGTGGTCGCCGCGAGCCTCGCCGCCGCAGTCGGCGATGTTCGGCTCAGACACGAGGCTTCGCTCGACCTGCGGGATTTGTTCGGCAACGGACTCGCCGACACCACGCGCATCGCCGGAGGACCTGCCGGGATGTGGCGCGATGTCCTCGAGGCGAACGGGGACAATGTCCGGGTCGCTATCGCGGTCTTTCTGGAGCGCTTGAGGGCCCTCGACGCCGCACTCGAGGCCGGTGACATGGACGCTGTCCAGTGTCTCCTCGAGGACGGCCGCCGGGCGCGCGGGGAGTTGATGCGTCAGTGAGCGATACTCTCGTAGTCCAACGGTCCCGACGCCTTCGCGGCGATGTGAGGGTTCCGGGCGACAAGTCGATTTCCCACCGCGCGGTCATCATCGGTTCCATCGCCGAGGGGCCGACCGCCATCACCGGCTTCCTGACCGGGGAAGATTGCCTGAACACGGCGCGGGCGGTGCAGGCGATGGGCGTGCGAGTCGAGGGCCTCGGGGGAAGCGATCTCGTGGTCCACGGCGTCGGTTTGCGAGGACTCCGTGCGCCGACGGCGGCACTCGATCTGGGGAACTCCGGCACCGGGATGCGCCTGCTGATGGGCGTCTTGGCCGGACACCCGTTCACGACGAAGCTGGCCGGGGACGAGTCCCTCAGCCGCCGTCCGATGGATCGGATCGCCCGGCCTCTCGGGCAGATGGGCATTGAAGTCACCGGGCAGGGCGAGCGCTGCACTCCGCCCGTCACGGTACACGGCGGCACGCCACAGGCCATCGCCTACGAATCGCCCGTGGCCAGCGCCCAGGTGAAGTCCGCGGTGCTGCTGGCGGGCCTCTATGCCGACGGAATCACCTCCGTGACCGAGCCGTCGCTGTCGCGCGATCATACTGAACGTATGCTGGAAGCTTTCGGCGCCAAGGTCGCCATCGACGGCTGGACAGTCTCCGTGACCGGATCGCCCGGCCTGCGCGGCTGCGAGGTCGCCGTACCCGGCGACTTCTCGTCCGCGGCGTTCCCGCTGGTCGCTGCGACCCTCGTCCCCGGCTCGGCGGTCACCGTCCGGGGGGTGATCCTCAATCCGACGCGAATGGGGCTCATCGGCACGCTCGAGCGGATGGGCGCGGACATCAAGATCAAGAACCTGAGCGCGCCTGCGGGCGAGCTTATCGGCGACATCACCGCCCGTTTCTCGCGCCTGACCGGCACCGAGATCTTCGGGCTGGAAATCCCGTACCTCATCGACGAAGTCCCGATTCTCGCCGTCGCCGCGGCTTTCGCCGAGGGCGAGACCGTCATCCGGGATGCGGCGGAGCTTCGCGTCAAGGAGTCCGACCGACTGGCCGTCATGGCCCAGGGCCTGGCCGCGATGGGCGCATCGGTTCGCGAGCTGCCCGATGGCCTGGTCATCACAGGCGGCAATCCGCTGCACGGTGCGGAGATCGACGCCTGTCACGATCACCGCATCGCGATGTCGTTCGCGGTGGCAGGCCTTGCTGCCGATGGCATGACAACGATCCACGGCGCGGCGACCATTGCCACCTCGTTCCCGGGGTTCCCCGAGATGATCGCGGAGTTGGGCGGGGCGATTGTAGAGCAGTGAATGCCCGGCGCTGCCTGGGGATTGCCGTGCGCCGGGCGTACGGCGACCTCACCCCCGGCCCCTCTCCACTCGTGGAGAGGGGAGAACGGCAGTTCCCGTCGCGGCGGATGAACGGCAGCCCCATTGTCATCGTTCCAGAGTGCCGAAATCGGCATGACGACTGCTTCGTGAATCCCGCGTGGGGCGGGCGTCTCGCCTGCCAACGCCGTTGTCGTTCGCCTCTCCCCTCCCGGCACGGGAGGGGTGCCCGCGAAGCGGGCGGGGTAGGGCCATTGCCGTTGTCTCGGAATGGAGTCCCATGCCGCGCAAGGTGAACATCGCAATCGACGGACCCGCCGGCGCGGGTAAGAGCTCGGTGGCCCAGGAGGCCGCCGCCGCCCTCGGCTACACCTACATCGACACCGGCGCGATGTACCGGGCCGTCGCTTACCGCGCATTGCAGGCCGGGTTTGATGTGACCCTGCACGCCGAGCAGATCGGCGATCTCGCCGGTACGCTGCAGTTCGAGTTTCGCAATATCGACGGAGAGCGGCGGCTGTTCGTCGACGGCGAGGATGTCTCCGAGGTCATCCGCACCCCGGAGGTGGGGAACCTGTCTTCCCCGGTGTCCGCGATCCCGGTGGTGCGCGAGCGCCTCGTGGCGGCGCAGCGGAGGATGGCCTCCGACGGCGGCACACTGATGGAGGGGCGCGACATCGGGACGGTGGTTCTGCCCTCGGCCGAGGTGAAGGTATTCCTCACCGCCTCGCCCGAGGAGCGCGCCCGGCGGCGCGAGGCGCAACTGTGCGAAAAGGGGATCGTGCAAGGCTACGACAAAATCCTCGCCGACATCACTGTCCGCGACGAACGCGACAGCACGCGGGCTGTTGCGCCACTCAAGCCGGCTGAGGACTCTGTGATCGTTTGTACCGATAACATGACGAAAGACGAGGTCGTCGCGCGCATCGTGGAGATTGCGCGAGCGGCGGAAGACGCCCAAGCATGAGGAAAACCCCCGAGCCGCCCCGCAGGTTCACCTGGCCGCACTACACGTTCGCGCGCACTTGCGCCCTGCCCGGGCTTTATCACGCACTGGGCGGCTGGCGCGTCTTTGGGCGCGAGAACGTGCCCCGGACAGGCGGCGCACTCATCGCCGGCAATCATATCTCGTTTATCGACCCGCCGACCATCGGCGCGGCCCTCCCGCGTCGAACGTACTACTTCGCGAAGAAGGAACTGTTCGAGGTCCCCGTCTTCGGCGCGATCATCCGCAAGTGCTACGCCTTTCCGGTCGAGCGCGAGATCGGCGACCGCGAGGCCGTGCGCAACGCGATCAACATCCTGAAGAGCGGCGAACTCCTGGTGATCTTCCCCGAGGGCGGTCGCAGCCCGGACGGCACCTTGCAGGAGGGCAATGTCGGCGCGGCGCTGATCGCCTCTCGCGCCGGCGTCCCCATCGTCCCCGTCGCGGTTCGCGGCACCGACAAGGCGCTGCCCCTGCACGCGAAGTTCCTGCACCGAGCGAAGCTGTCGGTTATGTTCGGCGAGCCGCTCTATCCCGAAGGCGAGAAGATGCCCAAGGAGCAACTGCAGGAGTTGACCGATCGCCTGATGGCCTCCATCGCCGACCTGCAGGCCCGGCTGGAGGCGGCGGCGAAGTAGACTGACCGAGGGATTGACCACGAAGACACCAAAACACTAAACGGCCGGACCATTCCCGCGTGGACGTGCCTTTGCCGTTTTGTGCTTTCGAGTCTTCGTGGTCAGCATCGCCGTTTTCTTGCCGTCCCCTCATCCCAGTCGCTTTCCCAGACAATTAGGAACGGGAGGCCCCAAGATGCGCCGATTCTGCCACTGCCTCATCATGGGATTGGCACTCGCCGCACCCGTCGCCGTCGCACACAGCGCCACCTTGCAGCCGCTCGGCACGGAGGGCCGCTGGACCGGCTTCCTCATTACCTCGGATTCCGGCGGGCAACAGCAGCCGGTGGCCCGCGTCCTGCTGCAGGCAGGCGAGAAGTGGACGGCCCGCCGCCTGGACAAGCGGCGCGAAGCCGGGCGCGATGTCCTCGAACTGCGTGACATCGACACCAGCGGCACCGGCTCGACCCCCGAACTTGGCCCCGGCAGCTTCGTCAGGATTAGCGCCGCGCCGGGCGAGCGCTTCCCGCGCTTGGACTTCCGCTTTGAATTGCGAAGCTTTCAGCGCGAGCCCTGGCAGAAGGCTTTGGGCCAGCCCGCCCCGCTTTGCTTCCTCGCGCTTCCCCTCACTACCGCTCGCCTGTGGTACGTCCACGGGCTTCTCTGCCCGACGCCCCAGTGGGACCCGTATCCGCTGACGCGGTCGACCGTCCGTGGCGACTGGGCCGAGGGCTGGAGCTACGGCGCGGCGCTCGGGGCGCTGACCGTCCCGGCGATGGCTCTGTGGGACGACCGCAGCCGGCAGATGGTCGGCTACGAGTGGGCCGAGGCGCGGCTGACCGACAAGTCGGACAAGGATGTGGGGATCGCCTACTGCGCCGGTATCCCCGGCTGGCCCGAGCAGTTCCTCACCCTCCTCAGCAATGCCCAGAAGCAGTGGACCACGCTCACCGATCCCGTCCTGCCGACAGTCGTCGAGAGCCGTCTTCGCGTCATCTACTCCGAGGACGTGCCTCCCACCGCCGATGTGAACCAGCTGGTGCTCCAGCATCTGTACGCCGACGACCGGCCGCTGTTGCCCGCGGCGCCGGCCATGAACGATCTCTCCTGGATGGCGTCGCGAGGCCTGGATGACCTGGGCAACTGCGGCCCGAGCGGCGGGGGCTTCCTCGGCGAAATCCGCAAAGGAGACTGGGGCTTCAACGAGTTCTTCTATGACCCGGGGACGGTCCTATATGGCGGGGGCTATCGCGGCATCGATCAGATGTACAAACAGCACAAGACCGAGGCCATCGCGCGCTTCGACAAGGACCTCA
This sequence comes from uncultured Armatimonadia bacterium, assembly GCA_964455745.1. Lineage (GTDB taxonomy): Bacteria > Armatimonadota > Zipacnadia > Zipacnadales > CAYWBK01 > CAYWBK01. The sequence goes on from CAYWBK010000188.1 coordinate 8,041, forward strand.
CCGAGTATCTCAAGTACGCGCAGTGGCGGGACATCGACGGCGATCGCTGCTGCGTATGGCGCTTCCCGCTGAAGGGATCGTGGAACGAGCGCATGGGCGGCGAGGCCGCCGATACGGTTCACCACGTCGCCCCCTTCGGCGTCGGGGCGTCCATGCTGGCGGCTTACGTGAACACCGGGCGCGAAGACCTGCTGCCCTACATCGACGGCCTGTTCAACTGGGTGCGGCACTATGTCTATACGCGAGGCGACATCTCCGACATCCCCGAGTCGATGTTCACACTCCAGTCGGGCACGCTGGCGATGGACTTCCTGATGAACTACCGCCAGGCCTTCGCCAATGCGCCGGATGCCGAGCACCGCAAGCGCGCGCAGGAGGCGTTCGATCTCGCCTACATGGTCGTCTATCGCAACGCGAACGTCACCATCGGCGACAGCGACGAGCGCGATAACATCTCGCCCGCCTTTATGATGCCGGGAAACATGGCGAAGTTCTGGCTGGGGCAGATCAGCAACGCCGAGTTATCCGAACCGTTCCGCGCGATGATCGTGATGCACGTCGAGACCGGCGACCCCGTCTTCAAGTGGCTGGTGCGCGGCGCGCTGGATCGCTGGTGGATCGGCTACAAGGAAGACTGCTGGCACACCGCCGAGAACATCGACATCTGGGGCGTGAGTACCGGCGAGAAGAATCTGCAGACCGGGATCCACGACCCGTGCGACACGTTCTGGGAGTGGAGCCAGCCGGTCGGCGATGCCTTCATGCGGGTGACGTGCGGGGCGAAGGCCGCGATGGCTTTCTGCCGGGGCACGCGCGCGCTGGATGTGGACCGCTACTCGTTCAAGGCCCCTGCTGGCTTCCGCTTCCGCATCACCCGCCTGTCTGCGGAGACAGTCCCGGAGCCGTTTAGCATCATCGTGTCCTCTCCGTTCCGAGACCTCGGCGGGCTGCCGGTGCGTATCAATGGCAAGAGCGTGCCGCAGGCCGACCTGCGCGTTCTGGGGACTTACAGGGAGCATCTGTCCATCCGCGGCGTTCGCGCGGGCGACACGGTGGAGGTCGGGGATGTCGGCGATGCGCCGGTGATTGCGCTCCCGAACGTGCCTTCCGCGACCCGCCCGTCGCAGGTCCCGGCGGAGGCTTTGCGTCTCGATGGGCGCAGCTTCTCGCTCACCGATCTGACCGCGCAGGCCGACGTGCGCCTCGCCGACGACTGGAACTCCCCCGATCACTGGGGCGGCTTGCCCGCCGGATTGCAGTATGCGACTGGTGTGCCCTACGTGGTGCAGCCTGCCGCCGTCGGGCCGGGGCGCAGCCTCGCCCTCAAGGGGTCGGAAGCCTACATCTTCGGTGTTGCGCCGACGCCGGGGGCCATCAGCGTCACCACCGCGAAGGGCGAGACCAAACTCGGCCCCGACGACGGCCTTCTCGCAACGAAGGGATGGCCTTTCTGCCGCTGGAAGCTCTTATTGTACCCGGTGCGCCTCGAGGGCGGCTCGGGCACGATCAAGGTGGAGGATGGCGGCCTGGTGCTGGGGGTTACGACGCTGCGCGACGGCCCCGGCATCGCCGAGAAGCTGCTCCTTGCCGCTGGACCGGCCAAACCCGCCGTCGAGCCGTGGGCGGGAGTCCTGGCTGAGGCTCGCGCGCGCCTCGCCGCCGCCGGCGGGGCCGCTCGTGCCCCGGTGGCCTTCATCCCGCCCTGCGGCACGACTTACCCGGCTCTGTCTGAATGGGCGCAGCGCCTGGGCCTCAATGCGGTCACTCTCACCCCTGAGGAACTCGCCACGCCGGGTGTGCTGGCCCCGGCGAAGTTCCCGGTGGCGGTCTATACGGGCGATGAGGAGTACCTGCAGACGGTTCGCGCGCCGCTCGATGCCGAGAAGGCGCTCTTGCAGTACGTGCGCGACGGCGGGACGCTGATCGTCGCGGGCATCTGCCGGCCGTTCACTTACGGACGCGACCTGACGGCGCCGGACACCGATCAGCCCGCAAAGCCGACGCCGTGGGCGCTTTTGGGGAAGCAGTTCGAGTTGTTCCTGCTCGGCCCGGGCGAGAAGACCGGCGACGCCATCGGTTTCGAACGCCCGCCTGCCGATGAGGCGCTGACGCTGAAGCTCGGTGAGAAGCAGCCGGTGCTTTGGGATTACCCCGCCGAGATGCCTTTCCCGACCGACGGCGACCTGCGTTTCCGGCCACTCACCAGGGAGGGCGTCGATCCGGCGGACGAGGTGCTGCCGATCATCTCCGCGACCACTCCCGACGGGCGCGCTTACGGCTCCGCAGCCGCCCTCATCCGCCACCATTGTGCCGCGTTCAAGGACGCGCAAGTGCTCTTCGCGTGGGGGACGCTACTGAACCCGCCGTTTGCGCAGCGTGACAAGATCGCCGCGGAGATTCTCACCTATGCGGTCACGTCGTCCCCGGCGGCGCGCGAGCCGTTGCCGCCGAATTTGTCCCTCGCCGCCCCGCCCGACAAGCCGCAGGTCGCCGTGCTGCCGCCGGACTGCGGCGGGCGCGAGGAGATCATCCGGCAGGCCTGCGCCTCGGTCGGCAAGCCGGCGGCATTCCTCTCCCCGGCCCAGTTCGTGGCCCCCCAATATTTCGACGCGAAGCACTTCCCGGTCGCGATCCAGGCCGTCGCGGGCGAGAGCTTCATCACCAGCTTCGCGCGTCCTGGCGACGGTGACGACGCCTACAAGCGCCTCTTGCGCAAAGGTGGCACGCTCATCGTTTGCCAGTCGGCTACGCCGTTCGCCTACGAGTTGGTCTGGGAGAAGGGCAAGTGGAAGTCGCGCGAGCCGCAGAGGTTTTGGTCGATGGCCTACGAGCTGGGGTTCGAGGTGGCCTACGGCTTCGAGAAGCCGGATGAGCCGATGTGGCTGGAACTGACCGACGAGGGCCGCAAGCTCTGGCCCGACCTCCCGCAGCGCTTCGAGCTGAAAGGCCTCTCCGACCCGCGTTGGCGCTATCTCATCCCGTATCGGTCCTCAGCCGCGCGGGACTTCATACCGCTCGCCCGGGCCACGAAGCCCGACGGGACGCCGTATCCGGGTCTGGCGGCGGCGATGGTGCGCTTCCGGGACAGCGATTACGCCGGAGCGAAGCTGATCTACCTATGGGGCGGTATGGTGGAAGGTGATGTCGGGGAGAAGCTGCTGACGGGATGCCTGAAATGATGGGAGGAAGAGGCGATTGCAAAAGTCTGTAGGAGCACTCTCCAGAGTGCGAACAAGCCGTTATTCCCGCTATAATGAAATAGATAATGACTAATGTATGTCATTATGGCGGCATATTAACGGCAATCGCGGTCTGGAGACCGCTCCTACAGACGACGCAGCGACTTTTGCAATCACCTCG
>CAYWBK010000189.1:0-11344 GCA_964455745.1 uncultured Armatimonadia bacterium
CTGACCGTACCACAAGATGAGAGGCGAACGGCGTTGAACCACAGAGACACAGAGGACACAGAGAACGGCAGGGAAGCGGCCCGCGATAGGCTGTTAAGGGACGTTGCCGTTCTCTGTGTCCTCTGTGTCTCCGTGGTCAATCGCCGTCCATTTCTCCGCATCGCATCTCATTGCCGAGCAGGGCCGCACAACCGGCGTAGGAATACTACCTACAATTGAAAGACACACCCGCGAACAGCCCGGATTTGACTCCCGCCCTGCGTCGCTCCTATAATCCTAACTCGGCGCGGCCGGTACCGACAGAGAGGATTGACCACTAAGACACGAGGGCGCTATACGGCGAAACTACTCGCCTGGAACATGCACTGTTCTTGCGTGCCCTCGTGCCTTCGTGGTTGAACTGCCGGTCTCCGCTGCAATCCTGCGCCTCCTGAACGTGAATCGAGTTCCGAGGTATTATCCGGCACCCCCTCTTGGAGGGGGGCCTTGCTGTGTATGAAGGACGCTTCTCGATGAACCCCACGCCCCTTGATGAAGCTGTAGCCCGGTTTCAAGCCGGTGAATTCGTCGCACTGCTCGACCGCCCCGAGCGCGAGGGTGAGGCCGACATCCTCCTCGCCGCACAGCACGTGACCCCCGCCAAGCTCAACTTCCTGGCCCGTGAGGTCTGCGGGCTTATCAATCTCGCGATGATCGGCTCTCGACTGCGCGAGCTTGACATCCCGCTCATCGAGCCGAGGTATACGATCAGCAACATGCCCCGGTTCACAGTGCCTGTCGACTACATCCACGGCACCACGACCGGCGTCTCCATGTTCGACCGCGCGACCACGATCCAGGCAATGCTCGATCCGAGCGCCAAACCCGAGGACTTTGCTCGCCCCGGGCACGTTTTCTCGCTCGCCGCAGCCGATGACGGCCTGCTCGAACGTGAGGGGCATACCGAGGGAGCCGTAACCCTCGCTCGCCTGGCGGGCCTGTACCCGGCGGTGGTCATCTGCGAATTGATGGCCCCGGACGGGCGCATGGCTGTGGGCGATGTGCTTCACGCCTGGCTGGCCGAGCATAACGTCGCCCTCGTAAACGTCCCGCAGATCCTCGAACATATCCGATAGAGGGGCCACCATTCTCCCCATGCAGATCGAGAACCCGTATACTCAGGCAGGCGACTGGTACAAGGGGCAGATTCACTGCCACACGACGATGTCCGACGGCGGCATGACGCCCGACGAGGTCTGCAAATTCTATTATGACCGCGACTACAAGTTCGTCTGCCTGACCGATCACGGGGTGGTCGCGTACCCGGACAAGCTGCCGGGCGCGGGCTTCATCACGATTGCCGGCGAGGAGATGAGCAACCCGCACATGCTCGCGGTGGGCATCGGCGGTCTCATCTATGACAAGGTTTCCTTCGAGCGCCAGATCAGCGAGACCAACATCCAGGGGGGCCTCGCCATCGTGGCGCACCCGGCCTGGATGGGGCTGACGGTCGAAGAGATCGCCGAAAAGGAGGGGCTTTGCGGCATTGAGGCCTATAACTTCATCTGCCAGGCGCTCAACGGCAAGGGGCAATCACTGAACATCTGGGATGAGCTGTTGATGCGGGGGAAGAAGCTTTGGGGATTCGCCGTCGACGATTCGCACCTCAATGACAGCTACCCCGTGGGGGACCAGGCGTGGCTGATGGTGCGAGCGCCGAAACTCGACGACCGCGCTTTGGTTAGTGCGATGCGCAGGGGCAACTTCTATGGGACGCAGGGGCCGGAGATTCACGACATCACGGTCAAGGGGGAGGAGATCACGGTGCGCTGCAGCCCCGCCGACCAGATTCGCTTCATCGGCGCGGCATACCACGGGCAGTGCGTCTTCGCCCAGTTGGAGAACCAGCAACTCACCGAGGCCACATATACGCCCGCCAAGGACTCGATCTACTGCCGGATCGAGGTCATGGACGAGAACCAGCGCGTGGCGTGGAGCAACCCGTTGTATGTGAGGGGCTGACGGCCCTACCCCGCTACCTCACCCCCGCCCCTCTCCACAAGTGGAGAGGGGAGAACGGCAAACGGCTCCCTATCCCTCCCGTTTCGCAGCCACCCCGTAGACGGGCCTGAAAGGGGGACGGCTAACGGCACCTCACCCCCGGCCCCTCTCCACAAGTGGAGAGGGAAGAACGGCAAACGGCTCCCTATCCCTCCCGTTTCGCAGCCACCCCGTAGACGGGCATGAGAGGGGGACGGCTAAACGGCACCTCACCCCCGGCCCCTCTCCACGCGTGGAGAGGGGAGAACGGCAAACGGCTCCCTATCCCTCTCCTCTCATAAGTGGGAGGGGACAGCCGCGCGCAGCGGCGGGGGCAGAAAGCCGTTGCCGTTACCAGCATCAAGTATCCAGCATCCATCCCCTCACACGCTGAACCTGAACTCGATCACATCCCCATCCTTGACCTCGTACTCCTTGCCCTCCAGACGCACCTGCCCGAGGGGCCGACACGCCGCGTGTGAGCCGGCGGCGATGAGATCGTCGTAGGCCACCACCTCCGCCCGGATGAATCCGCGCTCGATGTCGGAGTGAATCTTCCCGGCTGCCTGGGGGGCTTTCGTGCCTCGGCTGATGGTCCAGGCGCGGACCTCGTCGGGGCCGACGGTGAAGAAGCTGAGGAGATCGAGCATCCCGTAGGCGGCGCGGATGAAGCGGTCGCGGGCAGAGGCGGCCAGGCCGTAGTCGGCGAGGAACTCCGCGCGGTCCTCGGGGGGAAGCTGGGCGATCTCCGCCTCGATCGGCGCGCAAAGCTCGATCGCGTCGAGGCCGGCTGCCTCGGCCATCGGGTTGAGCTTGGCCAGAACGCCGCTTTCCAGGTCCTTCTCTCCCACATTCACAAGCACCATCCCCGGCTTGAGCGTGGCAAGCTGGTAGCCGCGCAAGAGCTTCAGCTCTTCCGGCTGGAAGTCGGCGAGGCCGAGGCGCTTGCCCCTGGCGAGATGCTCCTGGCAGCGCACGATCAGCGGCTTCTCGGCGGCAGCCTCCTTGCGCCCGCGGGCCAGCTCTTTATCCAGACGCTCCAGGCGGCTCTCGATGATGCTGAGGTCTGCGAGGACCAGTTCCAGCAGGAAGCTATCGAGCGCGACGCAGGGGTCGGCGCCATCGTACGCGCCGATTACGATTGCCAGCGCCTCCGCGTCCGCGAGTTGCGCGGTCATCGCGGTGAGCTTGTCATTCGTGCCGAGGCTCGCGAGATCGACGAAGGTGATCTCCGCCGGCACCGTCTTCTTCGGCTTGTACATCCCGGTGAGGACATCCAGGCGCGGCTCGGGGACCTTCACGACGCCGACATTGCTGTCCTTGCCGCCATAGCCGTCGGCGGCGAGGCCGGTGAGAGAGCTGAATACTGTGGTCTTGCCGCTCTGCGGCGGCCCGATGATGCCGATTTTCATTGGAGATCACTCCGTGTGTCCGGTCCGCAAGAGGACACAGACAAGAACAAAACCGCGGCGTGAAAGGCCTCGCCGCGACGTAAGGGGAAATGCCATTTGCTCAATTGGACGACGGAAGTATACGTTGGTGCGCGGTCCGTGTCAATTGCGGAGGGAACGCACAATGCCATTGCTTCCTAGCCCTTGGAGGTGCACCATGGCGCGTGTTTGGCCGACTCTCATCTGTCTCGCCATCTCAGCCGCTGTCTCTGCCGACGAGTATCAGGCCCCCCTGATGACCAAGGCCCCGGCGCTCGACGGCAAGGTCGACCCCGGCGAATGGGATCGCGCTGTGGCGTTCGACGGGCTGTCCTTCCAGGGGCAACTGGAGGAGCGCCGCTGCCGGGCGTATGTCGGCGCAACGGAGACCGACTTGTATGTCGCGTTCGTGTCGGAGATGCCCAAGAAAGGCCATCTCGTCGCCAACGTCAACACCGACACTCCGAAGCTCGTCTTCGACGACTCAGTCGAGGTGTGGATCGACCTGTCGCCGGGCAAGCCGGACGCGCGCATCTACCAGGCGCTGGTCAACTCGAAAGGGCGCATCGCCTACATCGCCCAGAAGCGCGGGAACGTGCCCGAGATGCCCAACTGGCAGGGGCATTACAAGATCGCCAACGGTTTCCACGACGGCTTTTGGCACTGCGAGATGCAAATCCCGATCTCCGATCTTGCGCCGGACCGCAAGGCCACCGACGGCAGCTTCGGCATCAACGTCTGCCGCAACTGGAAGCAGCCGTGGCAGTTTTCCAGTCTCGGCGCAGGCGGCTACAGCCCCGAGGCGATCACCTTCACCTTCGGGCAAAGCCCGGTGAGCGTCGCATTCGAGCACCGCACCGACCCGACGACCCGCGACATCAAGAGCCTTCTACGAGTGCGCAACTGGGGTGCGCAGGGCCTCACAGTCAAGGCCGACATGCTCCTGACCCGCGACGCCATGCCGGATATCCACAACGCGGATACCCTGACGGTGCCCGCCGGCGGCATGAAGGAGTTCGAGCTGGCGGCGAAGGACGAGACGACGCGCAAGTTCACGCTGGCGGCCAATGTCACTTCAGCAGACGGCGCGACGACCTACTACTCGCGCAGCTACGCCTGGGGGCCGCCGCGCGCCCAGCGCTGGACCGCCGTGCAGCCGGTGGTCCTCCCCATCGACTTCAAGTTCGCCTACTACCCGTACCTCAACCGAATGCGCATCTTATGCGACTGGTCGGGCTTGCGGAAGAGCGCGAAACTGCAGGCCGTCAACTTCGACATCCGGCAGAGGAATTCGCGTGGCGCGGTCGTCTCACCCGCGAGCGGCTCAGCAGGCGGGACGCCCGCTCCACGCGTCGTCGCCTCCGCTCACATCCCCAAGCCCGAGGGCACTCGCAAGGAGATCGCGTTCGACCTCCCGCCGCTCAACGGCCAGTACGAGATCGTCATGACAGCCACCGGGACAGGCGTCCCGAACAGCGCCGTCATCAAGCCGTTCGAGCGCACCGTCTACGAGTGGGAGCACAACAACCTCGGCAAGAGTACGAAGGTCTACCCGCCTTTCACGCCGATCCGCGTGCAGGGCAAAACGCTCAGCACCGTCCTGCGCGACCACAGCCTGACTGACATAGGGCTTTGGTCGCAGGTAAACTCGACAGGCAAGGACCTCCTCGCTGCGCCGATGGCGTTCGAGGCGACGGTCTCCGGAGCCCCGGCGAAGCTCACCGCCTCCCCGTTGGCCTTCACGCAGCAGGCCGGCAACCAGGTCGTGGCGCGGTCGGCCTTCAGCCTCGGAACTGTGAAGGCTGCGGCTCAGCAAACCTGGGATTACGACGGCACGATGCGCTATGATCTCACCCTGCAGCCCTCGCTGCAGCAGATCGACTCGCTCGACCTCGTGATCCCGATCCGCAACGACCAGGCCAGCCACTACCACGCGATGGGCGACGGCATCCGCAACACACTGTACGAACGCGTCCCGGCGGGCGAAGGAACCGTGTGGACAAGCGCGAAGGTCAACGCCAGCGACTTCCCGCGCAACTTCTGCACCTACATCTATGTCGGCACCCCCAAGCGAGGCCTGTGCTGGTTCGCCGAGAACGACCGGGGCTGGAGTTGGGACCAGAGCAAACCGAACGTGGAACTGGTGCGTACCGGCGACCGGCTCGAGATGCGGGTGCATCTCATCAACAAACCGATCACGATCACCCAGCCGCGCCGGATGACCTTCGGGCTGCTCGCCGCGCCGGTGAAGCCGCGCCTGCCCGGCTGGCGGACGAAGTGGGTGGACGACCGCTACTCGATCCTCGGCACCGACATCAACTGGTTCGCGCTGGGCGATTGCGGCTCGGTCTACCCTGCGGAAAAGGACATGTACCTGTGGAAGATGCTGGCCGAGGGGAACAAACGCAAGCTTTCGGACGAGGAGGTCGAAAGCGTCGTCAAGTATGGGCGGAAATACTTCGAGCCCTACGGTGAAGACAAGGTGAAGATGTACGAAGCGCACGTTCGCTACAACCTGCGGTCTCGCTATAACACGACGATGGTCTTCTACTATAACCGCTCCAGCTTCCAGAAAGCGGACGAATTCCAGACCTTCGGGGACGAGTGGTGCCGCGACGACTACCGCGCTTTCGACAAGGGAATCGGCATCGGGGAGATCCCCATCGTCCCGAGCGAGTCATATATAGACCATGCACTGTACTGGTACGGCAAGAGCTTCGACATCGCCAACAACCGGGGCGTGTACTGGGACAACTGGTTCTTCAACTCCAGCTTCAACCGACAGATGACCGCTGCCTACGAGCGCGAGGACGGCTCTGTTATGCCGTCGACGGGTATCTGGGGTCTGCGGGAGTTGTCCAAGCGCACCTTCCAGTACATGAACGAGCGCGGGATGACTCCCATCACGATGCCGCACATGACCTCCACCAACATCCTGCCGATGCACTCGTTCGCCACCGTGCAGTATGACTGGGAATGGCACTACTCCGAGGGGGACTTCCAGGACCGCTTCACTCGCGACTACATCCTCCTGGTGACGAACGGCGAATTGGCGGGCGCCTGGCCGGTGCTGCTCGGCGATCATGGGAAACTGGAGAACGACCCGTGGACCCAGCGGACCTTCGCCGGCGTGTCGCTGGTGCATGAAATCATCGGCAGCGGCTGGGACCCGGTGTGGAACAAGCTGCGCGAGCCGATCATGAAACTCACGCGCCGCAGCGATGTTAAGGTCTATCGTTACTGGGATGAGGAATCCCAGCCCGTCACCGCTGGCAACCCCGACCTGCCGGGCATCGTGTTCTCCATTAAGGGACAGGAAGCGATCTACCTCGTCTGCAGCTACTCTGCCAAGGACGAGGACGCGCGGGTGACCATCGACCCGAAGGCACTGGGATTCGCGGGGGACTACAAGGTCGAGGATGTGGAGACGAACCAAGAGGTGCCGGTTGCCGGCAACGCGATGGCGTTTACGCTGAAGCGGCACGATGTGAGAGAGTTGAGGGTGACGGCGCGCTGACGGACGGTGTGGCAGAGTGGCCGCGGCAATCTTGTCGCGGCCCGTCCCCGACAAGATTGTTGGGGCCACGATGGGCGCGCGCCACGTCGGTTTCGCCGAGTGAACTCGGCGCTGGCGCTCCTCTGGGAGCGCCACAGGTTAAGCACCGGGCACTGAAGTGCCCGGTCTTGGGCCCCCCGCATGTCGCGAGGAGGCCATTTTCGGAGCATTCCCATGCGCAACATGCTCATCCTTGTCGCGCTCCTCACGCCTGCTGTCTGCCTTGCGCAGGTGATGCCGCCTACCATCCCGCCCTCGTTTGAGGACCGGGTGATCTACTACAACTCGTTCGACGGGCCGGCGATCAACACTGAAGGACTGACGGAGCCACAAGGCCTCTCCCCTATCCCCGGCGGGATTCTCGGGCGGTGCCTGGACTGCGCCAAGAGCAAGGCGTTCACACTCACCGGCGAGGCGCTCTCGCCGCATCGGCCGCTCAGTCTGTCGCTTTGGTGGTGCATGACCAAGGACACGCCCATCGACGGAGGCCTGGGGATCCTGCATATACAGGGCAAGGGGATCATCTCGAACTTCGTGCGCGGGAAGGGCGAGTGGTGCGGCCTGCAGAAGCCCTGCGCAGTGTTCCAGGTCTACTACTTCCCCGGCATCGGCAATGTCAACGGCCTGTACGACGGGGCGATCTGGGACCGGGGGATGCTGAAGGCCGGGGTGTGGCACAACACGGTGCTGACCATCGCCGCGGGGCACAGCCTGTATCTGTACACCGACGGCCAGGTTGTCTGCCATGTGGAGACGACGGGCCGGCCGTTTGCGCCCGAGGACGGCATCCGGTCCGTCTCGTTCGGTTCGGAAGCCCCGATGCTGATCGCTGAGATCATGGTCGTGGACCGGGCCCTTGCAGACTGGGAGGTTGCGGACTACCATACCATCGTGCGGCAGACGAAGGCTGCATACGGGCACTGAGGGCGGCTGACATGCGCCCCACACGATGCAAGAAGCGATGACGAGAATCTGTAGGAGCACTCTCCAGAGTGCGATCTAGCCGTTCCGATCTACCAGAGAGAGCATACGCCAACGGCGATCGCGGTCTGGAGACCGCTCCTACAGGGTTCCGCAGCCGCCTCTATTTCGATGAAACGAGACATACTTAACCATGCTGAAGGAACCACTTCCGGAGGGCGCCGTCGTTGATGAGCCGGTGCGGCTGTGCGTCGAGGCCGACCTGCGCACTGACGGCAAGTTCGGCAAGCAGTGGCTGGTGGTCACGGGCAAGCGTCTCCACGTCTTCTCGGAGAACGGCGACACGGGCCTGTCCGAGGCCGCCTGGGCGCTGGAGGACTTGTCCGAGGTGAAGGCCGAGAGCTTCGTCGGCGGCGGCGCGGTGCTCGGGATGTACGACGGCAAGCGCATCGAGTTGGTCCGCTACACGAACGCGCGCTCGGCGCGGTTCATGACGGCGACGCACCTGCTCGAGAAGTGGATGAAGGGCGAGGAAGCGGAGCTGCCCGAGGACGAGGCGAAGCACTGCCCGCGCTGCGGGCTGCCACTGGAGATAGGCACACAGGTCTGTCCGGCGTGTCTGCCCAAGAGCCGCACGATCAAGCGCCTGGTGAGGTATCTCAAGCCACACTGGGGGCCTGCCCTTACTCTGGCGGTCCTGTCCATCTCCGGCACTGCCCTGAACCTGCTGCCGCCATACCTCAACAAACCGCTCTTCGACTCCGTCCTGGCCCCGAAGGAGCCCAGGCCTCTTGAGGACCGCCTCCGGTTGCTGGGGCTGTTGGTATTGGCCCTGCTGGCGACTCAGGTGACTTTGGCCGGCGTCGGGATCGTGCAAGCCTGGGTCGCGGCGCGCTTGGGCAATTTCGTCACGCACGACATCCGCTGCGAACTCTACGAGCACTTGCAGTACCTGTCGCTGCGTTTCTTCGACAAGCGCCAGATGGGCACCGTCATCTCGCGCGTGAACCAGGATACGGGACAACTCCAGCAATTCCTGGTCTGGGGATCGCAAGACCTTGCCTCCAACGTCCTCTTGCTCCTCGGCATCGGCACGATGCTGTTTGTGATGAGCTGGAAGCTGGCGTTGATGGTGTTCGTCCCCGCCCCGCTCGTGATGATCCTATCCGCAACCTGCTGGAAGAAGATCCGTTTCTACATGCACCGGATGTTTCATCGCTGGGGGCGGCTGAACTCGGTGATCGTCGAGACGCTCAACGGACTGCGCGTCGTCAAGACGTTCGCCCAAGAACCGCGCGAGATCAGCCGCTTCAACGCCCGCAGCCTCGACCTCGCCGTGACGGGCGCTCAGGCCGAGCGGATGGCGGCGGTCCTGTTCTCCGGGCTGGGGATGCTCATCATGCTCGGCTCGCTGCTCGTCTGGTACGAGGGCGGTCGCGGCGTACTGGACGACAGCATCACCCTCGGCACACTGTCCGCCTTTATGATGTACGTCGGAATGTTCTACGGGCCGGTCCGGTGGATGTCGATGCTGCTGAACTGGGCGTCGCGGTCGCTCACCGCAGCCGAGCGCGTTTTCGAGGTCCTCGACAGCGAACCCGATGTGAAGGAGACCGACAATGCGACGCCGATGCCGCACATCGAGGGGCGCGTCACTTTCGAGGATGTGACCTTCGGCTATGACCCGCACAGTCCGGTCCTCAAGCACATCAACTTCGAGGCGAAGCCGGGGGAGATGATCGGGTTCGTCGGCCATAGCGGCGCAGGGAAGACGACCTGCATCAACCTGCTCTGCCGGTTCTATGACGCCGATGAGGGCCGGATACTCGTAGACGGTGTGCCCCTACGCGAGCTTCGCGTCGCCGACTTGCGCCACCAAATCGGCGTCGTGCCGCAGGATACTTTCCTGTTCAGCGGCAGCATCGCCGACAATATCGCCTACGCGAAACCGGGAGCCTCGAAAGAGGAGATTATCCGGGCCGCGAAGATCGCCAATGCGCACGACTTCATCGTCCGCAAGCCCGACGGGTACGAAAGCTGGGTCGGCGAGGGCGGTCAGGGGCTTTCCGCCGGAGAGCGTCAGCGGCTCGCGATCGCTCGTGCGGTCCTGCACGATCCGCGCATCCTGATCCTCGACGAAGCGACCTCGTCAGTCGATGTGGAGACCGAGAAGCAGATCCAGGCGGCGATCCAGCGCCTCATCGCCGGACGCACGACCTTCGCCATTGCGCACCGCCTCTCGACCCTGAAGAACGCGGACCGCCTGATCGTCCTGAAGGGCGGGGAGATCACGGAAATCGGAACCCACGACGAACTCCTCGCGAAGGAAGACGGAGAGTTCCGCAAGCTCGTGGACACGTACCAGGAGATATCGAAGGTCCGCACCGTCGAGGGTTAGCTGCAATACCCCTTACTCAGACGCGGGGTGCCCGCCGGTAGCGCGCAAGGCGCGCTCGGGCGGGCGGGGACCCCGCGCGCCCTACTGAGACTGTAGGGTCCCTGTCGTCACAAGAGGAGCCATCATCATGCGATTTCACATGCACCATCATGGAGGAGGCCGCGGCGCCTCGGCGGGCGTCGCGCTGCCGTCGCTGCCGGAATCGAGCGAGTCGAATGCCGACCTCGTGAAGCTGGAGTCACCGGACCTGCACTTCCGACGCGACGGCAGCGTGCTGCAGATATTGGCCGAGAAGGACCCGGAAGCCAAGGAAGAGGCCGAGCAAACCGCGACGGGGGCTGCCGCGCCGTCGCATGACGCCGAGGCAACGGCCTTGGCGGGCGAGACGCCCGCCCCACGCGACACACCCGCCTCGAGCGAGACGCCCGAGACGGAAGCTCCGCCCGAACAAGAATGGGTCGAGGTCAGCCTGGTTCGCCTCTTCCCGCTGACCGACCCGGATAACTGGATATCGGTTCTCAGCAAGGACGGCAAGGAACTCGGGGTCATCACCGAGCTGCGCGCGTTGTCGCACGAGAACCTCGCGGTTGTGGAAGAGGAACTTCAGCGAAGATACCTCGTGCCACATGTCCGGCAGATACTCGCCGTCAAGAGCCGCTACGACCTGATGGAATGGACGGTGGACACGGACCGCGGTCGGGCCGTGTTCCTCACCCGCAACGCGCGCGAGCAATTGCAGAATACGCAAACTCGCCACATCACGATCACCGACGTCGAGGGCAACCGATACGACATCCAGGATGTCAGCGCGCTCGACCCGGTCAGCAAGAAGCGGCTGGACGAGCAGTTCTGAGGAACCCCCGAGCGGCAGGCCTTTCCTCAATGTGTATGGGTAGATGCCATCAACTGGTCCTGGTCAGGATTTCGTAGCGAGACGCGGACGAAGTCGTCGCTGTTGCGTCCGCCAGGACGCCCGGCGCGAAGCGCCCCTCAGCCGGATGCTTTAGCGTCCGGTTCAGG
>CAYWBK010000190.1:0-11340 GCA_964455745.1 uncultured Armatimonadia bacterium
CGCAATATCATTCGCCAAACGGCGGGCCGTTTCATGTTAGCCCCTCCTTGAACGGTCCGCGCCTTGATCCGTTGAACGCATCGCGACCAAAAACGATGCTCCTGGGTCTGCAGGCGTCCTTCGGGGATCATTCCCGAACTCGGGCCGTTTTGGTTACAGCCCGGACAAACAACAGAGCCGCCGAATCTGTTGATTCGGCGGCTCTAAGGACCAATTCCCATAGCCAAAGTGCCGCTGGTTCGGGAATGGATTGTATTGGTAGCGCGGGCAGGATTCGAACCTGCGACCTCAAGGTTATGAGCCTTGCGAGCTACCGGACTGCTCCACCGCGCGTTGCGTGAACTATAATAACAGACTGGCGCTTACATGTAAACACCCGCTTGCCACATTTTCCCATGCGGCGGGCTTGGGACGGTGCTCGTCCCTCATTTCGCAGGGTACTTGCCCACCGACACGCGGTATCTGACGGGCAGCAATGCGCGGCCGTCGTCCAGTGTCGTCCGCACCCAGAGTTCCGAATCCGCCGCAAGGCCCGGAGGGTCGGACAGCGACACCGAGTCCGCCGTCGTCTCCGACACGGCCGTGACCCACGGCGTTGGCGTGCCGGGCAGCGATACCTGCACCGGGATCGCGGCGGTGTGGGTGTTGCCGTTTACCGCGAAGCTGACCTGTACGGATTGCGGACTCCAGGTCCCCGGAAACTCCACCGTCATCTTGCCGCTGACTTTGCCTCCGGTGAAGTTGTAGACATGCAGGTCGAGCGTCTGCGTCGTGCCCGGAGCGATCAGTGTCGCCTTCGTGAGCCGGTCGGCGGTGTCGAAAGCGACTGTCGGGAAGATCCCCGTCACAACGGCGGGCTCGAAACTCGCGATGCTCTGAGCCTCGTCCGCCCAGGCCTTCGCGACGGCAAGCGTGCCTGTACCCCATACATCCGACAGGGCCAGTTGGGTGCCCGCCCGCTGCAGCATCATACCTGCGAACGGATGCAGGATGCTGCCGTCCGCCGGGCCGACCGTCCCGCGAAGGCTCGCGATTCGCGCCCGGAGGGCCTCCCGGTCCGCGGCGGCCACCTGGCGCTTCGCCCCGCACTGTGCCCTCCCATCAGCGACCTCGCCCAGCCATTCAGCCAGTTTCGCCATCCTGTAAAGCACTCCCGGCGAGTCATGCGTCAGCGCCTTATCCGGCTTCACGACCGAGACGTATGTCGCGATCCCCTGGGTGACTTCGTCGCGTGCCGCGTCGAGGAGGTCCGTCTGGCGCTTCCAGTCGGTGGCGGAGGCAGTCTGGAACTTCGCCATCGCCGCGCGGATGCGGGGAACGACGTCGGGCGAGACGCCCCCGGCATCGATCTGCAATTGCCCGGCGTACCCGTTCACCTGGTCGGGCACCACTCCGAAGGCGGTGGTGAGCGCCTGCTCGCAATAGTTGCCGGCCGCCTCGGCGACGTAGGCGTCGTCGACTCCCAGGAGGACCGTCGGCGAGCCGGTCAGCCGGAAGCTGCGCGGTCCGGAGCCGCCGATCATGGACAGGTTCCCGGTGAAGTCCATGCTACAGGCCCCCGCGCCGAGCTTGATGCTCACCGTCGCCCCGGGGTCCGACCATGCGACCAGAAACGGACGCCCATGCTTGAGAAACAGGTGGGCATAAGCGTTGGCGGCTAGTTTCAGCGGACCGGCATAGGCGGCGTCGGAAAGCCAGTAGCGCGCCGCGGCAAAGGCGACATAAGTCGCATTGGGGATGGCCTGATCGCCGTTCTGCCATACGAGCGCCTGGGAGCCTGGATCGGCTGAGCCGACGACGCCCCCGATGCACCCCGACCGACAGTACAGCCCCTGTCTGAGGGCTTTCAGCCCGGCGTACAGGCGCATGAGGTAGGCGGCCTCAGGGATTCCGGTCGGGGCAGTGAAGTAGGCCTCGGTGTGGGCCGTCTCCTTGGGCAAAGCGTACCTGTATCCCACCAGGGAGGGCACTCCGAACATATACGCCACGAGGTTCTGCTCCGGGATGCCGTTCCCATGCCACGCCATTTCGTCGAAGTAGTAGTGCTGGTTGGCGCCGCAGGTAATGCCCAGTTCCGTCCAGTGCGCGCACGCCCCCCCGTACAAGACGAGGGCGGAGGCGTCTTGACCGTGCAGGGTCATATAGGCGATGCGCAGGAGTTCGAGGTACTTCTCCCATGTGCCATAATAGAAGCTTTGATCGACCTCGTTCCATATCTCCCAGCGGTTCACCAGAGGCAGTGTCACGGCGGCGCCCGCAAGGGGGGCGCCGGCAATCAGCGGCGGCCACGAGACCGTCTTGCTGCCCAGATACTGGCCCATCGCGTTGACCCACCACGCCCACTCCTCGGTATCCTTCGGCTCCCAGCAGTGCGGAGCGGCAGCGACACGGTCGGTGGCATCCGCGGGCCGGAGGTGGTTGAATACAGGGGTGTACCCAAAGATCGGGATTAACTGCAGGCCGTACTTTTGCGCCGGCGCCGCGTAGCCATCGGCCTGGCTGGTGTCGAGCGTTTGCGGCGCAGGCTCTCCGTTCAACCATGCCACATCAACCCGGTCATAGCGGGCGCCGGCGAGAGCGAACGACCCGAGCGTCTGGTCATCGGTCCCCTGCCACTGCAGACCAAACTGGCGGTAGTCGCCGGGGTCGTCATCAGGCCGGGGGATCACGCAGAAAGCGTCCGCAACGACATTGCCCCCGCCGAAATCGAGGGAGACATAGTAGATGCCATAGGGCAGCAGGTATGGGACCGAGAGGATCACCGGGTCCTGGGGGGTAGTCCACATTCTGCGGTCCAAGACCTCGCGGCCATACGCGTCGGTGATGCGCCAGGTGAACGACCCCGAATAGTCAGTAACCGAGAGGTTCAGCCACGGCTTCTCACCCGGGAAGAAGACCCGAGCGGGCCGGATCGCGGTGATCTTGACCCCGGCGAGGGCGGCATCCGCACAACAAACGAACAGCGCGACAGCCGCCAAGAGCGCGAACAGAAGAGTGCGAGAACGCTTGGACATGAGACCGGCCTCCGGGGCTACAGGTGGCGCTAACCCTCTGTTACCTCGGCGTAACGATCGGCGGCTTGAGCGCTTCCGGGGGCTACCGGTTTGTCGTGGGGCAGGAAAGCAACGGATAGGAGTGGCCTTTACGTCCTGGGGGATTGCATCCCCCAGACCCCTGCAGCTCTGAAGGCTTTGGACCTGCGATAGACGGTGACGGTAGTCCGATAGGGGGGGAATTGGCGGTGGACGAAGCGCCGCTTCGTACCGGCGTAGGGGTCGGGGTTGAAGCCGAAAACGTTCTCTTTCTCGAAGCCGGCCGCGATGAGTCGGGCTTCGGTCTCCCGCGCCGCGCGCTCGTTGTTCTCGGAGTAGCCGGACAGGGGCGAGAACTCGCAGAAGACGCGGCTTGCGCGGCGCAGGTCCTTGTCGGTCACCTCAGCGGCGGCGCGTGCCTGCTTGCCGTTGCGCTCGAGGTACCAGGCGAACGAGGGGTGCGTCCCGATGATGATGTCATCAGGACCGCCCATGCCGGCGACCGCGCCGGCCACGTAACGCCAGTCGTCCACGAACTCGGCGCGCTGATACTCGCGTCCGGCGTAAAGGTTGGCAAGGCCGGCGACGTTGACGCACGTGGCCGCCGCGAGCATCCAAAGCAGCGTCCAGCGCCGAGGCGCGCCGGTGAAGACGAAGGACTTGAGAAGCAGATACCCCACGGCGCTCGGGATGAAGTAGCTGGGGAGCGACAGGCGCGGGAGCGGGAGCATCATCAGCGGGGGCAGCAGGGGGATACCGAGCAGCAGGGATGCCTGCCATGCCTGTAGCCTCTCGCGCTGGCTCGGCATCCGCCGCAGCGCCAGCAGTGCGCCGGTGACTGCCGTGCCGAAGACCAGCGTGTAGGGGAGGACGACTTGCCAGTGCCAGGGGAGGATCGTCGGCCCGATCTCGGCATCGAACAGCAGCATCGCCGCTTTCACCAGCCCGCCGCCAAAGACTGGGGCGCGATCGAAGCCGCCTGTCCCGGAAAGAAGGCTGGATCGGTTCGCCGCCACCCAGGGCACGAACGCGACGAGGGCCACGGCTTGCGTGATATACCATCGCCCTGCCCAGCGCCGCCCTGAGACCGCGAAGCCGATCCACTGGACCAAGAACACGGGGATGAACGTGAGGTCGTAGTACAACCCTGCGATACACGCAAGACCGTGGGCCGCCCACCAGCCCCAGCCCGCATCGCCGCGCATCAGGCGGGCGAACAGCCACAGGGAGAGCAGTGAGATCGCCGCGAGGGGCATGTACCAGCGCACTGTGCGGCTGAACAGCACGAGAAGCGGGGATGTGGCACAAAGATAGGCGACGGCCAGCCCCGCGCGCCTCCCGCATACCTCGCGTCCGACGAGCCATGCCAGGAGGATGACCGCCGCGCCAGCCGCTGTTCCCGGAATGCGCGCCGCAAACTCCGAGCACCCCGCAACATGCACCCACCCCCATATCAGCAGGCTGTGCAGGGGGGGGTGTACGTCCGTGGCGAGCGCCTTCCAGGCCTCGGCGAAGGGGAGACAGGCGATGCGCAGGGTGAAAACCTCGTCGCCGTAGAAGCTGAAACGACCGAGGTAGGCCGCGCGCAGAAGCGCGCCGATCACGACCAGCGCGCATACTGCGGCCCCGTCAGAGAGACGGCGCCGGCGGCGAGTATCCACGATTTGTGTGCTGATAGGCGAGGTCGAAGCCCCCATGATTTGGGTGATGGTCAGTATCTCGGAACTCGACTTGCGTTCATTGCGCAAAGGGTTGCGGGGCGGCCCCACGACTCCGCAGGAGCCGCGAGAGCGCGGAAACGGCGCGAACGGCCCTGCGTCTCGGCCATTCTCGTGCCTTTGAGTCTTTGCGCTCACGAGCGCCGTTATGCAGCTACTGCTCCGTCACGAAGATCGGAGCCGGGCCGGCCATGACCGACACGCCTGTCGGCAGCTTCTGCAGCGCAACTGACCGTCCGAACAGGCCGATCGCCGTGACCTTTGCCCCCGGCTTGCAGGGCACGGTGACTCGCTGCTCGCCCTTGAGGGTCCACACGGCCCAAGCGGTGCGGGCCGGTCCCGCGGTCCCCGGCTTCGCGGCAAACTGCAATAGTGTCGTGCCTGGAGCCGGGGTGTCGATGCTGGTGGGCTGCAGGCCCTCTATCTGCGCCTCAGTGACGGCGACGCTGACGGCGAGGGGGGTGAGCTGGTCGTTCATGTCGCTGAACATGCAAAGCTGTGCGACCTCGGTGAGGCGGTACGGGAACGCGGCGTAGAAGAACGTCTTCTGGACCCCTGCGATGCGTTCACATAATAGAGTGACGGCTGCCTGACGCGCGTCCTCAAGTGGATCGTCGGGACCCCGGTTCGGGAGCCAGAACTTGCGCGAGGAAGTCTGCGGGCTGAGGCCGACCTCGCTGTCCCAGACCGGCATCACGTGGCCGACCCGCCGGGTCATCTCATGCCCCATCCAGGTCATGAACTCGACCAGTGGCTGCGGCCCGCCGAGGACCTGCGTTGTGGCCCGCCCGTAGCCGTGGAAGCTGACGGCGTCGCAGTGGGACAGCAGTCCGGCGTCCATCGCATTCTGCCACCACAGGTCAAGGGCGGTCGGGCCTGCGGCGCCGCCTCCGCCGATCACGAACGCCCCCGGGTTGGCCTGCTGGGCGGCCCTGTGGGCGACCTCGAGCATCGCGACATACCACCGCTCGTTCGTCTCCCCGCCCGGGCCTTTGCCGGCGAACACCGGCTCGTTCATAACCTCCCATGTGTCGATCCGCCCCCTGAAGTGCGCCACAGTTTCGCGCGCGTATCGCTCCCAGTCCGCGAAGTCGCGGTCGGGATAGCGCATCGCTGACCAGTCGGCCTGATCCTTGCCCAGACGCCAGGCCGGCACACCGTCGAGCAGCCCCAGTACCCGGTAACCTGCGGCGATGTACTTATCGACCTCCGCGTCTGCCTCGGCCCATTTCCATTCGCCTTTCCTCGGCTCGAGAAACGGCCATTTCGTCGCCACGCACACGTCATGCAGTCGTGCCCAGCGCATCCCGCAGGCAGGCAGCGACAGATACAGCGGCGGCGTGCGGCTGTAGTCGAGGCCGGGGTGCACGCCGGCCTGCCAGTCGGCGGGCGTCTGGGCCGGGAGCTTGGGCACACAGGCGACGAGCGCCTCGCCTTCGCAGGCGGCATCGACGCCGGTACGAGTGCGGAAACGCCAGTAACCGGGCGGGAGAGAGGCGATCCGCAGAGCGCCTCGGTAGACATCCGGGTTGGTTACACCCGGCGTGGCCGTCAGAGGGACGCTCAGGGTGGCGGCGACGGCGCCAGTCTCATCGAGGCGCTCGACAGTCACTGAGGATGACGGTGGGGCGGTCAGCTCCCAAACGACACGCTGGACGCCCAGCACGATAGGCTGGCCGGTCACGACGAGGTTGTTGTGCCGGTCGGTTGTGATCGCGCACTCCTGCCGGGCCCTCGAGACGAATGGCGCGCCTCCCCCCGCATGCAGGTCAACGTCGTCAACCCAGATGTGCTTTCCGGGAGGGGTGCCGACAAACACCCACACTCCCGCGAAGGGCGTTCCGGCGGCCTGACCGCGCGGGGTGGTGAGCGTGGCGGTGAACTCGACACGCCCCCACTTGCCCTCGGGGACGGGCAGGCTCTGCTGCACGCCGCTTGGGCCGGAGATCATCAAGTTGACACGCGCATCGGGGTAATCGGCCCGGACCGCGGCGGAAAGCGTGTACTTCTGCCCGTAGGAGATCGGATAGCAGGGCCCGCTCAACGTGGCGTCGCCCTCCAGACGCATGGAGTAGCGCCCGGTCGCGGCGACGGTCGGGTCGGGCTCGCCGTGGCCGCGGATGTGCCTGGCCGACCAGGGCGACTCGTCGCGCGAAAGCCAGCCGTCCCAGCCCAGCTCGAAGGACGCGTTCTGGACCATGTTGCCGCGCAGCGGCGGCTCCTGCACCGGCGGCGGGCCCGCATACTCCTCGACGCGCAAGTCGCCGAGCCACAGCGCGCCCTGCCCTTGCGTCATCAGCATGACATCCGCGTCGTTCCCGCCCTCGCCAGCCGTGACGATGAAGTCGAACCGCTTCCAGGTCTCATTGGCCGAATCGGTGACGGAGATATACGCGGTATATGGCGCGGGCTCCTTGCGCAGCAGGATCGTGAAGTCCCGGCGCCCCTGTGAAGCCACTGTCCCGCTGATCCGATACGACTTGCCGGCCACCACCGTCAGCGGTCCGGCGAAGACCGCCTGCGCGAAGTTGCTGACCCCGATCTCGAGAGCCTTGCCACCCATCGCGTTCGTCTGGACGATGCGGTAGGTCGTCTTGTCGCCGGTCCAGGTATTGTCCTTCACCGCCGCGAGAGGAGCCGGCCCCTCAGGGAAGCCCTCGAAGTCCTGGGAGTATAAGACCGCGGGGGCGGCAGCCGCCGACATCTGTAGAGGGGCGGTCGCGAGGAGATAGACCGTGGCCAGCGCAACGGCCGTGACGGGCGATGGATGGACTGACCGCATGGACACTTGCCCTTTAAGCGAAGTAATGACCGCACCGGCGGCTTACATGCCAACTCGGTCGGTCCTGCGCGGAATATCGAGTGCGGAGACCCACCGCAGCCCGCTATCGTTGGCGTTGGCGACCTATATCTGCATCGCCACTGCCGGGTCTTCGGCCTTGCGCGGCGTGCGCATAAGGCGGTCGACAACCAACGCGTCGCTCTGTTTCAGCCAGCAGTACCGGGCGTCAGGCGAGAAGCTACCGCCGTAGGGGAGCAGTTCGCCGGGGATGGCCACCGACCTGCCGCCGTTGAGGGTGGTCAGGATGACGCTATCTGGGCCGGGACTTTAGGACAATCTGCGTGATCATGGTGTTGGCGTGCATCGGGCGGGACGAGATCTCCAGCTTGCCGTCCTTGCTGTCCTCGGCGGTAACCGGGAAGGCCAGCCATACGCCCGGGCCGTCGTAGTTTTCCAACTCTCCGAAACTGCGTCCTTGGAAAAAGACCTCCGCCACGCGTTGCAGGTGGTTCCAGTCGTGGAAATGCGCGTACAGGGTGCCGGTGAACCCCTTGGGGCATGTCACCGTAACTCGCAGGTCCGAACCGTCGTGCCAGGCCGCACCCGTCTCGTCGCGCCAGGTGCTGCCCTGCACGGAGTAATCGAACCCCGGCTCGCGTGCGAGGACCTCGTCCGCCTCGGGCGCCCAGGGCGCGGGGGTATTGGGCTGCGGCACTTTCACCGCGGCCTTCACGCGCAGGAGGGGTTTCTCGTCCAGGGCTGGCGCCCGGGTGATGGCGTCGAGGGGCGACCGCTCGCGGAAGAGGGTGGCGAGGTACGCGGGAGTCAGCTCTTGTGCCGGCTGGAAGGCGTCCGAGGCGGCGTAGGCGAGCAGACTGTGGAGCATCTGCCGGGCTGCGGGGCTGGTGTCGAGATTGCGCTTGAGGTTTAGAGAACACACGAGAAGCCGACCGGGGCCGACCTTCGCCTCGAAGATGTCCCCGAGCCGGTGGTTGCGGCTGAAGTTGTCGATCATTTGCACGGTCGGGCGGTACTCCGGCGGCGCATCGTCGAGGATGACGCTGCGCGAGCCCTGCAGCAGGTCATACCACTGCCAGTTCGTGTAGCCGTCGGTCGGGAACTGCGCCAGCGCCGGATGTTTCGGGTCGCAGAGGATACTCATCGTGCCCGGCTGGTTGGCGAACATGACCGGGCCCCAGAAGACGGGGGTGAAGCTGCCCTGCACCGCCTTGGCGATGATGCCCGGCGACGCGAGCAGCACGACCTTCTTCCCGGCGGAGAGGGCCGAGGTTGCGTTCGTGTCCCACGCGGTTGCGACGGTCACTCCGGCCGGCGCGGCGACGTCGACCTGCGACGGGTAAACCCAGATGTCCCAGTCGTTGGCGAATGGAGTGCCCTCGATCGCGACCGTGACCTTGAGCTTCGACGGGACCTGGGCCGATGACAGCCGCGCCTCGATCTTGCCGAGCGACGTGAGACTGCCGGTGGGGATGTTCAGGGCCGGGAGCGAGCCGGCGGCGACCTCGCGGCCGGCCGCATCGGTGATCGTCCAGGCCGGCGTCGCGGCCTTCAGGTCCGTCGGGCCGAAATGCGAGACCTCGGCCTCGGCGACGAACGGCTCGTCGGCGGTGAAGGTGCGTTTCTTCATCTGCAGCAGCGGCACCGTCGGCCCGCAGAAACGGCGCCATTCCTCGGGCTTGATGACCCCCTTGGAGTCCCAAAACGCATCGAGGATGCCCACGATTGAGGTGCCCTGGCCGGGAAAGTCGTGGAGGTCGAGAAGTTGGAACCCACCGTGGCCGGGGGTTCGGAACAGGACTTCCATCTCTTCCTTGTAGAGCAACGCCGAGAACCGCCCGGTGGCTTGCACGAACGCCGGCGACTGGCCGAGCATGTGTTTCGCGGTGAGGTCATCACGAACGATCTCGAAGTTGCGGGCGCGGGTGACGCCGGTGTATTTGGGGATCTCGGCGAGATTCGGGAACAGTGTCCACTGGCCGATCTCGTGCGAGATCACGGGCACTTTCTGCTGGGCGTCGGCGTCGCGGAAGTCCGCGTCGGTGCCGGGGCCGTGCAGGCCGCGGATGACGGCCACGCGGTAGTCGTCAGCATCGCCCTGCGACCAGGCGGTCGAGGGGGTGTAGAGATGACGGCGGTCGCGTTGCTGACCGAGCTTCACGAGCTTCTGGAGAAATCCCGGATCGCCAGTCAACTCATTGCCCATGCACATCATCCCGAAAGAGGGGTGGTTGCCGTAGGTATCGAGGATGCGCTTCAGTTCTTCCTCGATGAACGTGTCGCGCGCGGGGTCCTTGCCCACGTCGCCGACCCACTGCGGGGCCTCAACGTGGTAGATGAAGCCCATCCGGTCTGCTGCGATGAACGCGGCCTCGGGCGGGCACCACGAGTGGAAGCGCAGGGAGTTGAGGCCGTAGGACTTCGCGATCCGCAGGATGCGCAGCCAGGGCTCTACGGTCGTCGGGGGGTAGCCGGTCAGCGGGAAGATGCAGCATTCCAGGGTTGCGCGCACGAATACGCGCCGGCCATTGAGAGTGAGCTGCTTGCCGCCGCCGTTGTTGAAGTCCCGCATCCCGAACGTGACCAGGCGGATGTCGTTGTACGGGATGCCGGCGGTCCGGACGACGACGGCGGTCCTAAGGGTGTACAGGTTCGGTGCGAACTCGCCCCACAGCGCCGGAGCCAAGCCCATCGGGACCTCGGCCTCGATCACGGTGCCCCCCGCAGGCACGACAGCTCGTGCAGGCACGCGCCCCTGGCCCGAAACGGCCGACTGCACTGATAGCCCCAGGACGACGGGCATCGGTCTGCCGGTCACGTTGCCGACCGTGGCCCGCACCTTGGCCGACCTGGTGGCGATGTTCGGGTAGACCTGCACGTCGTCGATCCAGACGGGGTCGGTGGCGCGTAGCTCGATCCGCCCGACGATACCGTTCCAGTTCGTCTGCGTCTCCTCAGTGACCGAGTGCGCCCAGTTACCGACATTCACCTTGAACGTGTTATCGACGCGGATGGTGAGGCGGTGCTTCCCCGGAGAGATCGCAGCGGTGAGGTCGTGGATGTGGGGAACGCAGAGGCTGTCCTGCATCCCGCAAGGTCGATCGTCGAGCCAAACTCGTGTCTCCCAGTGACAGCGCTCGAGAAAGAGCGTGACCCGCTTGCCTTTCCAGGCGACGGGGATGTCGATGTCGCGCTGGTACCACGCCGGGCCGGTGTACTCATAGAGCCGAGCGAGGTGGCTGAAGTCCGGCTTGCGGGTGTTTCGGGTCCCGTAGTGGTTCTCATCGGTCGAGCCCGGCAGCTTCGTCCGGTCCGGCAGGTCGGTTGCGAACCAGCGGCGCTCGACCCCCGCAGCCTCGGCGTCGAGACGGAAGCGCCAGGTTCCGGCCAGAGACACGGGCGTTGCGGTTGCGTCGGCGTCGCCCGCCAGACAGCAGCGGCAGCCTGCAGTAAGGAAACCGAAAAGTGCGAGACACAAGATGCGGCGCATGGGGGAGAGCCTCCAACCGGGATTGCCCGAAGCAGGCGGGCGTCGTCCGTTCACGGCCCGAGCGGTCGCCCACCTGAGGCGGAGGTTCGCCGTTGGAGCCGCCAGCACATTCCTGGGCTCTTTCTCGATCTGTGTGGGTAGGTTGACACTGGCTGAGTAGACCGCCTCGGGCGCGTGGTCACTATCCGTGCCGTCGCGTCCGCAAGGACGCTTGGCCCCGCCGCAGGCGGGGACCCTCAGCCGGGCGCTTCAGCGTCCGGGATTCCCGCCGCACAAAGACCTCCCCGTCCGCAGGACGGG
>CAYWBK010000191.1:0-11287 GCA_964455745.1 uncultured Armatimonadia bacterium
TCCCCTCCCGGAACGGGAGGGGTGGCTCGCCGCAGGCGAGACGGGGTAGGGCCGTCGCCTTTTCATCGTTTCAGAGCGCCGGAACCCGGCATGACGGCTGCCCCGAAAACCGCCGTTTGCCTCTCCCCTCCCATACCCGCCTGCGGCGGGTCCACGGGAGGGGTGGCCCCGCGAAGCGGGGGCGGGGTAGGGTCGTCGCGACGGGTGAACGGCGACCTCAGCCCTCGATGCGCAAATCGCCGGATTCGAGTTCTGCCAGGGTGCCCTCGCCGCCCGCGAGCATCTCGCGCAGCAACTGCGCCTGCTCGCCGGTGATGGAGCTGGCGTGGCTGGTGACCTCCACGCCCTCCTCCTGCAGTATCTCCACCAGGTCGCGGCTTTCGACTCCAAGCTCGCGCGCGAGTTCGTAGATGCGGATGCGCTGATCGGACACAACGGCCGCCGGAACCTCGGCGGCGACGACTTCAATGGCCTCAGGGGCCTCCGCCCACTGGCTCTCACTGCGGATGTCGATATGACAGCCTGTGAGTTGAGCCGCAAGGCGCACGTTCTGCCCGCGCCGGCCGATCGCCAGCGAGAGCTGGCTGTCCGGGGCGATGACCGTCGCCGACTTGCCGCCGGGAGCTACGATGACCCGGCTGACCTTCGCCGGCGACAGCGCGCTCTTCAGATACTCCTCCATCGTGTCGCTGAAGCGGACGATGTCGATTTTCTCGCCGCGCAGTTCATCGACGATGGCCTGCACCCTGGCTCCGCGATGGCCGACGCAAGCGCCGACGGGGTCGATTTGCGTGTCGCGAGACCACACGGCGACCTTCGACCGGGCGCCCGGCTCGCGGGCCACAGACTTGAGTTCCACGATTCCGTCATAAACCTCCGGCACCTCAAGCTCGAAGAGCCGGGTGACGAGGGTTGGGTGAGTTCGCGAGACGATAATCTGCGGATTCTTGGTCGTCTTGCGGACATCGAGGATGTAGACCTTGAGGCGGTCGTTGAACCGATACGGCTCGCCGGGGATCTGCTCGTGGCTGGGCAGCAGCGCCTCGACGCGCCCGAGGGCCACGAAAACGCTGCGGGCGTCGCGGCGTTGGACCTCCGCCGTCACGACCTCGCCCACGCGGTGGCTGAACTCGTCGAAGACGATCTCGCGCTCGGCCTCGCGGATGCGCTGCATGACGACCTGCTTGGCCGTCTGAGCCGCGATCCGGCCGAAGTCCGCCAGATTAATCTCGTGCTCCTCAAACTCCGTGGCGACAGGGAGCGCTGCGCTCTCGACCAGCGGGATCAGCTCGGCCGCATCGGCAACCGGCTCCGCTGCTACGGCCACGGCGACGGCTGTGCCCTCGCCCGCTTCACCGGCCTCGTCCGCTTCGACTTCAGGCATGATCGGCTTGCGAGCGAACATGCGGACGGTTCGCGCGTCTCGGTCGATCTCCACGCGGACTTCCTCGGCTGAACCGTAATGCTTGCGGTAGGCGGACGACATCGCCGCCTCCACGGTCGCAATCAGCGCCGAAAACGGAATGTCCTTTTCTTTCTGGAGCTGCTCCAGTGCGTCAATGAACTCCCCGTTCATCTCCAAGTCAACTCCCTGTGGCTCATCTCGGCGGCCTCCGGTAATGGCAGAAGTTGGAATGCGGAATACGGAAAACGCTAATCGGGATACGGGTGCCAGGATGACGGCAGATAACGCTAATCGCGGTCGCTATGTCTAATGCGTATTGCGCCGCGCCCAGTCAAGATCTCTGCCGATCAGAAGTTCCATCATCTGCGTGTGATGCGTGTTCTTCATTGCAACGAGTTCAGTGTCGAAACCATGTTTCCGCGCAAGATCGCGCACGCCGGCGGCATCGTCGTAGGTCATCAGGAAATCGCCAGATAAGGTGCTGGCCAAGCGGAAAAGCTCGGCGTGATCGAGTTCGTGATGAGTGTAAAGCCGCTTTCCCGCCTTCTTGCCGGCTGCGCTGTAGGGGGGATCGAAGAACCATACGGTGTTCTCCGCCCCTGCGTTTTCCCGCACAAATGCAACCCCATCTCCCTCGACGAATCGAGTTCGATCACGCATCTTCGTAATCGCTAGGATGCGCCTGACGAGAGTCTGCGGATACCAGCGTGAACTCATGCCCTTGCCGTTTTCACCATATTTCATGATCCCGGCGCCGGGAGCCAGGATTCCCCCACGGTGCACCCTGTTCTTGAGTATGGTCCGGAATGCCTGTTCCCACAGCGAGCAATCCCCCCCTTGAAGTTCCGCTCGCACCGCTTCCGAGGTCAAGTCGAAAGAAGCGATGCGGCCGGCAAGCCACGCCCCGCCCTCCCCCAAAATCGTCTGCCACACGGCCGCGATCTCGCGATCCAGTTCCACCATTGTCACATGATCCGCGAGTTCCTCAAACGCCACCGTCAGGCTGATGATTCCCCCGCCGACGAATGGCTCGATGAACTCCTGGGGCCGTTTGGGTAGGCTGCGCAACCACCTGCGCACTTGCGGAACAAGCCAAGTCTTTCCGCCCGGATAGCGGAACGGACTGCGTTGCGGGACAGAAGCCACGTTCACGACCGCCGGGGCAGCCGGAATGTCGCCAAAGAGAGTTGCCTGATTCATGGTCGTATGGAGAAATCGACTTCAGTAGTCGCATCATCAGTACTTGTATCGTTCTCAAGCTTCTGGTCCAGGCTCGCTTGCAGTTTGCCGATGAAGCATTCCTCTGCGCCCGCTTCGGTCCGTGTTATCTTCAAGAGAGCTGGCTCAAACTTGGTGTATACCGTGTTGTGCCTTCTCAGCACGTATCGGTCCAAGCCAGGATCCAGTTGCATGTCATAGACCAGCCACACCATGTCGGCATCTGACGCTTGAACCTCATCCAGAACAGGCAGAGTGTCATAGAACGTCCTGTCCAGGGCAACAGCCATCTTCCTGTTCCACTCGTGGAGAATTCCCCCCTTGAATATCAACTGCGGGGCGAGCCGCTTGCGTGAGGATGATAGGTAGTCGGGGCAAGGGTAGTAACGTTGCCGCCAGTCAATATCATCATAGCGCTGGGGATCGCTCATGTACTTCTGGAATGGCACCCGAACGTTGCCGGCAATGTAGACCGCCTGCACCTCGAGTGCCCCATAGTCTATGACTTGGCCATCCCTGTCGTACGCCACAAGGATAACATCGACGTTCCCTGCTGACCGCCCGTTCTTGTCTGGCAACTCAACCTCGGTCAACGATGTCCACGAAGCACCTTCGGGGAAGAAGAACTCGGCTGCGTCTGTGGCGATTAGCCAGTCCTGTCGGAATCGCACTGGACAGGTGATGACCGCGTTCTCCTTGCGGAGAATACTACACACACCGAGCGGGTCCTCCGCCTTGTCCTTCGTGCAATTCGGCACCCGATTGTGGAAGGGGCACAGACGGTTTCCTCGATATCGTGCTGCTTCTCTCGACATGTTATGGCAAGGGAACCCGAAGACCTCCGCCAAAGGACTACTCGCGGTTTTCGACTTTCGCTTTGGCGAGGGTTCACTTGGCATGTTGACTCCGTCCGTCAGTGCTCTAATCGCCGGAACGCTTCGGCTTGGGCCGCTTGCCCCCGCTCTGGCGTTTCGGACCCGGGGCAGCAGTCGGGGCAGGGGCTGCCGCTTCCTCAGTTGCCTCGGCTTCAGGCTCACCGTGGCCGGCCCAGTCGTAGATGAGGTTGCCCTCCTCCACCTGGTCCAGCGCGACCGCCTCTTCCTCGCCATCGGCAAGGATAACGGCCTTGCCCTCGCGCACGCCCTGCAGCGTCCCCCTGATGCGCCGACGCTTGCCGGCCTCATCCTCGAAGCGAACGGACACCGTCTCGCCCGCGAATTTCTCGAAATCCTCATCCCTGGTGAGCGGCCTATCGACTCCCGGCGATGAAACAACCAGCCGGTAGCTGCCCTCAATCGGGTCCAGCGCGTCGATGACGATCGACAGCCTATCGGACATGTACTTGCAGTCATCCGCAGTAAGCCCGCCGGGCTTGTCTATGAAGATGGACAGCGTTCGATTCCCCGGCGGCCCGCCGAACTTCATCAGCACAAGCTCGTACCCGAAGTCCTGCAATGTGCTGCCGATCTCGCCTTCCAGGCCCGCGACTACGGGATGCTTGCGTATCTTCATTATGCCTGCAGGACCTTGCCGCCGGATCGCTCCCGACGGCTGCCCGATCTGCCTTCCAGCGCTGTCCCGGCGTAACTCCGGCTGAAACAATAAGGGAGTGGGCAGATTGCCCACTCCCAGGACGATACACCTGAGAACATCTAACGCTACTAAGTATAGTCATTTCCCGGCCAGCGTCAAGAGGGAAACGCTGAAACGCTGAAGTCAGAACGCTGAACGCGGAATCAACGGCAAATAACGGCGAAAGACGGCAAACGGCAGCGACAACGAACGGCAAAACAACGCTGCACCCCGCAGCGATGGTCACACCCCGCCATGATCGAAGGATGCCCCGGCTGTTTGCTGTCGTTCGCAGTCTCCGTTGTTCATCGTTTTCGCCGTTCGTTGTCTTTGCCGTTCGTTGTCTTCGCCGTTCGTTGTCTTCGCCGTTATTGTCGTCTTTGCCGTTATTGTCGTCTTTGCCGTCATTTGCCGTTGATTCTGCCTTCAGCGTTCTGAGTTCAGCATTTCCCCTAGCGTTGCCTTCTTGACCCTCTTGCCGAAATCTGCTATCGTCGCCTCATACAATCATGTGTATCTCCCTTGTTGTCGAGTTCGTCGCAGTCGTGTGTGGCCGCGTTAGGCGCTGAGGCCACAACCTGTGCCGTCTCCTGCAAGGCATGACGTATCCATGCCACCCGACGTTGGGGTGGCATTTCGCGTTTCTGCGGTCCAACCGACCGCGGGAGGAATCGGAGGCGATTGATATGATCCGTGCCGCAGTGTTCGGAGCCGCCGGCTACGGAGGCGTAGAGTTGGTGAGACTCCTTCTCGACCACCCCGAGGTCGAGGTGACATACATTGCCGGTCACACGACCGCCGGACAGACGCTATCGGGCATGTATCCCTCGATGCTCGAAAGCTGCGACATGCCGATCGAGGACACTGACGTCGATGTCGCCTGCGAGCGCGCCGATCTCCTGTTTCTCGCGCTTCCGCACCTCGTCGGCGTGCCGCTCACCCGGCGGGCGCTGGAGCGGGGGAAGAAGGTCATCGACTTCTCCGCCGACTATCGTCTCAAAGACATCGCCCAGTTCGAGCACTACTACGCCGCGCACACCGGTCCGGAACTCGTCGAGCAGGCTGTCTACGGGCTGCCGGAACTGCATCGCGAGGGGATCATCCGCACGCAGCTTTGCGCGGTGCCCGGCTGCTACCCGACCAGCGCGATCCTGGCCCTCGCCCCGGCGGCGAAAGCCGGCATCCTCGATCCGGCGAGCATCATCGTGGACAGTAAGTCCGGCGTTTCAGGGTCCGGTCGCAGCAAGCTGACCCTCGGCACGCACTTCGCCGAAATCAACGAATCGGTGTCCGCCTACAACATCGCCGGCAAACACCGGCACACCCCGGAGATCGAGCAGGAACTCTCCGGCCTCGGGCAGCCGGTGATGGTGAGCTTCACCCCGCACCTCATCCCGATCACGCGAGGCATCCTCACCGCCGCCTACGGCACGCTGCAGACCGACATCAAGCCCGGCGAAATCCGCGATCTGTACGAGGACTTCTACGCCGACGAGCCGTTCGTCAAGGTTCTCGCCGACGGACACCTCCCCGCGACGAAGCACGTGGCCGGCTCGAACTTCTGCCACCTCGGCCTCGCGGTCGACAAGCGTGTCAACCGGCTCATCGTGATCTCGGTCATCGACAACCTGGTCAAGGGCCTATCCGGAGCGGCGGTGCAGTGCATGAACCTGATGTGCGGGTTCGGCGAGACGACGGCATTGATGCGACCGGCGATGTGGCCGTGAGGGGGAAACGGCAGGAGCCAGGAGCCAGAAGCCAGAAGCCAGCATCCAGAAGCCAGCATCCAGAAACCAGCATCCAGAAACCAGCATCCAGAAACCAGCATCCAGAAACCAGAGACCATTCCGCTATGAGCGACCTTACCTATCACGAACAAGAGGTCCCCTCGCCCGACGAAGTGCGGGCGCTTTACCGCGCGGTTGACTGGCGCATGAAGCCCCTCGCGCCTGATGAGGTTTTACGCGCTGTCTGGGAGCGCGCGGAGTATTGCGTGACCGTGCGGAATGAGGCGGGCACACTGGTCGGCATGGCGCGGGCGATCAGCGATGGCGGCTTCTTTATCGGCATCTACGATGTTGTCGTGGACCCGAAATACCAGGGCCAGGGCGTGGGCACCGAGATGATGCGGCTTGTCATGCAGTTCGTCGAGACAGGGCCGTGGTACCGGACGTTCCTGTTCTCGGCCCCCGGCAAAGAGGGTTTCTATGCGAAGCTCGGATTTCTGACGCCGGAGGAGGTCGGTATGACGCCGATGTTCCGCTGGAAGCCCGAGTTCGCCGCCCTGCATGCCTCACTGCACGCCGCAGATGACAAGGAGTGTTGCTGATGACCGACGCGAACCTGTCCACGAATTCTCCCTTCGATGTAAGCGGAGAGGGGCCGGGGGTGATGTTCCCCATCGAGGGCGGCATCCTCGCCGCTGAGGGGTTCCGGGCGGCTGCCGTAAACTCGGGCATCAAGCCGACAGGCCTCGATCTGGTGCTCATCGTCTCCGACCGCCGTGCCGCCGCCGCTGCCACCGTCACGCAGAATCGTTTCCGCGCCGCGCCGACTTATGTGACCCTGGAGGCTGTGGCTGACGGATATGCGCAGGCGATCATCTGCAATTCGGGCAATGCCAACGCCGCGACCGGGGAGGAGGGCCTGCGGAATGCTCGCGAGATGGCCCGGCTCACCGCCGAAGCGGCCGGCGTGGACGCCTCCGATGTCATCGTGTGCTCGACCGGCCATATCGGCGATCAGCTCCCGATCGACAAGATTGCGACGGGTGTCAAAGCCGCCGCGCCGCTGCTGTCGCGCGGGAACGCCGACATCGCGGCCCGTGGTATCATGACCACCGATACTCAGCCGAAGTCCGTGGCGGCAAGTTTCGATGTCCAGGGCACAACGTGCCGGATCGGCGCGATCTGCAAGGGCGCGGGGATGATCGAGCCGAACATGGCGACGATGTTGTGCTTCATCGCCTCCGACGTGGCCATCGAGCCGGGGGTCTTACGCGAGGCTCTGCGCGATGCGGTCAAGCTCTCGTTCAACTGCATTACCGTCGATGGTGACATGAGCACGAACGACACGGTCGCGATCCTCGCCAACGGCGCGGCGGGCAATGCGCCGATCACCTGTGCCGGTGACGCGGGCTACGAGGCCTTCCGGGCGGCGCTGGGGTACTGCACCCAGGACCTGGCGAAGAAGATCGCCGCCGACGGTGAGGGCGCCAGCAAGTTCATCACCATCAACGTGACCGGGGCGGCGACCTACGAAGTCGCCTATGCGATGGGCAAAGCTGTCGCGAACTACAATCTCGTGAAGACCGCCGTCTACGGACAGGATTTCAACTGGGGCCGGATCGCCGCGGCGATGGGCAGCAGCCTGCTGGACTTCGACCCGGCGCAGGCGAGCATCGCCATCCAGGGCATCCTCGCCTGGGATCGCGGCACAGCGGTCGATCTGGACCTGGCTGCGGCCCGCAAGCGGCTGCATGAGCACGATGTGACCATCGACATAGATCTCGGCAGCGGCAGGGAGGGCGCAACGATCTGGACCTGCGACTTCACCCCGGAATACGTGCGCTTCAACGCCGAATACGACGTAGCGGCTCTGGCGGGGGAGGAAGACTGAGCGCGAACTGCCTGGCCCCTTCGCGTGGCGCGGGCGTCCCGCCCGCGATGCCGTGCCATAAGTAAGGGCCGGGCAGGCGAGGCGCCTACCCCACGCGCCGTCCGTGCCGTTCGCCGTCTCTGCCGTTCGCCGCTCTGCCGTTCGCCGTCCTTGCCGTTCGCCGTCCTTGCCGTTTTTCGCCGTTCGCCGTCTTCGCCGTTGATTCAGCGTTCAGCGTTCAACGTTCAGCGTTTCCTTTCTTGCGCGTTTTCGGCTATAATCACCCCACGCAGGACGGCGTTCGCGGGCGTGCGTCGTCCTGCGTCATCCGCTCACGTTCATCGCTGGAGGGAATGCCCCTGTCGCGTCGCAGCCCTACAATCGACGCCCTCGTCATCGCCCTGCTGGCCGCTCTCGCCGGGTGCGCGGTGCATTCCGCCAACCCATTCGTGCAGACGGACCCTATCGCGGCGCCCCCGGTGCCCAACGCGCCCGACAGCGTGCTGGAGCGCCTCCTGTCGACTGCCCCTGAGGGCGACTACCTCACCCCGGCCCAAATTGCAGCGCGTGACGCGCAAACCGCGCACGGGGACACGGGCGCCTGGCATCTGAGAAGGGGCAACCCTAAGTACAAGGAAGTCGCGCTAACCTTCGACGACGGGCCTCACCGCGAATCCACCCCCAGCATTCTCGCGATCCTGGACCGCTATCACATCAAAGCCACCTTCTTCGTGGTCGGGCAGATGGCCGCCGCCGCCCCGGACCTCATCCGCGCGGAAGCCCTCGCCGGCCACGAGATCGGCAACCACACCTACCATCACGTCAACCTGCAGAAAGCGACGACTGTGCAGGCGTCCGAGGAGATCGAGTGGTGCAATCGTGAGGTCGAGTCGATCATCGCGCGCCGTCCCGCCACCTTCCGGCCTCCGGGCGGGAAGTATGATGAGCGCGTGATGGGCATCGCTCGGACGCTTGGCTTGGCGACCGTCCTATGGACCGACGATCCGGCCGATTACGCCAGTCCCGGCACCGATGTCATCATGCAAAGGATCACCGCCGACGTTGCTCCGGGCAGCGTGATCCTGCTGCACGACGGGGTGGACCAGACGATCCTCGCCCTCCCACCGCTCATTTTCGCCTTGCGCAACCAGGGGTATGAGTTCGTGACGGTCTCGGAGATGCTGGGGAAGCTGGGGAACGGCAGGTAGTAGGTTTTGGGGACGGCAGGAACGGCAGGAACGGCAGGGACGGCGGGAACGGCAACGGCGGCGAGCCACTAGAATGAGAAGATCTCGTGCCCTCTAACACCGGCACACAGGTCCACGATCACCCACAGGCCCGCGCACGTGAACTCCGCCAGCACCAGCCCCAGGAACCCCGGAATGAGGTTGCGATACACCTTCGGCCCGGCCACGCGCAAGATCGTCGTCTTCAGCAGCCACCCCAGGAATACCGGGAACCAGAAGTTTATCATCGGCCATGACGCGCCCATCAGATACCCGATCGGGTGCAGCGGCCACCACAGGAACGTGTGGTGCATGTAGGTCACGCCCCACATCGTTGCCGCCCCGACCCCCATGTTCACGAACGCCAGCGGCTTCGCCGGTTCCCCACTGGTGATGAGCTGCGTGATCCACGTGCAGTACAGGTTGCGCGTATAGTATGTCGTGAACCACTCATGTAGCGTAGACCCCCCATAGCGGTACATCAGCCGTAGATACGACGCGTAGGACGACACCACCGCGAGCAATATCGCCAGCGCCAGGGCCTTGGCGAGAGGCCGGCGCGGTAGCTTGCCGGAATCGGCGAGGCGCAGGCTTTGCATAATCCCCGGCATAAGCGGGCTGCGGTTGTCGACCATCCACAGGTGGTCGAAGTAGCCGAGGATCGCCAGGTTCCGCGGTCCCAGCCCCCGCGACCCGACCGCATTGAGCATCATGTTCAGAGGCCGGAAGGGGTGCTGGACATACAGCATCCCGCCCTCGCACACCAGCCGCACCGCCACGATGTGGATGAGGAAGTACAGTGCGAAAATGAAAACCGTCGCGGAGAATTGCGCCCCAGCAGCCGCGCCCCATATCCCGAGGGCGATGATGCACGCAATCAGGCCGCGGAAGGCCAGCGAGTACGAGAGCGGCTCTCCGGAGTCATCGACATCGGGCCGTCGCCCCAGCGCCTTGCCGAAGATCTCCTCCAGTCGCGGGCGCGCGGCGGCCAGGCCGAGGATGCCCGAAGTGATGATCCCGCCCCACATCTGCTGGGCGATGAACTCCTTCGTCCCGTACGCCTGCACACCCGGCATCGGCATGCCCATTGCATTCCCGATGACCGCCTGGATCATGAAAAAGAAGTAGAAGACCCACAGGCTGAACGACAACTCCGAGGGTAGAAGATACGCCAGCCCCACCATCGAGAACAGGCCGCGGATGTAGAACGGAGACATCGCATTCCACGGCCGGTCCTGGATATAGCGACCGAGGTCGATCATGTGGATGTTGATCGTTGGGACGGCGGGGACGTAGTAGTGCAGCCCGTTGACCGAGTGGATCAGGAACGGCACGCTGAAGAACGCCCACATGGTCGTGTTGCGGAAGAACGGCGCGATGGCGCGGGTGTCGCCGCCGTAGCTGCTCATCTCGATCGGCAACTGCAGCAGCGGGAAAACCAGTTTCTCGTCGTCGATCCACCGCTTGCGCAGGATCGTCGACAGGCAGAAGAACGCCCCGTAGACGATGAACGCCAGCAGCGTCCAGACGGCCAGAGGGATGGCCCACTGCCCCCAGGGGATTTTGCCGCCCTCACTCACACCCTCGTACAGCTTCACGATGGCATCCTGTGATTGCGGGTGAAACCAGCTCGGGATGTACGGGTGCAGGACCTGGGCGAATTTGTTCTCGGGCGTGGCGAAATAGAACGGGCCGGCGATGTAGGGGATCAGAAGACCCGTCAGTCCGAACGAGGGAATGCCCCCGGCCACGAGGCTCATGCAGTAAACCAGGAGCATCTCGGCGGTGGAGAGGCCTTTCCCGAATCGGCGCAAGACCGCATTCAGCCCGCCGACCAGGGCGATCAGCACGAATAGCGCGCTGATCGGGAAGGCGGTCAATCCAACCCAGGTGCCGCGCATGACAAGATCGGCATACGGTGTGCCGATGCCGATCACAAGAACCGCGCAGACGCCGATGAGGATTGCCCGCCGAGTCATAGGTGGACACATTTCTCGCAGGCGCGGGTGATGTCCTGCACAGGCACAGGACTCGTGGTTAGTGGGGCCGCCCGCTGATTATAGGTAGAACTGCCGCAAGCGTGGCGGCAGAGAACGGAGCAGGACACAGGATGGATGGGACGTGGGGGATAGTTCCGTAGAAGCATAACCTCCACGGCCTGTCGTTTGGCTGTTGAATGCGCCTGACTACCGTCGATTACCTACCATTGCTACCCCGCTTTGACAACCGGCAGACGAAGCGCCCGGAATCTTGTCAGAGGCTGACCGTA
>CAYWBK010000192.1:0-11238 GCA_964455745.1 uncultured Armatimonadia bacterium
GGCCGAAGTAGAATCGTCCCCGTCCGCAGGACGGATGGCGGCGCAGCCGCCCAAGTCGTCCGGGGACGCCTGCAGGCTGAGCCTTTTGTCGGGCGCTTCGCGCCGCCCGTCCTGGCGGACGGGGAGGCCTTCGTGCGGCGGGAATCCCGGACGCTGAAGCATCCGGCTGAGGGACCCCGCCTGCGGCGGGGCCGGGCGTCCTGCGGACGCGACGGCACGGATAACGACCACGTGCCGAGGTAGTCTATTCAGCCACTGTCAAGCCACCCACACACATTGAGGAAGAGCCCTTCGCCGCGCAGGTTCGGCCAGGTTTCATGCGGAAATGTCGCGATCATCCATTCATGCGATTCAGGGAGGCGTTCTCATGCGCGTTGCCGTCGATGGCATCTACTTCGGGGTACTGCCGCAGCGCAGTCCCAGCGATCTGATTGCTCTTACGGTCGAAGTCGGCGCCGAGGGCCTCAACTGGCCGTACCATCCCGATTACGACGAGGACGACCCGGCGAGAACGGCGGCCCAGTTGCGGGACGCGGGCCTCGCGGTCGTGTCTCTCGGCCTGACGCGGCAGACATCCGCGATCCCCGACTCGGAGGCGGCGTTCCGCGAGGTCTTTGCGAAGTGCGTCGAGGCCGCGGGCATCCTCGGGACGACCGTCATCGACTGCTGGCCGTACCGCCCGGTCGAGGTGACGAAGGAGGCCGCGCAGGCGGTCCTTGCTTCGAACCTGGATGCCGTGGTGCCCATCGCGCAGGCGGCGGGTTGCTGCATTTCGTTCGAGTTCGAGCCGGACACGACCATCGAGCGCTTCGCCGAGGCGAAGGCATTCCTCGAACCCTGGGCGCCCACGGCGCGCCTCACCGCCGACACGTATCACATCATCCGCATCGGCGACGATCTCGCCGATGCCGGCGCAGCCCTCGGCGACCGCATCGGGATGATCCACTTCTCGGCCAGCCATCGTGGCGAGCCGGGCACGGATGACGACCAGTGCAACTACGCCGCATTCCTCGGCAACGCCCTGGACAACGGCTACGCGGGCGATATTGTGCTGCAATATGCGCCGCCCGAGGACGCCGCCGGAAGCCTCAAGCGCGCGATCTCTCTCACGCGCGAGGTCATCAAGCAATGCGCGGAGTAGGGGAGGCGGGCTGGGTGACTGGTGATCGCCCGCAAGGAGGCGACGTGGCCGTTCGCCTTTTCCCCTCCCTTGCCGGCCTGCGGTCGGCTCGAGGGAGGGGTGCCGCCCGCAAGGGCGGCGGGGTAGGAAGCCGTTGTCGCCGCCTGCCGCTTCTCTTCCTTCTTCTCGTCCCCACCCTCGCCTCCGCTCAGGGCCTCGCCCCCCGGTACGCGCACTCGGTGACAGCCCTCCCCGATGGCCGCGTCCTCGTTGTCGGCGGCCTCGGGCCAGGCGATGCGTTCATCGGTCGCGCGGAAATCCTCGACCCGGCGCACCGCACCGTCATGGTCGCCCCGCGACCCGCGAAGCACCGCGCCTTCCACACCGCGACGCTGCTCCTCGACGGGACAGTCCTCATCGCCGGGGGCTTCATGCTCCCGTACTCGACCTCGCGCACCGCGGAGCTTTGGGACGGCTCGCGCTTCGTGTTCCTGGAATCGAAGATGTCCGTTCCGCGCGAACTGCACGCGGCGACGCTGCTGAGGGACGGTCGGGTGCTCATCACCGGCGGCTTCGTCGGCGGGGTGACTTCCGTAGCAAGTTGCGACCTGTACGATCCGAAAACCCGCAGCTTCCATCCGACCGGCGACATGCTGGCTGGCCGCTACGGCCACGAGGCCAGCCTCCTCGCCGACGGTCGGGTGCTGGTCACCGGCGGGATGCAGTTCCCATCGAACCGGACGCTGGCCGAGGCGGAGTTATATGACCCGGCCACCGGGCGCTTCATCCCGGCGGGGCACATGCTGACCGATCGCTCGCGCCACACGGCGACGGTCCTGCAAGACGGTCGGGTCTTCATCACCGGGGGGAACAGCATCCAGGCGGGGAAGCAGCTTCGGAGCACGGAGTTTTATGACCCGCATACAGGCCGGTTCGCCCCCGGCCCGGACATGGCCGAGCCGCGCATGGATCACACGGCGGCGCTCCTGCCCGACGGCAAGGTGCTCATCGCCGGAGGCTTCAACGGCGACGGCGGGCCGCACACGGTGGCCTCATGCGAGGTCTTCGACCCCGCCACGAACGCCTTCCAGCCGGCGCGGCCCCTGGCACACCCGGTCCACGAGCACCGTGCGGCGCTGCTGACGTCGGGCGAGGTGTTGATCTCCGGCGGGCTTGAGGTACGCGGAAGCGAGCGGCGGGTGTGGCCGGATGTCGTGGTGATGGGAGAGTGATGGGGGGGCCTGCGTTGAAGTCCTGGGGAACGGCTTGAACCACAGAGACACAGAGAGCACGGTAACGGCTGGAACGGCATCGCCGCCACGCCGCTGCCGTTACGCCGCTGTCGTTACGCCGTGCTCTGTGCTGTCGGTCCCGCCGTATGGGACCGACACGACGTCTCTGTGGTTTGCCTCGCCGTTCGCCGTGTTTTCTACGTTCTGAGTTCAACCTTCAGCGTTGCCTCACTGCATGAACTTCCCCGCATCGACCACGACATTCTGCCCGGTAATCGTCGCCGCTGCCTGGCTGAGCAGAAACATGACCCCCGGAGTGACGTGCCGTGGCTCCAGCAGGAACTTGAGCGCCTGAGCCTGCAGGAGATCGACCTTATCCTGTTCGGTGACGTGCTCGCGGAGTTGCTTGTCGGTCATGATCCAGCCGGGGCTGACGGTGTTGGCGCGGATGCCCTCCGGCCCCAATTCGCGCGCCAAGGACCGCGTGAAGCCCACGACCCCGCTCTTCGTTGCGTTGTACAGCGTAAACGGCTCGAGTCCTAGCATATAGTTCGTAGTGCAGATGCTGACCACGCTCTTGCCCTCGCCCGCCCGCAGCAGATCGAGAAACGCCTTGGCGACGAGAAGATACGACCGCAGGTTCACCTGCCACATCGTATCGCAGATATCGGCGGACAACTCGCCCACCTCGATACGGTCGTCTATGGCGATGTTGTTGACGATGTAATCGACCCGCCCCGCCTCCTCGCGCACGGTCTGCGCGAAGGCCTCGATTTGCTCGGGGCAGGCGAGATCGGCCTGGACGAAGTGCCCGCGCGGCCACATCGTCTTCGCCGCCGCCTCCCCGCGCTGCGCATTGCGGGCGCAGAAGTACACCTCCGCCCCGGCTTCGCAAAGCGCCCGGCAGAAGTCGAACCCCAGCCCGTCACTGCCGCCGGTAACGACGGCGATTCGTCCTGCGAATTCGTCAGGAGTGCGCATGTTCGGTGCCTCACATTCGGGACGTGGGCGGCGGTCGATCGCTACTGCAGCGGATCGAGGGTTACCTCTCCGCCCTCTGCGGCCCGCATAGTCAGGAGATGGTTCCACATGAGGGACATGCCCAGCAAAGGGTCGCCGCCCGCGCAGAGCACTGACACCTGGCGCGGGGTGCCATCCCACACTACCACACCGCTGAAGAACGGGACGGCACACTCGCTCCCGTCGGCGAGCACGACCTGTTCCTCGCCCTCCAGGGCCAACTCCAACTCGTCGACGATGGCGCGAGGCAGCAGAAGCTCGCCCGAGAATCCGGTATCGACGACCGCCTCGACCTGAAGCTCCCTGCCGCGGCTACCGCGAAGCGAGAGCGTGACCAGTGCTTCACGCCAGGGCATGACGGCGCCTCGCATCATCGGCGGAGCCCTCGCCAACTACCACCGATCTTCTCAACCACGCGATACCCGATGCGCACCACGTAGAATGCCCCCTTGGGGTGCCGGGCCCGCAGGCGTGACAGGGCGGCACGCTGCTCCAGATCGATTTCGTAATCGCCTGTCTCGATGTCGAGAACGAGTATCTTCCCGATGTTGTCCGCTGTCTCAACCGTGGAGCGTAGTTCGCCCTCGTAGCGCTCGGAGCCGATCCGAGCTATTTCCCCCGGCGCATAGTCAACGGTCGGCATAGCGGCCACCTCCTAACATCAGTGTTGCCCCGCATTGTACTACGACAGAGTGTCGCCCGGCATCATCGCTTACGGGTTGATAACCACCTTGTTCCTCTCCGCCGTCCCCATCGTGTCCATCGCCTTGTGGATTTCGGTCAACGGGAAGCGGTGCGAGATCACCTTGTCCGGGTCGACCAGCCCTGCGCCGATCAGCCGCAATGCCCGCTGCATCGCCATCGGGTTCGTGCCGAAGCTGGCGTCCATGCGGGCCTCGAGGAAGTGGGCGAGGCCGCCGTCCAGCTCGAACGTCTCATGGGTGGTAATCCCGAAAACGTTCCAGCGCGTTCCGCGCCGTAGGAGGCTGACCATGAGCTTCACAGCCTGGATCGGCCCCGCCGCCTCGACGACCAGGTCCGGCCCGTGAGGGAGGATGTCGTAGACCGCCTGCTTCGGGTCTTGTGTCTTGGGGTTGATGGTGTGCGTGGCCCCGAGGGTTCGGGCGGTGGCGAGCGCGTAGTCGCTCATATCGACCGCGATCAAGTTGCCGGCTCCGGCGGCTTTCGCGACCATCAGGCAGTACATGCCGATTCCGCCGGTGCCGATGACGACCACGTCGTCGCCGACCTGCATTTCGGACATGTGGATGATGCCCTTCCAGGCCCCGCTGACCGGCTCGGTCTGGCAGGCGGCATCGAAGCTGATGTGCGCGGGCTTGTGATACAGCGTGTTCGCATCGGTCAGCAGGTACTCGGCGAAGCTGCCGGGCCGGGTGTCATCGGGGCCGTCGCCGCCGGTGGTGTACGAGTGCTCGCAATAGTGCGTGCGGCCCAGGCGGCAGTTCTCGCAAACGCCGCAGTAACCGCTCGGCTGCACGACCACCTCGTCGCCTTCGGAGAATCCGATGACGTTCGCGCCGATCTCGGCGACGATGCCTGCCGGCTCGTGGCCGGGGATCGAGGGGAAGTTCACATTGCGCCGGACGCCCTTGATGCCTTTATAGTCGGTCGCGCAGATGCCGCACGACTTGATCCGCACGACCACCTCTCCCGGCCCCGGTTTCGGAGTCGGCACATCCTCGAGCACCAGATTGTCGAAGTCATGAAGTACGGCTGCCAGCATGGAAGTCCTCCGTATGACCAAAATCGAATTCATGTAGATGCGGGTAGTGGGTCAGTTTGATTGATGAAGCTATCGTGCCGTTGCACCCCGGAGGGGTGCCGGATGTTAGCCAGGGGCGCAAGCCCCTGGATTCCTGCGTCCTCTTCCACCAAAGCCCCGGAGGGGCGATACTCAACTGCCAGTATTCCGCTACTGTGCGCCCCATCGTTCTTTTTTGGGGGGGGATTGTCGCCCGAATCCAGGGGCTTGCGCCCCTGGCTATCGGCTTACGACCCCTCCGGGGTCTGACGGCAGCGGCCCCGCATTGCCCCCTTCCCGACGACTACTCGACCTCTCCCCCCGCCTTCGTCAGCATCTCGGCGTGCCGGTGGCAAAGCCCAGGTCGCCGCCCGGTCTGAGCTTCCAGCATCTCCTCATGCGTCGCGGCGTCGAACAGCCGGCACGACTGCACCCGGCAGGCCGCTTCGTTGAACATTCGGTAGAATGCCGCCTTCAACACGTACCCCTTGAGCACCTCATTGAGGCGCGGGTCGGCGTACCCAAGCGTCGTGTCGGAGAAGTGCCCTTCCACCTCGTCGAGGGCCTCTTCCTGGCCGAGAAAGGCCAGTTGCGCCCGCATGAAATGATACTGCTTCGGTTTCTCCGGGGCCTCGATAAGCCCGGAGGTGGAGATGACCGTCGGCTGGCCGAGCGCCGCGATCCTGATGCGCATTCGCCGCGCCGCGAGGTCCCAATCGGCGATGCAGTGGTCGGTGAACACGATGTGCAGGTGATCCGCGCCGCTCTCCTCGGGTGGCAGGAGCAGCTTCAGCGCCGCCTGTAGTCCGGTTGCGTCGTAGATGGCCCCGAGGTCGAGGTCCTCGGTCGGTTCGGCAGGCGCCTTCCCACGGTCCTCGGGCAGAATCGCGTCCTCGATCTCGAAGCTGGAAAGCTGCTTCTCCAGCTCCTGCACGAGCATGTCCTGCTGTTCCTCGGCGAATCGCGCCAGATGGTGGGTGAAGTAGTCGCTTCGCGGCGAGACCTCCACGTCGGGCAGTCGCGCCGCCAGATACCCGGCGAGATCGAGCACATTCAGGCCCGCACTCTCCGGGTCGTCATACAAGTAGATTCGCTTGAGACGCGTAAGATCAGGCATAGTTCCGGTCCTCGGTCCGCTTCGCACAAGCCCATCAGCCTCAGGGCCTTTCGAATGCGGCGAGTATACGCCAAGGACGAAGGGAACGGCAACCTGAACGCTGAACGGCAGGGACGGCAGGGACGGCAGGGACGGCGGGAACGGCGAACGCCGCCGTCATGGGCCGTTTTGCCTTTCTTGCCGTCTTTGCCGTTGATTCTGCGTTCAGCGTTCAGCGTTTTGCATTCAGCGTTTCTCTTCTTGTATCATAGCGCCACCATGACCCGTGGTGCCGGAAACCCGCATTGCCTATATGACCGAGGAGGTTCTGGGTAGGGAGGTCGAGAAACTGCCCGTGGAGGCGGCACAGCGGGCATTGCAGACAAGACTGCCGGAGGCACCTGATGGGTGAACGCCAAGACGAGTCGTTGCGCGTGCAGTTTGGCCCTCAGGTGCGGCTGGACTTCGTGGGCAGTAAGATCAGCACCGACGCCGGTCTGGTGGCATACCGGGGATTGGATTGGAAGCTCGGTTTGACGGCGGCGGCCGGTCAGTTTCTGACAGAGCAGCGCACGGGGCGCAACATTCAGCACGAGTTAGTGCCCTTGCTGCGGCAGTCGCTGTATAGTCGCCTGGCTGGCTACCCGGATACCAACGATGCCGACCGTCTGGCGAGAGACCCGGCGTTGCGACTGGTAGTGAGCCGCCGGGCGCGTGACAAGCAGGCCGCAGCGCGCAACACGGTGGGGCGCTTTGAGACCGAGATACTCTCTATTGATG
The DNA here is from genome assembly GCA_964455745.1 of uncultured Armatimonadia bacterium. Lineage (GTDB taxonomy): Bacteria > Armatimonadota > Zipacnadia > Zipacnadales > CAYWBK01 > CAYWBK01. The sequence continues at coordinate 7,011 of CAYWBK010000192.1, forward strand.
GCAACCGGGCTGGCGGCGCTGAACGCCGCCTGGGTCTCAACGGCGATGTCGCATACGGCGACCCAGCGTCTAATCCTGGACCTGGACAGTTGGGAAAGCCCGGTGCACGGCGAGCAGGAGGAAGCCAAGTACAACGGTCATTACGGCAGCGTCTGTTACCACCCGCTGTTCCGCTTCAACCAGTTCGGTGACTGCGAAGGGGCGGTGCTGCGTGAGGGCAACGTGGCGAGTGCGGACGGCTGGCAGGAGTTGCTCGATCCAATCGTGAAGCGGTATGCGGACAGCAATCTGCGCAAGCAGTTCCGAGGCGATGCGGGCTTCGCGCGACCGCAGATCTACGAGTACCTGGAAGAGCACGGCTTCCTGTATGCGATTCGCCTGCCTTCCAACGTCGTGCTGGAGCGGCAAGTCGAGCCCCATCTGGTGCGCCCGGAAGCGTTGACGCCGGGTCGGCCTGTCGTGAGCTACCATGACCTGCTGTACGCGACAGGCACCTGGGATCGGCCCCGGCGGGTGGTATGCAAGATCGAGTGGCACGCCGGCGAGCTGTTTCCCAGGGTGGGTTTCATTGTGACCAACCGTACGGACCCGCCCCGGGGCGTGGTTCACTTCTACAACGGGCGGGGTACCTGCGAGCAGTGGATCAAGGAAGGAAAGCACGCTCTGGGATGGATGCGCCTGTCCTGTCATCGGTTCTTGGACAACGCGGCGCGGCTGGCGCTGTTCGTGTTGGCCTACAACCTGGCGAACTTCCTGCGGCGGCTGGTGCTGCCTGAGCAGATGGCTCGGTGGAGCCTGACCATGCTGCGCGAGAAGCTGGTGAAGATCGGCGCCCGACTCACTCGTCACGCACGGCGTTTGACCGTGCAGTTGGCGGAGGTGGCCATTCCGCGGGACCTGTTCGGGCAGATACTCAGCCGCATCCGGCAGCTCTCGCCGGTGCCCACGTGACGCCAACCCGGTGCTGCCGTGATCGCCCAACAACCCCTGGGCTTCACCGCCCGGGGCGTACACCTATGCCTGGCCCGCGTCTCTCGACCTGCTCGAGAGACGCCACGAGGCTGTTACGGGCGCAAGACAGGCGTCTGGAGGGGTCTCGCGACCGGCGGAGAAGGTGCCCGTTGCCTCACCAGCGAATCACCAGGCGTGTTGGGACGCTACCTGGCCCACAAGACGAATACAGCCCACTGATATGGGCAATCCCAGATGAAAGGGCTCACCCATGGACATGGATACGTGGGAGTATTTCGGCATCACCCACACGGACCATAGGGTCATGAACCCTCTGAGCCTGGCCAAGATCAAGGAACTCATCGACCTCCTGCGCCTTCCTGAGGGTGGGCGGGTCCTGGACGTGGCCTGTGGCAAGGCCGAGTTTCTCTGCCTCGTAGCGGAACGGTACGAGGTGACAGGCACAGGGATCGACCTCTCTCCCGTCACCTTTGAGGAAGCGCGAAAGAACGTCGCCGCCCGGCAACTCACAGACCGCATCGATCTGCTGAACATGGACGGTGGCGAGTATGAGCTGGACCGACCAAAGAGCCTGGACATGGCCTCATGCATCGGCGCCTCCTGGGTCTATCAGGGGCACAAGAGAACGCTCGAGGCCCTGAGGGAAATGGTGAGGCCAGGCGGTCTCGTGCTCGCAGGCGAACCATTCTGGAGGATCCCCCCAGAGCCGGAATACCTGCAGTTGACCGAACAGGAGGCCGAGTCATTCGGCTCCCACTCGAGCAACGTTCAGGACGGTGTGGACCTGGGCCTCACGTTCTTGTACTCCATCGTCTCCTCTGAGGACGATTGGGACAGGTACGAGGGACTCCAGTGGCAGGCTGCCGAGAGGTACGTGGCAGCCCATCCCGATGATCCGGACGTGGAGGCGCTCCTCAGTACCATGCGTAAGAACCGAGACGCCTACCTGCGGTGGGGGCGTGACTGCCTGGGCTGGGCCGCTTACCTGTTCGGTGCGCCGTAATCCCCTGTGTTCCCTTCTTCAACGACTACCACGGCTACATCCAGCCCACCGAGAAGGACGGCAAGAGCACCGGCGGGCTCGCCCGGCTCGCCACGGCGGCAAAGGCCGCTACAAGCTGCCGAAGGCCGGCGTAGCCTATGCCGCCGCCTGCATCAACTCGCCCAAAGACATGCCGGCGGAGCTGCGGCTGGGATGCTCTGGCGAAGCCTCGCTGATGGTCAACGGCGAGCCAGTGTGGTTCTCCGACCGGTCACACTCCGCCGGTCCCGCCACCAGTGGACCGGCCGACCGATCCTCGGCGATCGGCGCGTGGCCCTGGACCAGACCCGCGACTGGAAGCAGTTCGAGCGAAAGGGGCTCTGAGTATGCCGCAGGTGACTTATGGTCTCGTCGGCGGGCTGTCTCCCGAGCAGATCGAGCGGATGCACACCGAGGCCCTCGGGCTTATCGAGCGCGTCGGGCTTCGGGTCGCGCACGAGGCGATCCGCGGTGTGGCCGCGGACCACGCCGGCGTCACGGTTTCGGGCGAGGTGTTGAGGTTCGCGCCTGAGCTTGTCGAGGCCGCCATCGCCGCCCAGGTGTATCCGGACTTGCTGCGGCAGAAGGACAGGACTGTGCTCGGCGGGGACACCGCCATCGTCTCCGGGGCGTATTGCCTGAATGTGACGGACCTCGACACCGGCGCTGTCCGGCCGGCCACGCTCCAGGATGTCCGCGATCTGACGCGCCTCGCCGACAGCTACGGAATGCTCGGCTCCGCTCCGGTAAGGCCGCTTGATGTCGCGCCGGCGGAGCTTCAGGAGATCGCGCTGCAGAAGGCGTGCTTTGAGTGCAGCCCTACCAAGCACGTCGGGGCGCTGGACGCTAATCCCCGCACGACGCCGGAGATCGCCGAGTACGCCTACGAGATGCACCAGGCGGTCGGGGCGGAATTCGCGCTGGGTTTCTGGGTCATCAGCCCTTTCCAGGCGAACGCGGACGATCTCGAGGTGATGTGGCATTTCCTCGACCGCGAAGTGCCGCTTTGGGTCGCCACCATGCCGATCATGGGAGCCACTTCACCGATCTTCCCGGTCGGCTCGTATGTGCAAAGCCTCGCCGAGCTTCTCGCCGGCCTGACCCTGCTTCATGTCATCAGCCGCGGCTCGCCGATCTACTGCTCGGTCATCGACAGCGTGCGCGCGTATCCTTTCGACATGCGCTACGGCAGTTTCGTCTACGGATCGCCCGAGGACATCCTCGCCACGCTGATCCAAGTCCAGCTCAACGCCCGCTACGGCATCCCCGTGCTCGCCAAGTCGCTGCTGACGGCCTCGAAGCAGCCCGATGCCCACGCGGGGGCCGAGAAATGCGCGCACACGTTGGCCGCGTTTCTCGCCGGGGCGCGCATGTTCACCAACGCCGGGCTGCTGTCGGTCGATGAGATCTACAGCCCCGAGCAAACGGTCATCGACTACGAGATCGTGCAGTATTGTCGGGCGGTCTGCCGGGGGTACGAGTTCAGCGACGAGACCCTGGCGGCGCCGGCCATCGAGCAGGTGGGCATCGGGGGGACGTTCCTCGACCACGACACCACCCTCGACAACTACCGCACCGCTTTCCACGAGCCGGAGTTGTTCGATCATCGGATGCTGCAGACGTGGCAAAACGACGGCGCAGAGACGATCCGCGAGCGCGCCCGCGAGATCGCCCGAAAGCGCATCGCCGCGCACGACTTCGCCCTGCCGGGCGACATCCAGCGCGATCTCGACGCGATCTATGAGCGCGCGAAAAGGCGGTATGCCGGTTGAACTCCACGCCGCTGTACGAGGAAAAGCAATACTACCACTGGTTCGTCTACGGCCTGTGTGCGCTGCCGTTGCTGATGATTCCGATCCCGTACATCATCTCTTCCACGGCGAACAGGCCGATCCCCGCAGGAGCGACCTTGCCGGGCGTCATCACATCGACAGTCATGCTGGCGATCATCGCTTTGTTGATGCGCCAGAGCGTAACGGTCCTGCCGGGCGAGGTCGTCCTCAGTTTCGGCTGGGTCAATACCTGGCGCAAGCGCATCGACCTGTCCGAGGTCGCCACGCTCGAGGCGGTGCAGTTCAGCCCGGTGCGGGACTTCGGAGGCTGGGGCATCAAGCGCGGGCGCGACGGCATCTGGTGTTACAATGTGAAGGGCAACACGGGTGTGCACCTGCGAGGCCCGAAGACCAACCTCATCATCGGGACGCAATACCCCGACGCGCTTCTGGCGGCGCTGAA
>CAYWBK010000193.1:0-11107 GCA_964455745.1 uncultured Armatimonadia bacterium
TCCGCCAGGAAAAATGTTGCCCCTACATCTGAAAAGATGTGGGGAAAGCATAGCCCTACCAGGGAGGGGTGTCGCCCGCAGGGCGACGGGGTAGGGCCGTTTGCCGTCTCAAGGCGGGACAGGGTAGGGCGTTGATGGGAAGGGGCGGCAGGGGGCCGTTCGCCGTTCCTAAAACCTGTCCCCTGTTACCTCAAACCTGCAATCACACCGTCGGCGACACCAGTTTCGACGCGAAGCTCCGCGATACCTTGATCGCTCCGAACGGACACGCTTCGATGCAGCAATAGCACTCCAGGCACTTGCGGCGCTCGATGAAAGCGTGGCGGCCCATGCGGACGGCATCGCCCGGGCAGACTTGCTTGCAGCCCCCGCAAGCCTGGCAGGCCCGTGTGTCGACGACCGGGCGGCAGTAGATGACATGACGGCCGAGCCGGTTCAGCAGCGTCGGCAGCCGCTGGTGCATTCGCGGTGGCCGGTGCAGGGCGATGCGGAAGTCCGCCGGGTCGTCGCCGGTGATCGCGATCTCCGCGAGGTCCGCGCAGCCGAGGCCCTTCCGGTCCGCCGCGAGGGTCGTCACGATCTCGCCCGGCCTGAAGCCCACGGTGGTCTCGACGACGGCGTCCAGCGCCACCGCATCCGTCGAGGCGGCCAGGAAGCCGATCTGTCGCGGCTCCCCGGCGGTCGGCCCGTGCCCCTCCATCCCGACAACGGCGTCGGTGATGGAGAAGTGCGGCCGGCAAGCGCTGTAAATGTCGGCGACCGCCTCGCCGAGGGCGCGAGCCGAGCCGGCTGAATGCGCCACGAGCCGCTGTTTTGGGGCCAGCAGCCCGAACATATTCTTGACCGCGCCCGTCAGCAGGCACTGAAGGTGGGTCTTGCATTTGCCCAGGTTGATGATGACATCCGCTTCGCGCGCCAGCCGAGAGACCGCGACCGTCCCCAGGTGGTAGCCATCTCTGACCTCGACCGTGTCGTACCCGCCGGTGTTCAGCAGGCGCATCTCGGCCTCAAGGCCCGCCAGCGCCTCGATGTATCCGGGCACGCCAAGCGCGTACTCGACAGTGCGCGTCATCGCGTAGCATGGCTGATCGGCGACGATGACCGAGCAGCCGGCCTCTCGCGCGATCTCGGCGACGGCCCGCACGACCATCGGGTGAGTGCAGACAGCCGAATCCGGCGGCTGCGGGTTGACGACATTGGGCTTCAGCAGCACGCGAGCGCCGGGACGCAGCAGGCCGCCAAGCCCGCCGCATTGGTCGATGACATCCCGCACCGCATCGCGCACCGCATCAGGATCGTACGTCGGGCATGATCGAAAGCTCACACGCGCCAGCATCGAACAGACTATAGCATATCATGGCGATGTCGCAAAGGTCTGGCTGCACGTCTGGCGCGTGGGGCGGGCGTCTCGCCCGCCAGCCGTTTGCCGTTGCCGTTTGCCGTTTGCCGTTTGCCGTTGCCGTGGCCGTGGCCGTGGCCGTGGCCGTGGCCGTGGCCGTGGCCGTTTCCCCCCTCTCCACGAGTGGAGAGGGGGGCAGGGGGGTGAGGTGCCGTCCATCCGTGAAGCGCGGGGGTGAGTAGCCCGGAAGGAATGCCTCCGCCTCTCGCCGAATAGCCGTCCACCGGCAACAGCCGTCACCGGGCTGCGCCACTATGGAGCCTGAGCATGGATAGGGAACTCAGCCCTGCGGCAATCGTGATCCTCGTGATGGTCGTTGTGGCCGCCATCATCGGCGCGTACTTCCTCGTCGCGGCCGCCAGACACGGTGATTCCCCGGCATCCGCGCAGCCCGATGCCCGCTCATCCGCCACCGGATGCCCTCGGGCGGACGCAGGCGGCCCGCTCACTACCGGCGTCGATCGGCTATGCCTCCTCGGTACGAACTGGAGATTGGTAAGTGGCACTGAAGCCCTCGACGCCGCATAAGCAATCCCCTGTCACAGCGCGGGCGGTCGTCATCGGCTTGCTCCTCATCCCGCCGCAGGTCCTGTTCATCCTCCACGGCCTGATATGGGGTGAGAGCCGGCCTACGACCGTATCGCTGATCTTCAACGTGATCGTCACGTTGCTGGTTGTCTGCCTGGTCAACAACCTGGTGCGCAAGTTCGCGCCCGCGCGCGCCCTGTCACACCCCGAGTTGGCCACGATCTACGCCATGCTGACGATGGCTTCCTCCGTCGTCGGCCTCGACCAGATCCAGACCCTCGTCCCTGTCGTGGCGCACCCGTTCTACGGCGCGACCCCCGAGAACGGCTGGGAGCAGCTCTTCCTGAAGTACGTCCCCAAACACCTCACGGTTTCCGATCACCAGGCGCTGTGGGCCTATTTCGACGGCCACCAGGGCCTTTTCGACTCCCCGTACTGGCGTCCGTGGGTGCAGCCGGCGTTGTGGTGGGCCGGATTCTCCTTCGTGCTGCTGCTCACGATGCTGTGTCTCAACACGCTGTTCCGCAAACAGTGGACCGAGGAGGCCAAGCTTAGCTTCCCGATCGTGCAGATCCCGCTCGAGATGACTTCCCCGAAGTCGCGCTTCCTGAGCAACCGGCTCATGTGGATCGGCTTCGCCCTGGCCTTCGCCCTCGACGCCCTCAACGGCCTGCATCAACTCTACCCGATGATCCCCAACTTCCTCGGCTCGCCCGATGCCGGCTACGACCTTGGCGCGCAGGTGAAGTCGATGCCCTGGAACGCCATCGGCTGGACGCCGCTGAACGTCTTCCCGTTCGCGGTCGGCCTCGCGTTCTTCATCCCGGTCGATCTGGCCTTCAGTTGCTGGTTCTTCTACATTCTGTGGAAGTTCGTGCGTGTGCTCAGCGCCGCTGCCGGCTGGGGCAATCTGCCGCAGGCTCCGTGGATCGACGAGCAGTCCTTTGCCGCCTACATCGCCCTGGCGGGGTTCTGTCTGTGGGCGGGACGCAAGCACTTGCGCATCGCGCTTGAGAGCGTCTTCCGCAAGCGCGAGTTCGACGATTCCGGCGAGCCGATGCCCTACCGCTACGCCGTCTGGGGCGTGATCGGCGGCTTCGCTCTGCTGCTGTACTTCTGCCTCGCGGGCGGCATGACGGCCTCGGCGGCGTGCGGCTTCCTGACGCTGTACCTGCTGATCTCGATAGCCGTGGCCCGCATCCGGGCCGAGCTCGGCTCGCCGGTCCACGATTTGCACAAGATCGGCCCCGAGGTGATCCTCACCGAGGTCTTTGGCCCCGAAAGCCTCGGCAAGCGCAACCTGGTGATGTTCTCGTTCTTCTGGGGGATCACCCGCGCTCATCGCAGCCACCCGATGCCCCACCAGATCGAGTCGATGAAGCTCGCCGAGCAGACCGGCCTGTCCCAGCGAGGTCTCGCCGGGGTCATTGCGCTCGCGATGGGCGTCGGCATCGTCCTCGGCTGGACGGTGATGCTCGATTGCTTCTTCCGGTACGGCGGAGAGGGTTCAGCGGGCAAGGGTGTCGAGGCATGGGGGAGACTGCAGGGGTGGCTGCAAAGCCCGTCGCGCACGAACTGGTACGGCATCGTCTCAATGCTCATCGGCGGTGGGTTCACGGTGTTCCTGGCGGTGATGCGCGCCAAGTTCGCCTGGTTCCCGCTTCATCCGGCAGGCTTCGCCGTGTCCGGCAGTTGGTCGATGGCCCTGTTCGCCCCATCGATTCTGGTGAGTTGGGTCTGCAAGGTGCTGGTCCTACGTTACGGCGGCATGTCCTCCTTCCGCCCGGCCTCGAACTTCTTCATGGGGATGGTTCTGGGCGAGTTCCTGGCGGGAGCCATCTGGGGCACGCTGGGCATTCTTCTCCACCAGCGAATGTACAACTTCCTGCCGTAGGCCGGTCATTCCCGGTGTTACCGCGCTTGCGCCGTTAATCGTCCCCCTCCCGGCACGGGAGGGGTGCCCTGCGCAGCAGGGCGGGGTGGGGCCGTTCGTCGTTCCCCCCTCTCTACGAGTGGAGAGGGGGCCGGGGGGTGAGGTTGCCGTTCGCCCGGATGAGTGAGGTAGCCTTCCTACCTCCTCACCAGCACCGCCCCGTCCAGCGGCCCCAGCGTCAGCTTGCTGACCTCGCTGCCGTCGTTGTACCGCGCGGCGCTTTCGGCCCGGATGGCGTCGGCCTGCGTCGCGCCGGTGCCGCTGCTGAGCAAGCTCACCTCGCATCGCTCTCCCGCCGCCAGCTTCACCTCAAACAGCCGCACCCAGCCGCCGTCGCCGGTGCGCTGGTCGAGCGTCTTGTTGACTTTGCCTGCGCGCGTGGTCGCCGAGTACATCGCCGCGTCCGAGGCCCCCTTCCCGCCGGGGATGGATGCGTAGATTGTGTATGTGTCGGCGCTCGGCGCGGTGAACGTCCACTTGCATGTGTCGCCGGGCTTGGCGGCGCGGCGGAAGCTGTCGCCGTAGCAGTGCACCTCCCCGCCGACGGTCTCCCAGGCTCCCTTGCACTCGCAGCCACTTGCGGTGTCATCCACCTCGACGATGGCTGCCGGCGCGGCAGCGTCCTTGAGCCGCCGGAATGTGCCCTTCAGGTCGATGCTGACCGGCCGCGGCATGGCATTTAGCACCGCGATCCCGCCCTCGAATTCACGTCGGTAGTAGCACTGGTTGATCTCCGTCACCTTGATCCGCGTCAGCCTCACGTCGCCGGCCCCGCACAGGTGCCATTCCGCCGCGTAGTCGTCGAAATCATCGGGCACGACCGTCACGTCGAGGTGCCACGTATTCGCATCGGCGGGCGGGTGCGAGATACCCTTGTCGTGGTGCTCCCAGCCGCCCACCCCGGTGCGCAGGTTGAACTGTAGGCTTACCGTCGGCTTGCGGATGAGGTCGAGGTCCGCCTCAATCTGGTAGACGTGCCCCGGCTCGAACCGCACCTTCTTCGGGTCGGTGGCGAACAGCCGCTGCCAGCCGCTCGCGGGGTCTGTCTGCGCGCCCTCGATGCCCTCTGGCGTAGCCTTGGTGTCGCCATCCAGTTTCAACTCGTCCGCAGGTTGTCCGGCGCGCCAGTCGAGGACGACCTGCGGCGCGACATCGAACACTTCCTTGCTCGGCCCCAGCGCCTTGCCCAACGGCGCATCGTACTCCGCATACCAAAACGGCAGGCCATACCACACAGTCCCGACATCGTACGCATAGTACGCATCGGTCATCAGCGTGGTGCAAAGGCCGGTCCTCATGCGCGGGAAGTCGCGGCTTACGCGATCCACCTCTCCCGGCGTCGTAACATGGTCGCCTTTCCCCACGCGCCAGCCCTGCCAGCCGATCGGGTGGGTCATAATGGCGAAAGTGATGCCCGGCTGGAGGCTGGTCGTCATCCACCGATTCAGGGTGTTGATGGCGTCCTTGGGGCTGATGTCGCCGTTTATGATGCGATCGAGCAGCGGCCCGCCCTCATATAGACGCCCGTTCACATGGGGCGCGTGCCCGGCGTCGATGTCGTTCGCCATGATCCGCATATTGGGCCAGCGCTGCCGAAGTTGGTCGAAGAACTGATTCTGCCGCGCGTGCCACTTCGGATCGACATCGGCAGGCTTGTCGGCAACGCCTTTGCGACCGGTGTCCACGTCTCCCAGCCAAGACGCACTGCCGACCACGCTGTCATAAAACACGCCATCGAGCGAGCCATCGCGCAACAGGCTGCCGAAGCTCTTGTCCGATTGGTCGAAGAGGGCCGCGAAGCAGTCGTCGAGGAGGATGTTCGGCACGAAGCACTGTCCCGCCCACCAGTTCACGAGTTCGCCGTTGGGCCGGTGCAGGTACCACGCTTCCTTCATCCACGGGGTCGCCTGGGGCGGACTCGTGTAACTGAACAGCCCGGTTCCGAGGAGCAGCATCTCGGGATTGCGCCGGTGCATCTCCTGGGCGAACTTCCGCCACGCGTCCGTGCCGGCGCCGCCCATCACCAGCAGGTCGTATTTCGCGAGCTTGTCATACTGGTCCGGTTTGGCCGTCGGTCCATATCCCCAAAGGTTGGCGATCCGTGGGAACCCCGGAGCCGCCGACACCACGGCGGACAGCCCTATGAACCCCAGCACGAACCAGCCGATCACCAGGCGCAGGGGAAGGGTTGCGGTAAGCCGGGCCGGTATCGCGGATACGCCCATCCTATGGATGAAGGGCCGGGGGTGGCGTTGAACGCAATTTGTGAACATTCGTGGCCTCCGAAACGTAGACGCCTATGGCACTGTCCACTGTTCTACAGGAGCGAAGTCCAATAAGAACACAGTCCCGCTAAGACATCGTCTCAAGTGGACCGCCGCTACATATAGACTTCCGCACCGAACGCATCGATTCCTCGGATGCGCCGCTTCGAAAAGCGCCGTTTGCCGGGCGAACGGCGACCTCACCCCCGGCCCCTCTCCGCTTGCGGAGAGGGGAGAACCGCAGCAGTTTCCTGCTGCGCGGGAATCGTCGTTCGCCTCTCCCCTCCCGGTACGGGAGGGGTGGCCCGCCGCAGGCGGGACGGGGTAGGGCCGTCGCCTTTTCATCGTTCCAGAGTGCCGGAAACCGGCATGACGACTGCCTCGAAAAGCGCCGTTTGCCGTCCCCCTCCTCCCGGCACAGGAGGGGTGGCCCGCACAGCGGGGTGAGGTGGGGCCGTTCGCTGTTCTCCCCCTCTCCGCTTGCGGAGAGGGGAGTGGCCGCCGCAGGCGGCCGAGGGGGTGAGGTTGCCGTTAGCCGTTCCTCTCCCGGCGGGGCCACGGGATAGAGCCGTTTCCATCGTTCCAGAGTGCCGCATCGCGGCATGGCGACTGAAGCCTAGAGGAATCGGCTCATAGAAGCCGAAACAACATTGCGCAGGCCCCAGGACGCCGGGGCCGTTTTGCATGTTCCGATCCTGGCCCGGCAACCAACTAACCCGTGACCGAAGCCCCCTCTCCGCAAATCGACGTCCTGCGTGTCCTCCACGAGCGGCCTGACGAGTGCGCGTTGCGCACGCTGACCACCCCGCAGAAGATCGCCGGGGCGGTCGGCATCATCGTACTGGCCGCCGCGCTCGTGCTGCACACGGTCGGAACGCTGCTTTTTCTAAATGCAGTGTGCATCGTCTTCTATATCATCCACTCGGCCTATAAGTTCTATCTCATCTACCTGTCCCTGGACCGGCGCGTCGCCATCGACGTGACGCCGGAGGAGACGCGCTCCATCCCCGATGACAAGTTGCCGACCTACACAATCCTCGTGCCCCTGTTCCGCGAATCGGCGGTGCTCCAGCGCCTCGTGAAGGGCCTCGATGCGATGGATTACCCGCGCGAGAAGCTCGACATCATGCTTCTCGTCGAGGAGACCGATGCCGAGACGCGCGAGGCCTGCGCCGCGATGACCTTGCCGCCGCAGTTCCGGGCCGTGGTGGTGCCTGAATCGCAGCCCAAGACGAAGCCGAAGGCCTGCAACTATGGCCTCGACATCGCCACCTCCGACCTCCTGGTCATCTATGACGCCGAAGATCGCCCCGAACCCGATCAACTGCGCAAGGCCGCCGTCGCCTTCAGCAAAGTGCCCGAGAACGTTGTCTGCCTGCAGGCGAAGCTCAACTATTATAACCAGCGCCAGAACCTATTGACGCGGTGGTTCACCGCCGAGTACTCGGTCTGGTTCGACCTGTCCCTCCCCGGCCTCGTCGCCTCCGGCGCGCCGATCCCTCTCGGCGGCACCTCCAACCACTTCCGCGTCGCGTCGCTGAAGGAACTGGGCGGCTGGGACCCGTTCAACGTCACCGAAGACGCGGACCTCGGCGTGCGGCTGCACAAGCACGGCTTCGTGACCTCCATGATCGACTCCACCACCTGGGAGGAGGCCAACCCGCAGGTCTTCAACTGGGTCCGCCAGCGCTCGCGGTGGGTGAAAGGCTATCTGCAGACCTACCTGGTTCACACCCGCTTCCCGCTGAAGCTGCTACGGCAGCTTGGCCTGCCGGGGTGGTTCGCGTTTCAGATGACGGTGGGCGGGGCGCTCCTGTCATTCCTGCTCAACCCGATCTACTGGGCGATGACGGGGCTTTGGCTGCTCACTCACTCGGGTATCATTTCGGCGATGTTCCCGCCGTGGGTCTATGCCCTGGGCGTCTTCTGCCTGTTCGTGTCGAACTTCGTGTTCGTCTATCTCACCGTGGCCGGTTGCGTAACACGCGGGTACTACGACCTGGTCAAGTATTGCCTCCTGACTCCCATCTACTGGCTGCTGATGAGCATCGGCGCTTACAAGGCCTTCCTGCAGATCATCTTCCGCCCGCATTATTGGGAGAAGACGGTGCATGGACTGGACAAGAGGGAAACGCGGAACGCGGAATGATGAATGCTGAACGAACGGCAAGGAACGGCGAACAACGGCAACGGACGGCAGGAAACGGCAAACAACGGCAGGAAACGGCAAACAACGGCAAACAACGGCAGGGAACGGCGAACAACGACAAGGAACGGCTAACAACGATAAGGAACGGCGGACGGCCCTGCGCGGAAGCCTTGCCGTTGTGTTGGGGTTTGATGATGCTCTTTGCCAGTCTGAATCGACAACCGACGTGACCGAGACTAACTCCCAGAATTAGGGCGGCCGCGCGATTTATCGCGCCCAGCCCGTTCGTAGTCTGCACTGAACCTGAACACGGCGACCGAATCGGGCACGATAATGCTCTTTGCCGACCTGAATCGGCAACGGGACGCGGCTGAGGCCGATCCCTCAAAATCAAGGTGGCCGCGCGATTTATCGCGCTTATGCCGTTCGTATTTCGCACTGATCCCGAGTACAACGACCGAATCGGGCGCGATAAATCGCGCGGCTACCTTGGTCTTTGGGGCGATCTGATTACCGATTCAGATTGGCAAAGAGCATCATCGCGCGCCCCCCTTGATTTTCGGGGCGGTGTGCTTGCCGATTCACGTTGCCAAAGAGCATCATCAAGCCCACCGTTGGCCTTCGCGCGGCAACAGTGGATACGTCACATGACACCGACAACACTCAACCATGAACTCTAGCCAGACAGCCGACAATAAGGGCAGGATTGTCGCGGCGGCGCTGTTCGCAATCGCCGCCGGGATGGCTTTGTGGGTGGGGAGCAAGGCTCTTTACGAGCACGATCTGGTGAACTGGTCGGCTATGTCGGCGGTTGCTCACGCTTACGATGTCTTCCACAAGCAGCCGGAGGCCAACCTGTCGCTCATCGGGTTCGTCGAGCCGCCGCTGCCGGCCCTCGCGCAGCTTCCCTTTGCGGCCTGGACGCCGGGGCTTTGCGTGTCAGGCATCTCGGCGGCGATTGTCGGAGCGATCGCGTTCGGGCTTACCGTGGTCACGCTGTACGGCCTGTGCCGATGGCTGGGGCTGCGGTGGTGGCTGACAGGCATCGTGTGCCTGACGATGCTGCTGCATCCGCTGGCGTTGAGCCTCGCGGCCAGCGGTGCGCCCGCCATCATCCTCATCTGGGCGCTTACCGGCGCGCTGGCGGCGTTCGCGAGGTGGGCGAGAGGCGATGCCTTCCGCGATCTATTGGCAGCGGCCCTCTACCTGAGCGCAGCCATGATGACCCGGTATGAGGCAGGCTTCGTCGTCCTGGCGGCGGCCGGCTTTGTCGTCTGGCGCAGTGTGCGGCGGCCGGAGGGCTCGTGGCAGCGTGCCGAGGGCCTCGCCATCGCCTTCCTGATGCCCATCGTCTACGTCGCAGGCCTATGGATCACGGCCAACTGGGCGATCATGGGCGACCCGTGGCATTTCCTGCGCAACACGTTCACCGACACCGTGGGGCGGCAGGCGGCCATGACCGCGGAGACGTGGTCATCGGTCCCGCTCGCGGTGCTGTTCGCCTGCTACTTCCCGATCTTCGGGCTGTTGTATTATGAACTGCGGTCCTCGGGGGAAGAGGCGCTGCCCAGCCGCCCGATCCTGTGGGCCTACATCGGGCTGCTGGGGGCCACTTTCGCGCTTCGCGGAGTCTTCGGGGCCTTGCCGGGGAGCACTTACTGGGACAAACTCATCACCCTGGTGGCCGCGACCATCGCGGCCGGGCCGGTATTGCTGGCGACGGCGACGGCCCCGCGCCCCGATCCGCTTCCATGCCGGGAAGAGGAGCAGGACCGTGCCTCCGCCCTGACCCGCAGGCCGATCGGCGGGGTGATCCTCATCCTCGTCATCAGCGGGGTGCTGGCGTGGTTCCTACGGGCGACCGGGGCGGGTATGCCGGTCAGTCTGCGAGGGCTGCCTACGGGGGACATCAGGCTCGCGGACACCTGCAAGGGGGAGAGGGGAGCCGCTCGCGCCCTGGCCGCTCTGGGGCCGGAGAAACGCGTGGTAATCGCCGGGTGGCCCGGATTCGCGGTGAGTTTGTTCGCCGGCCGGAGCGCGAATGTGGTCGTCGATAACGAAGATGTCGGCGGCAGTGCGGATGATGTGCTGTACAAGGGCGACTGGCTGGTGCTGCGGAACGAGGGCCGCAAGCTGACCGCGACGGGCACCTTGCGGGACCTGTGGCAATCGCGCCAGCCGCACTATCTCAAGCTGGAACCCCGATACGCAGCCGATTCCTGGAGCTTCTACGAAGCCGTCGTGGTGCCGGTGGCCAGGCCGCGACCCGAGTAAGAGGCCCGGTGCGCGAAAACGATGATCCTCAAGCCCCGTACCATCGCAGGAAGGCTCGTCAGACAGGGGGCGTGAGACGTGGAGGGAGTAGTGCGAAGGTCGGGCGGACGACGGAATCAAAAAGGGACGAGACTTCGCGGCGTTAGGGGGGGTAGCGCGCGAAGATCTCGTCCCACTAGTCATTATAACCAATACCCGAGCGCCCTGCAAGATGCCAATTGGGTCCGTCCGCTGATTGTAGGTAGGACTGCCGCAAGCGTAGCGGCAGGGAACGGCGAGGGGAACAGGATTGATAGGATTTGGAGGATTACGGCATGACGGATAGTCCCGTAGCAGCATAGCCCCGACGGTCTGTCGTTTGGCCGTTGAATACGGCCCGACTACCGCCGATTACCTACCATTACTACGCCGCTTTGACAACCGGCAAATGAAGCGCCCGGAATCTTGTCAGAGGCTGACCGTATCCCAAGATGAAGGACGAACGGCATTGAACCACGGAGACACGGAGGGCACAGAGAACGGCTGGGAAACGGCCTGCCCCACGATAGGCGTTAAGGGAC
>CAYWBK010000194.1:0-11101 GCA_964455745.1 uncultured Armatimonadia bacterium
TGCGGCGGGGCCGGGCGTCCTGCGGACGCGACGGCACGGATAACGACCACGTGCCTACATGGTCTGTTCAGCCATCGTCAAGCTATCCACACACATTGAGGAAGAGCCAATTGCAGGAGTTTCACCTGGAGGCGGCGAAAGTATGAGCGAACAAGTGACACATCCGGCACTTGTGGCGCTTACTCGGCTGTCATAATGACGCCGAGCGCCGAGCTATCATCTGAAAGAGTGGTGTGTGACATGAGGAGACCGACGTGGGTGTTGCTGGCTGTGGTCACGATGCTCGTCACCGGCGTAGCGGCCTTCGCACAGCCGGGGCCGGGGGGCGGGCGGGGCTTCAACCTGCCCTTCGTGATGGGCACGGTTCAGGTCGTCGGGGACAATGGCGCGACGTTGGCGGTCAAGGCAACTTTCGGGCCACAGCAGGAGCAAACTGTGATGGTCGCCCTGGGTCAGGCGACCAAGCTGTGGGAGGTCATGGATACCGATGTCGCGACACTTAAGGTCGGCGACACGATCGGCCTCGACGGCGCGCCGCTGAAGGTCCAGGCGCGTTCCGTCCGGGTTGGCGACATGCAGCAGTTGATCGCGCAAGTGATGGGCGCTCCCGCCGGCGCCCCTGGCGGTCCGGGGGGCGGCCCCGGCGGCAGAGGATTCGGCGGACCGATGGCGATGGCAACCGTCAACAGCGCCGTGGTGAGTTCGGTTCAGCCGCTGATCGTCGATCTCAACGGCCTCAAGATCGAAGTCGAAGTGGCGAAAGACGCGCAGGTCGTGAAGTTCCAGCCACTCGCCGACGCCACCGAGATAAAGCCGAACGCAAAAATCGTCGCTGTCGGTCAGCGCAATGATAACAACCTCGCGGCGACCGTAGTGCTGCTCGACTCGACAGCCAACGGCCTCAACCCGATGATGATGATGGGTGGGATGGGGGGTGGCCGTGGCGGTCGAGGCGGCCCTGGCGGCCCGCCTCCGGGGGGTGCCGGAGCCCCGCCTCCCCCACCGCCCGCGCCTGCGCCAGCCGCGAACCACTAACGGGCAGGCAGCTATTCGAGACAACAACAGGGCCGCGTGTATCGCCGATGAGAAGCGAGCCGTGGTCCTGTTTCATTGTGGGCCATCGGGCGAGGGGATCGCGGTGGCGCCAAACCGTCTGTAGGAGCAGTCTCCAGCCTGCGACCGCCGTCAGCAAATCTTCCGACAGGCCTGTGGCTATCGTCATGGACCCCAGTTACCACAGAAGCACGGCCGAGTCGCACTCTGGGCAATGCTCTTACCATTACTACGCCGCTTCGACAACCGGCAGACGAAGCGCTCGGAATCTTGTCAGAGGCTGACCGTCAAGATGAAAGGCGAACGGCGTTGAACCACAGAGACACAGAGGGCACAGAGAACGGCTGGGAAACGGCCCGCCCCGCGCTAGGCGTTTAAGGGACGTTGCCGTTCTCTGTGTCTCTGTGGTCCATCGCCGTCTGTTTCTCGCAGGGCATCTCACTGCCAAGCAGGGCCGCGCAACCGGCATAGTAATACTACAGGAACGGCGTGCTCCCGCTACGCCTTACTTCCCTTCCCTCACCCACGTCGTCTTCGGGGTCACTTCCCAGTTCATGCCGAAAAAGCCGGCGACCTCGTGCTCGTTGGTGTCATCGTAGTTATAGTTCCGCGTATTGAACACGATGAAATCCGGCACCAAGTCGTACTTGTGATTGATGCCGCACTTCGTCCCATACCACTCGCCGGAAAAGATCAGCACATATCGGTTCGGCGCGAGGGGATTCGGGTAGCACATCACCAGGCCGAGGTCCGCGCCGGCGTAAGTCTTGCCCGCGACTGAGAAGCGATGGTCGGCGATGGAGATCGGCAGGCGCGGGGCGATCTGGCCGAGGATGCGGTTCGTCTGCGGTGTGCCGAACAGCACCAGATTGTAGTCCTGGATGTCCTGCCTGGTGATCTCGGCGTCGGTGCGGACACGGGGCTGCCCGTCGGCGAAGGCGTCCCATTCATCGGCGAAGCGCTTCGTTTTCGTGGCGAGGTCCGCCCGCTCGGCATCGCTACCCTGCGTGCCCTGCACGACGATGAACGGCGTGTCGAAGGCTTGCATGGCGGGGCCGCAAAGCCCGGCGCGCTTGCGCGGTAGCCACTGGGCACGAGCGGCCGCTGCAGGAGGCGCTTCGGTAGATGTGTTAATGACCAGCTCTCCGCTCGCCGTCGCCCGCACGGTCTGGCGCTTGCCGTTGACCGTGGCGGTGAAGTCCGCGCCCTTTTTCAGCGGGGCCTGCCGGGCGTCGATCTTCAACTGCCGCACGTTCTCGGTTGTGAGCGTCAATCCCGAGCCGTCCTCGCTGACCGTGCATGAGACCGTTGCCGGCTTCCCCCACTCCTCGAAGTCGGTGATCTCCAGCCAGAAGCTCTTATTATAGTCGAGGCTGTAGGTCTTGTAGTCCACGCGGCGGGGCGAGGGGTCGAGCTTGAAGTCTTTCTCCCAGCCCCAGGCATTCTTGTAGCATGGCGCGTCCCAGTAGATGTAGTGGCTCGCGCCGGGGAACAGGTACAGCTTGATGTCAATGCCGATCTTCTTCGCGGCCTCGACGATGGTGGTCGTCTGGTCCACCGGGACGAGCGGGTCGGCGCTGCCGTGCTGGACGAAGATGGGCGTGTCGCGGGCGTTCTCGATGAGGTCGATCGGGCTGTCCCACTCGACCATCCAGCGGCGGAAAGGCGGTATCTGATCGCGCGGGGGCCAGCCCCCGGCCTTCTGCCACCAGCGGGCCATGTCGGTCTGGCCGCACATCGGCGTCGCCGCCGCATACCGCCCCGGATGGCGCAGCGCAGTATGCCATACCCCCATGCCGCCCATCGAGACGCCGGACAGATACACCCGTAGCGGGTCGATCTTGTACAGCGATTGCACGACCTCCTGCGCCTCGAGCGTATCGCGCTCGCCGACGCCTTTGAAGTCCGAATTCCGGCGACCGTAAGTGATGCACAGGATGCAGCCGTTGTCGTCCGCGATCTGGCAGATGTCGTCTTGCAGAATCCACGGGTCGAGGACGGAAGTCGAGGGAACGTATCCGTGGAGGAAGACGATCAGCGGTGTCGGCTTCGCCGGGTCGTAGTTCTTCGGCAGGCGCAGGTAGTATGGCTGGGAGGTGCCGTCGCACTCGGCGATGTAGGCACATTCGCAGAGCGCTCCGGGTGTGGCATAGGTCGGCTTGCCTGCCTCGAAATTCGCCATGACTGCGAGGCCCTGGCTGACCGTCGTATCGACGAACTGATCGGCCTGCGCCCCGGTGAGCGCGGCCTTTTTCACGAGTTCCGCCTTGCGCAGCTTGAGCTTGGCGAGCGGGATATTCGTGCGATAGACGGCGGTATCGACGCCCGGAGCCTTATGGTCGGCGACCGCGCGCTCGGCGCCGATAATCGCATTGCGCAAGTCGTCGATGGGCGCGGCGAAAAGCCGTGAGGCGAGCATGGTCAGGAAGATGATCGTGAGACTGTGACACGTGCGCAAAGCGGGTGCCTCCTGCGTTCGTGGGTGATCCTGAGTCAAGAACTCCGTACGGGTGTGGTTCGTTCCAAGGCTTCGCGTTTGTTGCGCCGGACGAGTGCGTCGTTGTCGTTTGCGTCCGCAGGACGCCCGGCCCCGCCGAAGGCGGGGTCCCTCAGCCGGGTGCTTCAGCGCTCGGAATCGGTAGTGTCCTGCGACAACCCGTCCGCAGGACGGGTGGCCGAAGGCCCTACAACGCGCGGCCCCGACGGCTTGGGCGGCTACGCCGCCGAGCGTCCTATCTGCGGACGCAGAGGAAACCAAGATGGCCATACCCGGACGCTGAAGCATCCGGCTGAGGGGCCTTCGGCCGACCGCCCTACGGGCGGTAAACGTCCTACGGACACGACGGCATGGCAACTGGCTGCCAGCTACTTCCCCAACACCGCCTTCATCCACACATCCGCAATCAGTTCGTGGCCGGCGGCGGTGGGGTGCACGCCGTCTTCTGCCCAGTGCGCCATGTCCTCGCGCGTCGCGGCTTCGGCGAATATCCCGTCGAGTGTGATGAGAATGGTATTGTACTCGCGGGCGAGCTTGCGCACCGCGTGGATGCGCGGGTCGAGGTCTTCGCGCCACTCGACGCGGTCATCGGGGATCGGCAGCACGAAGGGCTCGAGCAGGGCAATCTTAGCCGAGGTCTCTGCGCGGATTCGGTCGAGCATTCGGCGGTATGAGGCCTCGAACTTGGGGATCGGCGAGAGCAGGTCGCTGTCATACCGCCGCCAGGTGTCATTGATGCCGATGAGGATCGAGACGACATCCGGCTGCAAGGCGATGCAGTCCTCGGTCCAGCGGGCCTCCAGGTCGTAGACGCGATGGCCGCTGATGCCGCGGTTGATGACCGTGACGCCCGAACCGGCGAGGCGCTTCGCGATGAGGGCGGGGTAGCCCTCGCCGAGGGCGGTTGCAGGGTCGAGGCTGGCAGTGCGGCCGGCGTCGGTGACACTGTCGCCCTGGAAGAGGATGGTTGCGTTCGGGTTGAGAGTGAGTGGGGTCATGGCAAAGGCTCCATTGGTGACGTGGTGGTGGTTGCTCGTTACTGCTCTCGCGACGAGAGCGCCCGGCCAGGGGCAATCCTGAGATACGGCGTTACGTGATCCGTAACGCGTGGTGAAAGACCTCTCTGAAGAAGCGCTCACGTGCCTCGGCGTCGTGCAGGATCTCGATGATGCTGAAGGTCTTTTCCACAAGCCTGTCGTCACTGATCCGTTTCGCCAGCTCAGGCGTTTCCACCGCGACGAGGTAGAAATTGCGGCACCGAGAACTGACCGAGACCGAATGCTGGAATGTTTCGTGGCCGCCCCATACCTTTCCAGCGCGCCCGCCGGGTCAACGCCCCCCTTGATCTCAATGACGGCCAGTAGCTCGTCTCCGCGCGAGAACGCAACGTCCGGCTCAGAACTGAACTGCATCGTTACGCCATTTTGCAATTCGAAAATGCTGCAATCGCTGGTATAAGCATCCTCTTTGCCGATCTGCGGCTCAAGTACGAGACCGCTGCCCACCAGCCACTCTACCAACAGAGTGCGTATCCGTTCTTCCGCTATCTCCCCCACCTTGTTACGCATCACGCCGTCAATTGTGATCCCCAATGTCGCGATAATGGTGCGATTGCCGTTCTCCAGTGTCCAATCGGTCGAATTGTCAATGATGGAGCAGATGAACGCGTTGTAGGTACGCGCCATTTTCAGCGCCTTCTCCGGCTTCAGAACAGCGCGGCGGCTACCGCTCTCCAAGGCTTCGACCGCCCCGAAGTAACTCTTCGCTGCCTTCAGCGACAGCCCGCACAACCCGCGGTAGTATAAGCTTGTGGCCGGATGGGCCTGCAACACGTCCGGGTGACAGAACACACACTTGGGGTCGTATCCCCGTTTCTCGACCGCGTACCGCCAGACACCGGCGTCAATCAGCATGTTGCTGAATGGTTTCCACTTGAGCTTGCCAGTGTAGGCCCGGATGAGCTTGACGGCTTTGAGATCGTCGCGCTTCTGGAGCGAAGTCACGACCAGCAGGGACCGGATGCGGCGCAGGTCTTCCGTGTACTCGTTCGTCTCTGCCATACTTCACATCCTCCCCTGGACAGCGGGCCTTGACCATATATACACGCACTTTCTCAACTCATTGCGTCCGTGTACACCCATCTGCTGGCTGCTGTTGCCCTTGCCGGTGGGAAGCACCCAGATCCGGTCGACAGCCAGCCCCGCACTCACGGCGAAGTCGGATAGAATCAGATCCACCGGTACCTCCTCGCCATTGTACTGGACATTGTCGTTCACCATCACCACATGCCCGCCGGGCCTCAACACACGGGCGAACTCCTGGATCAACAGGTTCATCTCAAAGAAGTAGTCGGCGACCATGTTCGGTACGTTGTTGTTGTTAAGCCTCCCCTCGCGTTTCGCCTGCTGCTGCCGGGCGGCATACTGCACAGCTAGCTGATCTCGTTTGGTCCTGTTCTCAACTGTGGCTGAGAGGAGCGTCTGCCGAAACCTCTTGACATCCTCCTCTCCGTAGCCCATGAACGCAAGCTCCAGCGCGTAGGTGCGCGAATAGTCGTAGCGGTTGCAGTACGGCGGTGACGTCAGGATCAGATCGAAGGCCCGGTCCGGCAGCCGAGGAAGCTCGGCGAGACACGAACCCTCGATGACATCGACGTTCCGCGATACCGTGCCACCGTTGCGACGCTGGATGTCCTCCAGCATCGCGTGCAACTGGCGAGTCACTGCGGTCTGGAGACTGGGCAGCGGCCCCTTGTCAAAGCGGGCGCGCAGTCGGCGCCCTGATCGGCTGTCCCACCGCAGATACTGCCCGTCTTTGCGGGTGTAGCTGACCTCCTCGAGCACTGCAAGACAAGCGAACCAGAAAAGGTAACGAACCTGCTCGTCATCGATGCTATCCAAGAACGCCACATAGGCCGATATGTCTGCCTCCGTCTGTGGCGGGAATGCACGCTCGGTGATCCGTATGTGCTGGAAACGAAAACCGTCATCCGTAGCCAAGGGAAGGGGGACGCGCTTAAGCTCACGCAGATAGCGCTCGAACAGACCGATATCGACCACATCAGCGATCAGCCGCGCCCGCATCGCGGACGTGCCGACGGGCAGTAGCTCTATGCCCGTCGCACGCCATCCCTCCGTCGCAGCAGTCGTCAGGGTCGTGCCTGCCCCAGCGAACGGATCCAGCACACGCAGGGCGGTGGCGCCGACGGGGCGGTATCGATCGAGCACGTAATGCACGAGATCGGATGAGAAGGCCTCCTTGTACTTGAACCAGCGGTAGAAAGGGGCTTGCTTGTTCGCTTGGAACGACACGAGCGAGCGCGTGAGCGCGGGGTTGACAATTAGCCGGTCAGCATAATGTCGGTACAGCGCGTCTCGCGCGGTACTGACACCCTGCTCCACCCCAAGGCATCGGTCGAGGCCGAGGCGCGGCTGCAGTATCTCCACAATCGACACCATGGTTTGTCTCAGGCTCCCTCTGTGCTGCAAGGTATGGCGCGTTGGACGGCCTCGGGCTCACCGTTGAGGATCGCGATGGCGACGTTCGTGTCGAGCGCATATCTACCAGGCATTGGGCTCAATGGCCTCGCACTCCTCTTCGATGATCGACCGCAACTCTTCGGCGTCCTCATCCGGCATCGTGCCGATGGCAGGGCTCTACCAATGCGCCGGATCGCTGCCCTTCATCTGCCGTAGAACCTCGAGGAGAGCGCGAAGGTTCTCTTCCGGTAGGCCATCGAGAGCAGCGTTAATCTCGTCTCGCACAGCCGTGTCCATCGTCTCCACCTCCCCTGTGATCGAATCTGCGTTGCCCGTGAGCATTATACCGCAAGGGGGCATCAGGGGCCACGCCCCGGCCGTCGTCCCTCCTCAATACCTCCCATACGTCCTCGCCGTCTCAATCATCGCTTCCAGGTTCTCAAACGGCGTGTCTCGCCCGCACTGATCGCCGGTTGAGAGCACGAAGCGCCCGCCCTCGGCCGCGTCGTCGATGGCCTTTTTCGAGGCTGCGATCACATCGTCCACGGTCCCGCGCAGCATGACGTTCGTAGTGTGCAGGTTGCCCTTCAGCGTGATCTCGTGGCCATAGAGGCGCTTGAGTTCGGCCAGGTCGCAGTCGCCCATCGGCGGGATTTCCAGCGGGTCGATGACCGTGAGGTTCGTCTCCTCGGCCATGATCTTGACGAGTTCCTTCTCCGGCCCGCAGGAATGGACATGGGTCATCATCCCGTCTCGCGTCGCCATCTCAATGCACTTCTTCACCGCGGGGAAGGCGAGTTGGCGGAAGGTGTCCACCGTCTGGAAAATCAGCGTCCCCGAACCGCCGACCGCGAGGAAGTCGGCTTTCGTCTCCATGCCCATGACCTGCGCGTAACGCCGCTCCATCCACTCGATGCGGTCGTTCGCCCACTGCTCGTGCTTGTCCGGGTTGTCGTAGTAGCGGTAGATGTCGGCTTCATTGCCGAGCGCGCAGGTGCCGGCCACATAGACGCCCATGAGTCCCTGATCGCCGAGCGCTTCCTTGGCCTGCTTGAAGCCCTCGGGGCTGGTGTCGAGCGGCTTGACGCCCTCGACCGGCTCCCAGCGCTCCGGCACCGCAGGCAGGCCGATCTTCTCCGGCGGCACGCCTCCGGTCGGTGGATCGGCGACATAATAGACGGTGCATAGGGGTGCCCACTGCCGCTCGCCCCGATGTACGTGCGAGGCCTGGGTGACGATGCGCCCGGCATCCTTGTAGACGATGCAGTTCTCCCACTGCGGCCCGTCCTGCGGGATGTCCTCCGGGAAAGTCAGCGGGAAGTAGCCGTCCATCAGGGAGTCGATGTTGAACCGTTTGGCGCAGTCGATGTAGGCCTGCCAGTGCGGCGGGTCGTTGTAGAGGTAGATGTCCCAGAAGGGCTTGCCGGTCAGCTTGCAGGGGATCATGTTCGAGAAGTCCGGCATGACGGGAACACAGTCTGGGATGCCGCCGGACAGGGTCGTCAGCAATCGCTCACGTGATGTCATCTGGATTCGTCTCCGGGTGATGGATGGTGCTGTGATATGCGCGATGGAGGGGCGAGAGTCCTTCGTGGGGCGGACGGAAGGGACGAGTGCTCCGGCCAGCGAACAGTCCGATATCGACCGGCGATTCCGACCACGAAGACGCGAAATCACAAAACGACAGTGCACGTCCCACCAAAAGTGGTTGGGCCACCTAATGTTCTTGTGGTCTTCGTGGTCAATCCCTTGTTGGTTTCAACTGCGCCTTGCTATGGAGTGCAACCATGACCTCGAAAGAACGTGTCCTTACCGCTATCAACCACCAACAGCCCGACCGCGTGCCCGTCGACTTCGGCGCGCACCCGCTGGTCTATGACCAGCTTCGCAAGTACCTCGGCCTGCCGGGGGATGCCAATCTCCATGCGCTGTTCGAGGTGGACATGGGGGGCGCGGGGCCGGGGATCAAATGGCAGGCGTCGCCGGTTTGCTATGCCGACCCGACAATCGAAGTCACCGAAGACGGGTTGTATATTGACCTGTGGGGCGTCGGCTTCCGGCGCGCGGTGACGCCTACCGGCGAGTACATCGACATCGCCTTCCATCCGCTCGCCGGGCTGCGTGACATCTCCGAGATCGAATCCTGCCGCCGCATGGACCCGGATGACTGGGACTACTCCGGCATCCGCGCCGCGGCGGAGAGCCAGGCCCAGTATGCGGTCGGAGCGCACTCGCGCGGCACGTTCGAGATCAGTTGGTTCATCCGTGGGCTGGATGACTTCATGATGGACCTCGCGCTGGAGCCGCGCAAGGCCTGCGCGCTTCTCGACCGGGTGCAGGAGTCGCTGAAGGAGCGCCTCCGCCGCATTCTCGAGGCCGGCGGAGACGCTATCGACATCGCCGAATATAATGACGATGTGGGCACTCAGAGCGGGCTGATGATGTCGCCCGACATGTGGCGCAAATACTTCAAGCCGCGCACCGCCGAGATGTTCGAGGTAATCCGCTCGTCCGGCAAACGCGTGCGCTATCACAGTTGCGGCGGCGTGCGCGACATCCTCCCCGACCTCATCGACATCGGCCTGGAGGTCCTCAACCCCTTCCAGCCGCTCGCCCGGGGGATGGAGCCGGTAGCGCTCAAGCGGGACTTCGGCAAGCACCTGTGTTTCCACGGTGGTATCGACATGCAGGAGCTTCTCCCCCACGCGACGCCGCAGCAAGTTCGCGACGAGACCCGGCGGCTGATGGACGTGCTCAATGACGACGGCGGCTGGATCGCCTGTTCATCCCACAACCTGCAGCCGGACACCCCGCCGGAGAACATCGTGGCGATGTACGAGACGCTGCTGGGGCACGAGATTGGGTGAGGGTGGCCCTGCCTCGCCTGCACCTCACCCCCTTGGCCGCCTGCGCCATAAACGGCATGGTATGTGATGTCAGAGGGTGGTGAGGCCGGGGAGATGGCTGCTCTGAAAGCGGCCGTTTGCCTCTCCCCTCCCGGCACGGGAGGGGTGCCCGCGTAGCGGGCGGGGTAGGGCCGTTCTGCCCCGCCGTCCCTTTCACCCATTCACGTGCCGCATCACAGCCTCGGGGTACCGCTCGCCGGCGGTGATGCCCCTGGGCGCTACCTCATTGATGCGGGCAAGGTCCTCCGGCGTGAGGACGATGTCCAACGCTGCCAGATTCTCCTCCAGATGGTCCCGGCGAGTCGTGCCGGGGATCGGGACGATGTCCTCGCCCTGCGCCAGGACCCACGTGAGGGCAAGCTGGGATGCCTCCACGCCCTTCTCCCGCGCGATCTCGCGCACGCGGTCCACAAGCTGTAGGTTCTTCTCGAAGTTCTCGCCCTGGAAGCGCGGCGAGTTGCGGCGATAGTCGTCCTCGGCCAGGTCCTCGAAGCGGCGGAAGCGGCCGGTCAGGAAACCGCGACCGAGGGGGCTATATGGCACGAAGCCGATGCCCAGCTCCCGCACGGTTGGGAATATCTCATCCTCCGGGTCGCGCGTCCACAGCGAGAACTCGGTCTGCAGCGCCGTGATCGGATGCACCGCATTCGCGCGACGGATTGTGGCCGGCGCGGCTTCGGAAAGCCCCAGGAAGCGCACCTTGCCGGCCTGCACGAGCTCTGCCATCGCCCCGACGGTATCCTCGATGGGGACGGTGCGGTCGACGCGGTGTTGGTAGTATAGGTCGATGTAATCGACGCCGAGTCTTTGCAGGGAGGCGTCGCAGGCGGAAAGGACGTATTCGGGGCTGCCATTGACGCCGAGGAAACTGCCGTCAGCGCCGCGGACATTGCCGAACTTCGTGGCGAGGACCACTTGGTCGCGACGGTCGCGGATCGCGCGCCCCACCAACTCCTCATTTTTGAACGGACCGTACATGTCGGCGGTGTCGATGAAAGTCATGCCGAGGTCGAGAGCGCGGTGGATCGTGGCGACGGCCTCTGCCTCATCCGCGCCTGCATAGAACTCGCTCATCCCCATGCAGCCCAGTCCCAGCGCGGAGACCTCAAGCTGCGCTCGTCCGAGTTTCCGGTATCTCATCTGGGTCATGTTCATTCCTCCTCTAC
>CAYWBK010000195.1:142-11074 GCA_964455745.1 uncultured Armatimonadia bacterium
CCGTTCGCCGTTCGCCGTTCGCCGTTCGCCGTTCGCCGTTCGCCGTTCGCCGTTCGCCGTTCCCCCCTCCCTACGAGGGAGGGGGGCAGGGGGGTAGGAGGCCGTTCGCCGTTACCGCTTCCCGAACTCCTCGCACGCCTCGAAGTAGCACTCGACGGCGTCAACCGGCACTACGAACGGGATGTGGTTCCCTACGGCGTAGAAGTACCCGGGGCAGTCCTTGCCCAGATCGGCGCAGCGTTTCACTTCGGCGCGGATTTGCTCCGATGTGCCGAACTGCAGGATGCGGCTGTCGGCGTTGCCGATGATGACGTGCGTCTGGCCGTACTTGCGCACGATGTACTCCAGGTCGGTCAGCGGCTCGAAGATGAAGCCCTCCGCCCCGGCGTCGGCGAGATCGTCGACGAAGACGTCGAAGTTGCCGTCCGAGCAGAAGAGGACCTTGATGCCGGCCTCGAGCAGCGGCTGCCACAGGCGCTTGTGCCGGGGAAAGATGTGCTTGCGCATCCAAGCGGGCGAGAATACCGGGCCTGAGGCCCATACGATGTCATCGTGACACAGGAAAATGGGGACCTGGGCCTTCACGTGGGCCTGAACCACCATCATGCTGATCTCGAAGAAGCCCTCGAGCACCTTGTCGAAGCGCTCCGGGTCGGTCTTGGCGGCGAGGATGAACAGGTCCCAGCCGAAAGTCACGATCGGCCACGTGAAGACGGTGTTGTAGAAGCCGCCGGGGAACACGGCCTCGGGGTAGGCGGCCTGCCCGCCCTCCCACGAGCGGCGCACGTCGGCCACCAGGTCCTCCATCGAGGGCAGATTCGCGGCCTTGACCGGGTCGAAGCTGAGAACCTCCTCTTCGGTTTTGAAGGGGTAGCTGGATTGCCAGGGGACCTCGCTCTCGCCGAACTTCGCGCGCCCCATGTCGGTGTGCGGCGTGCCCCAGTCGCGACCGTAAGTCGACCAGATGAAATCGAAGTCGAGCGCCTTGGCGACCTCAACGCCGGCGCGCCCGGCTTCCTCGGGCTTGTCGATGTCAAGCCCGGTGACTTTGATGATGAACTGTCGGTTCGACAGGTACTCGGTATGCGGTATCTTGTCGGTCGATTCGAGATGGATGGCTCGCCATCCGCGTTCGTAGCTCATCGGAAACCTCCTGGGCAGAGAACAGCGCCGCCCTGTTCGACTTTCCCGAGCGGGCCACCTGCGAGGAGCATCATTTTTGCGCAGCGGGCCAAGGCCTGGGGTATCTTCGGTCTCGCCCCGGCGGGATCGAAGACGGGGACCCCGGGCGGGTGGGCTGTCCGGATGGCGCGGGGTGTCGCGCCTTGACGGTTACCTGCAAGCGCACTTGCGCCATGTGACGAGCTGTGCGTCGACGGTAAATCAGTTTGAGATGCGATCAGTAGGGGTATACAAAATGGATAACGAGATACTCAAGTTAGGCGTTCTAGCCTCGGGGGGCGGCACCAACCTCCAGTCCATCCTCGACGCGTGCGAACGCGGCTCAGTCAGGGCCCGCGTGGGCGTCGTCATATCCGATAATGCCCAAGCTGGCGCGCTTGAACGCGCGGCCCGGCACAACATCCCTGCAGTGCATATCCCGGTCGCCAATACCGGGTCCGACGCCTGGGAACACGACAACCTGGCAATCACCCGTTGTCTCAGGGAGCACGGGGTCGGCCTTGTGTGCCTGGCCGGGTACATGCGCAAGGTGACCACGGGATTCCTCAATTCCTTCCCGGGCGCTGTCATCAACATCCACCCGGCCCTGCTGCCCTCGTTCGTGGGTCACAGCGGGCAGGCCGATGCGGTCAATTACGGCGTGAAGATCGCGGGGGCGACGGTGCACTTCGTCGATGCGGAGTTCGATCACGGCCCTGTCATCATCCAGGCCGCGGTGCCGGTCCTCGACGATGACACCGAGGAGTCGCTGGGGCGGCGCATTCTCACCCAGGAGCATCGTATCTATCCGCAGGCCATTCAGTGGTTTGCCGAAGGGCGATTGAGCGTTGCGGGGCGCAAGGTTGTCGTGCAGGGGGGGAAGTCGGGGGAAGGCGAAAGCCTGATCAGCCCCGCTCTGGAGATCCCGTGATCGGGGCCTGGGGACACTACCCGCATGTTCTACTCGGTCACATGCCCCTATTGCCGATTTCCGATACAACCGCTCGAGGCTGCGGTGATCTGCACTCACTGCAAGCGTGTACAGCACCGCGCGTGCTGGGAAGCGAACATGCGGTGCGCAAGCCCGGACTGTATCGGCGAGGCGCAGGAATGGTCGTCCCTGCAAGCGGGTGGTGCACAGGGGGAAGGGCCGGACGAAGAGATTGTACCGGCAGGAGGGGCCGGGGCGGCGGTGCTGGGCAGTCGGGCCGCCCTCGGTCATCGCGCTTCCGCGCCATCCGGGGCCGCGCGCGAGGTCTCGGCGCGTAGACAGGTCAGCGTGTGGCCGGCTGTCGTTGCCCTGGCGGCGCTCATCGTCTGGGTGCTATACCAAAGCTTCTTGCTGGCCGGTGAAAGCGGGCTTCTGTCGCGCTCCCGCCTTCGGGTCGTGGCAGCCGAGGTGGGCCTGCACGCCTCGCCCTCGACCGATTCCCCGGACGTCGCCGTGCTACCCGCCGGGACGCGCGTGGACTTGGTCTCCGTCGGCCCGCGGTGGGCCAAGATCGTGACCGGCAGCGGGAGAGTCGGCTATATCCCTCGCGACCGCCTCGAAGCGGCCAAGCCCCAACAGTCTACCCGCCCTCGATCAGCAGCGCCC
Organism: uncultured Armatimonadia bacterium; assembly: GCA_964455745.1. Taxonomy (GTDB): domain Bacteria; phylum Armatimonadota; class Zipacnadia; order Zipacnadales; family CAYWBK01; genus CAYWBK01. The sequence continues at coordinate 2,901 of CAYWBK010000195.1, forward strand.
GACAAGGCGCAGCGCAGCTTTGCGTCACCTTGAACGGGAGCGCGACCAGCTTGCACCGCGGGGCGGTCACCTGCCCCAGGTTCACCACCGGGGCGAGCAGCAGCGTCCCCTGCCGGAAAAAGCGGCCGAAGAACCCCTGCGGGTCCGCCCAGCTATCGAACCGCGGCATGTCGCCCCCCATCAGGAACGGTTCGCGATCCAGTATCCAGCACATCGCGTCGTGAGAGAACCACGGGCAGGCCGCCACGAAATCCTCTTGGTCCCAGTGCGCGTCCCACCCGGTATCGACGAAGACTGCGTCGCCTTTCCGCACCTCTACCCCACTTGCTTCCAGGTCCTCGACCTCGATCCTCTCGTCCGCCGCCTTCGGCACATGCACGACGACCGCGTCGCGCATGAAGAGGCTTTCGACGGGGATATCGACGAGCGGCGGACCCTCTCGCCACAGATGCAGGGAGGTCTCCAGGTAGGTCCCCGTCTGCGCCCCCAGCTCGAATCGCCACGAGTACGTCGGGAACTCGATCCACTCCGGCGCGGGAATCTCCTCGACGACCACCTCGGGGTACGGTGAGCCATAGGTCCACATGCCGTGGTATGTAGGCCCGGTGATGTCGACGATCTGCATGGTTCACTCCTTGGTAGCGGCAAAGCGCGTGGGCCGAGCAACGTCTCAGGACTTCGCGATGAAGCAGTCCAGGAGTCCCTCCCACACATTGGGGCCGCTGAGCAGCAGCGGCGGCTGGGGGCCGCTGGCTTTGAAGTTCGCGAAATCCGTCACTTGCCGCCCCTGGATGTCGTAGGCGACACAGCCCGCTTCAAGGGCGATGCAGAGCCCCGCGCCGATGTCCCAGGACTTCCAGTCGTTCATAAACGATGCCAGGAAGCGCCCGGCGGCAGTGTAGGTGCAGCACGCCGCCGCCGACCCCAGCGCCCGCACCTTGATCGGCACGCAGACCTGGAAGTTCTTCCACACATCCGAGGTGACGCCGAAGATGGCGTTGCGGTCCGGCTCCGCCGAGTCGTCGGCGTGCAGCCTCACTCCGTTGCACCAAGCCCCTTGTCCGGCAATCGCCCAGTAAGTCTCCCTGAGGACCGGGTAATAGATGACGCCCAGCGCGGGCCGGCCGTCGCGGATCAGGCCGGCGGACACGGCCCATGTGGGCAGCGCGTGGACGAAGTTGTTCGTGCCGTCAATCGGGTCGATGAGCCACACCGGGCCCCTGCAGATGTCCTCCTCGCCCCCGCCCTCTTCCCCGAAGACGCGGTGACCGGGGAAGTTAGCCTCGATCACCCGGCGCAGGTCGTCCTCGGCGGCCTTGTCGGCTGCCGTGACTACGCTGCCGTCATACTTGAGGGTCGTGGCGATCGCGCCATAGCTCTCAAGCGCCTTGTCTCCGGCGGCCAGAGCGGCCCCGGTGATGACTTCCAGGATGTGCTCGTCAGTCAGTGGCAAACCCAACACCTCTCGTTGCTGCCGCCGTCGACCGGTCAGTCGTGGACTGGTTGGCCCTTGGCGCTCTATGTGCGCTGCAACCGGCATCTCTCCTCAGCCGGGGTCTGCAGGTACTCATCGATGAAGGCTACATCCGATACCCTGTCGATGTCCAGCGCGACCTCGGGATACTCGATGATGATCCCGACGAGTTTCCTCGTGCCGGTGATCCGCTGCAATTTCGCCGCGATGTCCGCCATGCTGTACCGCAGCAACGGAATCTGCCAGCTCAGTAGGAAACGCAGAACGAAGCCGAGACCGAGGGTGGAGGCCGCCCGCCACAGGCGTTTGCGCCGGGCGACGAAGCGCTCGACAAAGGGACGATTTTCGATGAGTGTTTGCGGTCGGAAAAGCGCGATGCACGTGTGGGTGATCCACCCCTCCTGCAACGGCAGATACACGAACAGGCGGTTCGGGAACAACTCTACCGTAGGCTTCCGCCGCGTCATGGGATAGCAGCCATCGGCATCCTCGGGGCAGCGGGACAGGAAGTCGTTGAGCGCCTCCGGCGTGACCAGAGGCATGTCCGAGGTCAGCATCAGGACCTCCCGTTCCATGCCCAACCGCTCGATGGCTCGCAAAAGGTTTTCGGTGATGTTCCCGCCCTCATCCACGACACAATCGACCATCTGCGCGACCGGCTGTTCCCGGTAGAAGGGCGGCCCCACGAGCGCGATCTTCTCGACGAGGGGCACCTCTCTCAGCGCCTCCACCACATATTCGACGCTGGGCTTCCCGAGCAGCTCGATGAGGCCCTTGCTGTCGCTGCCCACGGCCTCGGCGAACTCGGGCGCGATCCTCCCGCCGGCGATGATCACCGCATTGACCGGCGCGTGAGGCGTCGGTTGCACGTCGCCTACAGGCCCCTCTTCCTCCCTGGGCTCTCGCGGGTGATACCCGACACCTTCGAACACCTCGGCCCAGGCCGCGGTGAGATGCGCGCCCATCAGGACGATCGTCGCGCCGAAGTAAGCCCATAGCGCGTACAGCACGACACCCGTCAGCGCACCGTACATGTCGCTCTTGCGGGTGACGGAGCCGATCATCAGACCGAGAGCGGGCGTCATCACTTGCCACAAAACGCCCGCGAACAAGGCGCCCGCAATTGCGGACTTGGTGGGCACGCGCTGCACGGGCACGAACTTGTAGATCATAAAAAACCCGACGACGATCGTCGTGTAGATGATCCCGCTGGAAATGGGGAGGTGGAGCTTATCGAAGACTGGGAGGTCGGCGCTGGCATTCGCCGTCAGCCATTCGCGCAGGCCGGAGACGAAAGTCGTCATGAACATGAGGGTGCCCAGCAACGCGCCGAAGGCCAGCATCATGCAGATGACCAGGAGCTTGCGTGAGAAATACCCGCGCGCCCGGCGTCCCGGCCAGATCTCGTTGATGGCCCGCTCGAGGCTGTCGAAGAGGCGGCTGCCGGCCCAGATGAAGCCGACTACAGAAGCTACGTTGGTCCAGACACCGTCGGAGTTTTCGGTGAACCACCTGATCTCAGAGAGAATGAACTGAGCTGCCTCCGGGGACAACTGCCAGGTAATCTCCCCGATTCCGTGCAGGTGCCCCTCGGTGCCGTAGAGGTAGCGGAGGATGGCGCCGATGAACATGGCCATCGGGGCGAGGCAGATGACGGCGTAGAAGGCGATGGCGGCTCCGAGAAGGCCGGAACTAACCGAGAACCGCAGGTAGGCAACGCGCAGGGTCTCGTACAATCTTCCAGGCAGGGAGGTTATCTCGCGAGGCGAGACATGGTGGGCGACATCTCTAATGTAGCTGCGCAAGTCTGGAAGCGGCATGGGTGTCCGGGCTTACCACTGCTCTCGGTGCACGTGCTCCAGGCCGCCGGGGTCCTTCGTCCGAAGCTCGGACGCAGGGTAGCCCAGGGAGATCAGGCACAAGCAGCGGATATGCGGCGGCAGTCCCAAGACCTCTCGCACCATGTCCTCACGCTCGAGCCCCTTCTCCCGGTCGCCCCGGATGCCGATCCAGCAAGTGCCCAGGCCGAGCGCTGCCGCCTGAACCAGTACATTCTCCGTCGCTGCCGAGCAATCCTCGATCCACCAGTGCGGCGAGATCGTCTCATCCCCGCAGACGGCGAGGACGACCGGCGCCTGGGCGCAGAATCCCGCCCATTGGTGGACGGTCGAGAGCGCCCGGCGCTTGTCGGCATCGGTCACGACGATGATGTGCCAGGGGCGGCCGTTATTGGCCGAGGGGGCGCAGAAGGCGGCCTCGAGGATCGTGCTGAGGTCGCTTTCCGACACGGGGTCGGTCTTATAGGAGCGCACGCTGCAACGTGCGGCGATAGCGTCAAGCATCAGGTTCCCTCCCTGTAGAGCGTGGGACTGCGGTGAGACGCTGGCCTGGGCAACTCAGCCATCCCTACTGGCGGTCGCCTCCCGCGTCTTGCGGCACCGGTGGCCCGCCCGCGCCCGGTCCGCCCGGCTCGGGCATTTCGCCACGTCCGTCCGTCGGGTGCGGCCCTCCGTGGAAGCGCCCGCCCGGCCCCTGCAGTCCGGGCAGCGTCGTCTGGCTTCCCAGCTCCAGCTTCCCATTGGCGTATGAATACATGAACAGCTTGTTGCCGACCAGGACGAACAGCAGCGACTTGGCTGGCTCGATGAGCATGACGGGCGTGGCTGGAGGGGTCATCCCGGGCATCATTCCGGGCATCATCCCTGGCATTCCAGGCATCATCCCTCCTGGCATCCCCGGCATTCCGCCTGGCATGCCCCCTGGCCCGGGCCCCATCATGGGCGCGCCGGGAGGCGGACCTCCAGCCTCCACCTGCGCCTGAGCACAGGCGGCGACCCCAATCAACAGCACCACAACAACCACCGGCAATACGTGTGTGAACATGGCGTTCTTTCCTCCCAGACCTGCAGCGTTGTCCTACTTGGGCGGGGCGCTGTCGGACGGCTTGTCTCCTGCCTTGTCCGCTGGCTTGTTTCCGGTCTTATCCGCCGGCTTCTCCGGAGGCTTGGCGGCGAAGTTCCGGCCGAGTTCTTCCTTGTACAACGCCTGCTTGATGCCCTGCGATGCCTGCTGCGCCACATCATCGGCGGCCGCGCCGGCAACGGCATCCTCCGGCACGACGGGAAAGATGACCATGTCGCGGGCGATCACGACCGGCTGCCCGTTCTTTGCCCCGGTCCGCACCTCGTATGCCTCGATGCCGGCGGCCAACGCGTTCGTGAGGGCCTGGACGATCTTGTCGCCGCGCGCCTTCAGCGACGCTTCGCCGGCCGCGCTCGTTGTCTCAAGGATCGTCTCCCCCCACAGCTTGACGCGCAGACCGGGCCGGTCGCCGATCTTGACTTCCTCGGCAATCGGCTTCTCCCACTTCGTCGTCGCCCGCCGGTTGATGTCCACGCCCGCATCGTTGAGGTATCCGATCAACAGCCTCACGCGCTCGGTGGACACAGGGTGGTCCTGGAAAACGCCAAGATCGAACGACGGCCGGCTGCGTTCGTCCGCTGCGAGGCGCTCCATGAAGGTCAGCAGACCCACGGGGTTGTACTTGGAGTCGAGCATGAACTTCATGCCATTGCGGTCCGCGCGTGTCTCGATGTCGATCGAGTACCCCGACAGGACGCCACGCGCGTACATCTGCCCGGCCGCGTACACGCCGGCGATCATGTCGGCTTTCGCGCCCATCAGCACCGCGGCGAGCAATGCGCCAACGCTGCCCATCTCGAGTTTGCTGCTCTTCTCGGCTCCGTCGAGGGCATCGTAGGTGCAGTTGTGGCCGATCTCGTGCGCCAGGACCCCCGCCAATTCGTCATCGGACTGGACGTCCTTGAGCAGCCCCTTGGTGACGTAGATCCAGCCGCCGGGAACGCTGAAGGCGTTCTCCTCGGGGGTGTCCAGAAGTTTGATGGTGTACTTCACGTCAGGCCGTGGCGTGTGCTTGACGATCTCCGTGACGATGTCGTTCAGCTTTTGCAGCGCCGCCTTATCCTCATACACCTTCCACTGCTTCTCGACCTCGGCAACGGTCTCTTCCCCGGCCTTCTTCTCATACTCGGGGGACCATTGCGACGCAATGGCAGGCTGCACAAAAACAGCCAGAATCATCGCCAACGCAACGATTGCGGACTTCGTAGGCATCTGTGACTCCTCTCCACACTTACCAATGCCATAAGACGCTCTGGCGCGGCGGAAAGTTTCTACCGACTGTCACCGACACAGGCGCTGGCGCGGCGGCTCACGGGCCTACACTGACTGCCCCGTCGCCGGTCGCGCCCGCACTTCCGGCTGCCGCGCGCCGTCAGCCGACCAGCAGCGGCGCGTGGAGGTTGAGCGTGTCCCCGTCCTTGACCGCCGCCTGAAGCCCGCCCCCGAACCGGATGTCGGCGCCGTTGAGGAAAACGGTCATCCCGTTGCGCATCCGGCCCGTCTCGCTGAAGACGTGTCGCATCAACTCCGGGTATTCCCCGGCCACACCGGCGAACACCTCGGCGACACTGCCGCCGTCGCCACCGATCTTCGCCTTCCCTCCAGTGTAAACCCTCAACGCCTCACTGACCAGTACCTTACAAGTCGCCATTGCAGGTCTCTCTGTCCTCTGTCCTCTGTCCTCTGTCCTCTGTCCTCTGTCCTCTGTCCTCTGTCGTCCTCACCCCTCCGCCAGATGCCCCCATCCGAAGGGCCCATTCGCCCCCTCGACCGTCTTCATCGCCGCGCTGATCTTCAGGACGTGGCCGGTGCCTCCGAGGTTCGGCACGAGGCGCAGTTGGTGCCCGAGCGCCTCCAGTTCGGAGAGTGTCCACGGCGGCCAGCCACGCTTCTTGCCACTTGTGAGCGAGAAATCCGCCTCCGAATAGTGGTTCTCCTGTGCCGCCCAGGCCTCGTCGGACATCCGCTCGCCCTCGATTAGGAGCGGCTCGCAGGCCTCCGTGTGGACCTTCGCCGACCACAGCGCATCTACCGGCGAGGCTCCGCGGTCGAGGAGATCGAGCACATACTGCGCGACCACACTGGCGATCCTGCGCCCGCCCGGCAGGCCGAGGCTGTACAGCGGCTTGCCGCCGCGCAAGATGAGCGTCGGGGCCATATTGTGCAGGATGCGCTTCCCCGGCCCGACCGAGTTCGGCCTGCCGGGACGCGGGTCGAACCGGGACATGGCATTGTTCAGCAGGATGCCCGTGCCGGGGATCGTCACCCCGCAGCCGAAGTAGCTCCCGTGCGTCTGCGTGAGGCTCACCGCATTGCCCCACCGGTCGACCACGCCGATGTGTGTGGTGCACTCCCCGCCCCGCGTGGGGCAGGCGTCCCGCCTGTCATGGGTAGCTCCGCCAGCATCCTCCAGCCAACAGGCCTCATCCGCGTCGTCTGCAACCGTCTTGCGCGCGAGTATCTGCGATGCCTGTGCGACCAGTCTCTCGTCGGCCAACAGGCGTTCGAGATCGCAAGCGCAGAAGTCCGGGTCGCCGTAGCGGCTGAGGCGATCTCGCCATGCCGCTTTCATCGCTTCAGCCAGAAGGTGGGCATAGCGCGCCGAGTCCCTCGGCTCGCGTTGCAGCTCCAGGTGGTGGGCCAGGCGCACGATCTGCGCCACGGTAGGCCCGCCGGTACACTCCGGCGCCGTCGCGATCTCCCAGTTGCGGTACTGCGCGCAGATCGGCTCGACGATCCTGCCGAAGTCCCTGTAGGAGCGCTCTCCAGAGCGCGATCCGCTCCAGTCCTCCCGGCGCATGACCCCGCCGACTTCGCGTGTATGCGCATCCACCAGATCGGCGGTACGCCCTCCGTAGAAGGCTTCGAGCCCGCCGTCCTGCACTTCGCGCAAGACCCCGGCCAGGTCCCGCTGGATGATCGGGTTCTCCGCCGAAGGCGGTTGCCCCCCCGGCAGCATAATCGCCGCCGTCGCCGGGAACCGCCGGATGATCTCCTCGTGCGTGCGGACGGCCTCCAAAACCGCCTCGCCGGCGATTCCGCGCTCGCAAAGCTCGATCGCGGGTTCCAGCGCCCGGCTCAGCGGGATCGTGCCGAACTGCTCCAGGGCCAGCGCGAGGCCGGACAGGATCGGGGCGATGCCGCAGGCCCTCGGTCCGGTGCGGTTGTCGCCGCCCCGGGCGTACATCTCGCCGTCCTCGATGCGCTCCAATTCAAACATCCCGTCCCACGCCGCCGCCGGAGCCCTCGCGCCGAAGTCCACGCACACCGTCTGCCCCGCGATATGAACGATCATCGCCCCGCCGTAGCCGCCAAAACCGCTGCAATGCGGCTCAGCAACGGCAACGGCCGCAGCAGCCGTAACTGCGGCATCGACAGCGTTGCCGCCCTCGCGCAGAACCTGCGCCCCTGCTTTTGCCCCCTCCGGCGCCGCCGCGGACACGATTCCCTTCGATGATCTGAGATGCTGTTGTCGCATGATTTCTCAGTTGACCCAACAGGCCTGTCAGTTGCACATCGGCAACAGTGTATACCAGGAGGGCAGGTCGCGCCAACGGTCTTTATCACCGGGGGGGTGTCTTTCAGTTGTAGGTAGCGATCTGCACTAGTCGGGCCGTATCCACCATCGGAGGGACTGTCCGTGGCGGCTGGTAATGCAACCGCGCTTTGGCGCTGACGCATCGGTGTATGGCCCAAAGGGCAAATAGCCGCTAGCCAGGCCCGCAGTACCTGTCTATCGACTGTTTCCTCAGACCATGTGGCAGCGCGATTTATCGCG
>CAYWBK010000196.1:0-11050 GCA_964455745.1 uncultured Armatimonadia bacterium
GTCTTCAGATCGAGGCCGCCGCCAGTGGTGGGTCGTTGTGAGGGCGACGAGAGCAGTCAGGCCGATGACCGCGTGCAGGAACAGCCCCTGCCCCGGCGTAAGCCCCCCGCCGAGAAGCGGAAGCGCCGCCAGAAGCACGATCAGCACCCACCGCTCGGCGTTCCTAAGATCGAACACGAGGGCTCCTTCCTCGCAAAGCCTGCCTCACACCGCGATACCAGCGCGTCAGCTCCCAGGCCGCGATCAGCAGGCCTGCGCGCAGCCATACGCCCAACCACACGAGGCCCCGCGACAGAGCATTGTGGGCAAGATGCTTCGAATACAGCCGATGCATGCCGCGATGGGTGCGGACAATCGTCGGCAGAAGCACCTGATCCGTGCTGCGCCCGATGATGTGCGTCACCGCCGGCTCCGGCGTGTACGTCACGTGCCACCCCGCTTTGTGCAGTCGCCAGCACAGATCGACATCCTCGGAACCCCAGAAGAACCCCTCGTCGAGGCCGCTGATTTGCTGAAGCGCCTCGCGTCGCAAGAGCATGCACGCGCCCGAGACCCACTCGACCTGTGCCGAGTGAACGTGGTCGAAATCGGCCATGAGGTAGACCTGTGCCGCGTGAGCGTTGGGGAACAGGCGTCCGAGGATCGTATTGCGGAAGATCGCGGCGGCGATGGTGGGGAACCGGCGGCACGAGGGCTGCAAGCTGCCATCCCGGTTGAGGAGTTTGGGGCCGACCGCGCCGGACTCGGGGTGCGAATCGGCAAACGCGACGAGCGTCCGCAGTCCGCCCGGCGGCATGATCGTGTCGGGGTTCAGCATCAGCACATAACGCCCGACCGCCGCTGCGAAGGCCTGATTGTTGGCCGCTGCGAAGCCCCGATTGTCGCTGTTGGCGATGACAGTGACCTGCGGGAACTCATCGCGCAGCATTTCGAGGCTGCCGTCCGCCGAGGCATTGTCGACGACGACGATCTGCGTGGATAGGCCGCCGTCGACGATGTTGGCGGCAAGCGACTGCAGGCATCTCCGCAGATCCTCGCGGACATTCCAGTTCACGATGCACACGCTGACATCGACAGGTGACTCAGGCACCGACTTCACTCGCGCGAAACGCCGACGAACAGCCGGCGTCGGGATTCCGCATCTACGTTGGCCCGGGGGCCAAGATGCCCCCGCCTGTTCGTTACTCAGCAGGCTTTGCGGCGGGCGTCTCGCCCTGCGGGGCTTCCGCCTCGTCGATCAGCATGATGGGGATGCCGTCGCGAATCGGGTAACGCTTGCCGCACCCCGTGCAGACGATCTTGTCGTCTTCGAGCTTCACATCGGCCTTGCAGTCGGGGCACGCCAGGATCTCAAGCAGCCTTGGGTCGATCATGATCGTCACCTCATGGGGCAGGAAGGGGCACCCCTGCGTTCGGTCGCGCCAGATATACGTCGAACCACAGAGACGTCGTGTGACCCCGCTACGCGGGGCCACTGCACAGTAACACCGTACACAGCATGGGCGTCAGAAGCTGCCTCGAAAATGGAGTGGGCGCGACAATCTTGTCGCGCGTGGGGCGGGCGTCTCGCCCGCCATCGTCGTCATTCTCATCGTTCCAGAGTGCCGGAAACCGGCATGACGACTGTGGTCACTTGCCTTTCGCCTTCCGACCGCGCTGCTTCGGTTTCTCGGCCTCGCGCACCTTCGACGGCCACGCTCCCAGCATGACAACGAACATCACGCCCCCGATGGCCGCGCTCGCAACCTGGGCCATCGTCAGCGGGCTGGCCCATGCGATGACCGGCGAATCGCCAAGCAAGGCGCCCACAGCGACTGCAATCGCGAGCGCCAGGAACCCCGCAAGCGCCACGGCCAATCGCCTCGGCGGTCTGAGCACCTTCTCGGCCGAGGCCAGCCGGGGCAGCAGCAGGATCGCCACCGCGAAGAAAGCCGTCAGCAGGAGAAGGGTCAAGGCCAGCGCGTGGTGGAAGGGATCGGACGTTGCGGCGGTGACCACCTCTCCGGTGACGCCGCGCCGGGTGTATTCCAGCAGAAAACGCGCGAAACTGTAGACCACCAGGTAAGCCCCGAACAGGTATCCCTGGCGAGGATAGCTGTCGCGCAGACGGACGAGGATGGCGAAGATGCCGAGGCTCGCGAGGCTGGCGTAGATCTGCGTGGGGTGCACCGGAGTGCACGCTTGCCCGGGCGGCGTGTTCGCCGGGAAGCACACTCCCCACGGCAATGTCGTCGCCACGCCCTGACAGCACCCGTTGAGAAAGCAGCCGACTCGCGCGAAGGCGTAGCCCAGTGCGAGGGGCGCGGCGGCGAGGTCCGCAAGCAGCAGGAGCGGAACCTTCTTCACCCGCGAATAGATCAGCCCGCCGATCACCGCCCCCAGGACGCCTCCGTGGAACGACAGGCCGCCCTCCCATACGTTCAGAACGGTCTTCGGGTTCGCGGCATAGCCTCCGGGCGCACCCCACTCGATTGCCACGTAAAGAATGCGCGCGCCCACAACCGCCGAGATCAGCAGCGTCAGGCCGAGGTCGATGATGTCGGCCAGTTCAAGTTGCGCCGGCGCATTGCGTCCGAGCCACCACAGGCCCGCGGTGAACGCCACCAGGAGCATCACGCCGTAAGACTTGATCTCGACCGGCGCGAAGCGGTTGACAAGCAGGTACAGGGCGGCCGATCCGAGGATGCAGCCGCCCAAAGTGGCCGGCCAGCGAATCGGCCGCAACTCGTCGACGCCCTCCAGCCGTGCCTCGATCCTGCGCCACAAAAGGGTGATCGCCAGCAGTGTCGCGAAAACGAACACGATCTGCCAGGGTTCCCACGGGCCCAGTTGGACGAGGATGGGGCGCATGAAAGATGCCTTCCGGGCTGTGCAAAGGCGCGGCTAATGCTTCGGGATTGCAGGAGGATTGCTGTGCGATCTTAGCCTTGGACCCCCGCATCCCTAAAGGTCTTTGACATTTAGGATCGCGGGGGTTTGGGGGATGCAATCCCCCAAGGTGTCAAGGCCGTTCAGCAATCCTGGCTTCTTGCCATTCTGCCAAAGCGCTAGCTCCTGCCGACGTCTCGCAGGCGCGGGTCGAAGAGTATCGCGGCGACAACAATGACCGCGCCGCACGTGATGCCGATGTCCGCCACGTTGAAGACCGGCCAGAAGTGGACGTCGATGAAGTCTACAACATATCCAAGTCTGATGCGGTCGATGAAGTTCCCGGCGGCCCCGCCAAGCTGCAGGCTGATGCCCAGAAGCAGCGCGCCGCTCTGGGTCGCCACCCGCCGCCCGAACATGACAAGGACCACGATGACTACCGCGGCCACGGCGGCGAGCCCCAGGGCCGCTGAAGGCAACAGCCCGAAAGCCGCGCCGGTGTTGTGGCGGTGAGAGAAGCTCAACAGGTTCCCGAGGACTTGCGTCGAGGCGCCGTAGGGCACGTCGCGGACCACGAGCCACTTCACGAGCTGGTCCAGAACGAGAACACACGTGGCCGTTACATAGAACAGCCACGTGCGTCTTGTCTTCAAGCCGCCGGACGCGCCCGGAGCGTCTGGTGGGGCCCCCGCGGCCGGGGCGCTCGCCGGGGAGAGCGGTTCATCGGTCACGGTCATCTTCCTGTCAGGCGCGCCCGGCACTCGGCATCCATCGTCGCCCACGGGATGAACTCAAGGCGCTCCCGTTTGATGCTCTTGCCGCACACATCACAGATGCCGTATGTGCCCTTCTCGATCTTGCGCAGGGCGTTGAGGACGGCCTCGAGCTCATCCCGCACGTTGTCCGCGTGGGCCAGTGAGAGGCTGCGCTCCAAGGTCTCCGAAGCAGCGTCGCCGCCCGGCTCGTCGAAGTCCTCTCCCGAGACCTCCGAGTTCAGCCGGTCCTTGCCCGAGGTCCGCTCGTCGATACGACGCAGATTCTCGAGCAGCTCGTCGCGCTTCTCTTCCAGGCGCTTCTTGAACTTCGTTACATCCAGTTTGCGGGAAGCCACGTATCGGGCCCTCCTGTCCATTCGGTGTTGCCGGTAGACGATTCTACGACTCCGAAGGTTTCAACTTCGTGACGCGATCGGCACATCTCGCGCACAGGGTCGGGTGGCCGTCATTTGCCCCGACGGTCTCCTGCCGCATCCAGCATCGCCCGCACTTCTCGCCGGCTGCCGGGCTGATTGCGACCCACACGCCCTCCGGGGCCGATTCGCTGGCCTGTTCGAGGCCCTCGGGCCGCTCACTATCCGCCAGAACCCGCACCCCGGAGACGATCAGCAGCCCCGCAAGGTCGTCACTCACCGCCGCCAGAGCCGCCCGCAGGCTCTCTGAGGCGTAGATGTCAACCTGCGCGTCCAGCGGGCGCTCCACGACCCCGCCGTTCTTCGCCCGCTCCAGCGCGGCGAGCACTTCATCGCGGACCCCCAGGATTCCTTCCCAGCGCGACGCCAGCGCCTCATCCTGCCACCGGAGGTCCACCGTCGGCCAGTCCGCCAAATGCACGCTCAGCGGCAGCGTGCCGTCAAGCTCGCGGCAGTACTTCCAGATTTCATCGGCAGTGTACGTCAAGACTGGAGCCATGATCTTCGTGATCGCGATCAGAAGCTCCCACAAAGCGGTCTGTGCCGACCGTCTCGCCGTTGAATCGGGCAAGTCAGTATACAGTGTATCCTTTAGCACATCCAGGTAAAACGCGCTCAGGTCGGTCGCGCAGAAGCCGTGAACATCGTGGTAGAACAGGTGCCAGTCCCAGTCGTCGAAGGCCTTGGTCATGCGGTCGACGAGCCAGTTCAGCCGCGAGAGCGCCCACTTATCGACCTCGCGCATCTCGGCATACGGCACGCGATCCTTCTGCGGGTCGAAATCCGCGAGATTCTGCAGCATGAACCGGCAGGTGTTGCGAATGCGCCGGTAGGCATCCGCCACCTGTTCGTAGATTTGGTCCGAGGCGAACATCTTGCGGCGGAAATCGGCGTAAGTGAACCACATCCGCAGAACATCCGCGCCATACTTCTCATAGATCACCGCCGGGTCGATGATGTTGCCCTTGCTCTTGGAGAGCTTCTCCCCGGTGTCATCGACGAAGAACGCGTGTCCGACGACCGTCTTGAACGGGGCCGGGTCGCCCAGCGCGACGGCCACCCAAAGCGAGGTCTGGAACCAGCACTGGTACTGGTCGTCCCCTTCGAGATACAGGTCGGCGGGATACGTCAGTTCGTCGTGGGCGCGCAGGACGGCGTAGTGGCTGCAGCCCGAGTCGAACCAGACGGACATGATGTCCGCTTCCTTGCGGAACTCCGTGCTGCCGCACTTGCACGCCGTTCCCGGCGGGAGGATGTCCTTCGGCTCTCGCTCATACCACACGTCCGCGCCGCACTGGGCCACGAGGTCCCGCACCGCCCCCATGCTCTCCTCGGTCATCAGCATCTCGTCGCACTTGACGCAGTGGAAGACCGGGATCGGCACCCCCCACACGCGCTGGCGAGAGATGCACCAGTCCGGCCGGGCTTCGACCATCCCTGCGATCCGCCGTCCCCCCCACGACGGCTCCCAGGTGACCCCCTCGATCTCCTTCAGCGCCGCTTCCCGCAGCTTCGCGATGTCCATGAACCACTGCTTGGTCGCGCGGTAGATGACCGGGAAGTGGCAACGCCAGCAGTGCGGGTACTCGTGGTCGATGGTGCCTGCGCCGAGCAGCGCCCCGCGCTCGGCCAGCATCGCCTTGACCTTCTCGTTCGCCTGGTCGCACACGAGGCCGGCAAGCTCGGGCCCCGCCTCGTCGGTGTACTTGCCGTAGTCGTCGAGCGGGCTGATGACGTCGAGGCTGTACTTCATCGCCGTCATGTAGTCCTCGAGCCCGTGTCCCGGCGCGGTGTGCACGCAGCCCGTTCCCTGGTCCATCAGCACATAGTCCGCCAGCACGATGCGCGAGTCCCGCCCGTACAGCGGATGCACTGCGATGCGGTTTTCGAGGTCACGGCCCTTCCGCCGGGCGATGATTTCGGGCGCGCCGAAGCCGACGGCCTTCGCAGTCGCCCCCAGCAGCGGCTCGGCGACGAAGTAGTAGGCGTCCCCGGCGCGGAACAGCACATAGTTGTCATCCGCCGAGAGCGCGATCCCGGTATTGCCGGGGATCGTCCACGGTGTCGTCGTCCAGATGATGACGCTCGCCTTCGCCTCAGCGGGCAATTCCGGGAAGGCGGCCTGCGCGTCGCGCAGCTCGAAGGCCACGTAGATCGAAGGCGAGGTCTTGGTCGCGTACTCGATCTCATCTTCCGCGAGCGCGGTCTCACAGTGATAGCACCAGTACACGGGCCGCAGCCGCCGGTAGACGAGACCTCGCAGCGCGATCTTCGCGAAAGCGTCGATCTGCCGGGCCTGATATTCGGGCGACAGCGTCAGGTAAGGGTTGCACCAGTCGCCGCGCACCCCCAGCCGCCGGAACTGCTCGCGCTGCAGGTTGACGTACCGCATCGCAAGATCGCGACACTTCCCGCGCCATTCCAGCGGCGTCACCGAATGCCGATTGATCCCGTACTCTTTCTGCACGCTCTGCTCGGTCGGCAGCCCTTGCGTGTCCCAGCCGGGGATGTACGGGCAGTCGTAGCCGCGCATCGTCCGGAACTTGATCGCGACGTCCTTGAGGATCTTGTTCAGCGCCTGGCCGAGATGAATGTTGCCGTTCGCATACGGCGGCCCATCGTGCAACACGTACTTGGGCGCACCGGCGCGGTTCTCGCGCACCAGGCGGTAGATGTCGATCTCGTCCCACCACGCCAGCGTCTCCGGCTCGCGCTCGGGCAGGTTGGCCTTCATCGGGAAGGCGGTCTTCAACAGGTTGAGTGTAGCCTTGTAATCCATGCGAACAACCCTTTCGGGTGGTTGAGTTGAGCGGCAAACGGCAGAAGACAGAAGATGGGACGGCAGAGGACAATGGTCTGGCCCTCATCCGACCGCAAGCAATGTGTCACGCGACAACTTCGACTGAAGCTGATCCAAGATCGCCTGCACGTCGACCCGCGTCGTCGCCTGCAGGCCGAGACACCGGGCGATGCCATTCGTGTCAGTGCTCAGCCTTTCAGCAAGTGCCAAACGGAGTTCGGGCCCGTCGGCCACCAAGCTGTACGAGTGCAAGTGCATGGGGTCACCGACACGGGCTTGGTCGAGGTGATCGAACTGGAACTGGCGTCGCATGTAATCCAGAAGGCAGTCCTGAATCACGAGGACAAGGTGCCTGCCAACGCTCTCAAAGGTGCCGATCTTGTGATGCAGTTGGACGAGTGTGGTCTTCGCTGTCATCTTCCAGTTCATGCCGAACGCCCTGGCGTCGGCTTCGGCCTCCTGAACGCGGAGACCACAACCCCGCAGGAAACCCTGTCGCTCAGGCCAGACGGTTCCAGTAGTGTCGAGCGACTGCAGCTCAATGCCCACGAAGTCCACAGCCTTGCCTCCACGCACCGAGACAAGGCAGTAGTCAACGCTCCCGCCTGGCACCGTCAGCTCCTGGACCACGTGAAGCTCATTGCCGGGAGTGTGCAAGGTCAGCAGATGCAGACAATCAGTGAAGACCTGACGTCGCTCCAGCAAGCGGAGCGGACAGATGATCACGTCCTGGGCGGCGGCGCCGTAGCGAACCGTGCACGTCCCGATCGCGACATTGGGCGCACTCTTTCGCGTCTTTCGGCACTTGCGGCCGAGTAGCAGGCAATGCTGGCTACGCACGACCTTCTTCCAGTCAACCGTGTTGTCATCTGTAGCGCGCCCGAACAGCTCGCGAACCTTGCTCGTCATAGCAGCCGCCTGCATCTTTCCGCCGCAGCCTTGACGTACTCCTCTGAGATGTCGATTCCGACCGACTTGCGCTCAAGCGTGAAAGCGACGAACATGGTTGTCCCAGTCCCGCAAAAGGGGTCCAGGACGATGCCTTGAGCAGGGCACGTAGCAATGATCGGCAAGCGGCACAGGTCCGCAGGAAACGGTGCGAAATGCCCATCGCGCTTCTGGGTGTCTTCGGGCAGGATGTCCCATACATCGCCCGGCTTGGCACCGTCAGGGTGATACCTAAGGAAGTAGAAACCCCTTTCCTGAAGCTCGCGCGCCCGGCCGGACACCCTCGCCGAGTCCGAGTGAGTCGTCCGCTGGTGCCCGCGGATAATCATGCGGAAGTCCGATATCCTACCCGCCTGGACCTCGGCCAGCGTTCCGTTGAGCGCCTCCAGAGCGTTGCGCTTTTCGGTGTCGCTCAGTTCAGTTGCGAGTTCTATCTGGCGTTGGTAGCGAACGCCGCGCACCCCCGACGCAGTGACGATGGCGCCATTGACCACCTTCGCGGAGCCGGGCTTGGAGCGGATGGCGTCCACGTCATAGTAGTAGCCGTGAGGCTGCTTGACGAAATGGAACACCATCTCGTGGACGTTCCGCAACTTGTCAAGCGAGTTGTCCGGGCTACCCTTCACCTTGTTCCAGACGATGCTGTTGCGCAACACCCAGCCTTGACGGTCGGTGAGTTCGAAGGCCACGCGCCAGGGGAGACCGAGCAAGCACTTGCCGGAATAGGCATCGCCGATATTGAGCCAGAACGAACCTGTGGACTTGAGCACACGACGCACTTCCGCGAAGACAGCGCCCAAGCTGGCGATGTAATCGCGGTAGTTGCCCTCGAGACCGATTCCCCCGCCGGAGTACGCACGGTGCCCCCAGTACGGCGGGCTGGTCATGCAGCAGTCCACTGAATCACTGGGGAGCGCCCGCAGCACGTGCAGCGCGTCGCCACGCAGGAACAGGGGCGAGGTAGCCGAGGAACGCACGTAGGCCTCGAACGCCTCTGTCCGGTTGGCAAGCTCCTCAACCGGGCCGCTCGCATCGGGAATGTCCGTCAGCAACGTGTTCGTCGACATCGCGTCACTGCTCCCTACAACACCCGCGTGACCTCATCCTGGTCGTAGCGCGGCAACTGCTCCCCCGTTTCCTGCGCATAGACACTCGGCGCGCCTTCGCAGATTGTCCCAATTCGCGCGCAAGTCACGCCCGCTCTCTCACACGCCGCGATGGCCTCCGCTGCGTCTCCCTCCGCCACCGCAATCAGCAGCGATCCCGAGGCGATCAGCCCCAACGGCTCGATCCCAAAGTGCGTGCAAAGCCGCCTGCACTCCGACAGGATCGGCACATTGCCGAGAGCGACCGAAATCGCCACCCCGCTCGCAACGGCCATTTCCCAAAGCCCGGTGGCGATCCCGCCCTCGGTCGGGTCGTGCATCGCGTGCACGTTCACCGCCGCGACAACCGCCCGCGCCTCGGGTAAGACCGAGATACCCGGTGCGAACAGCAGCCTCTGCGCCGCTTGCAGCCAGTCCTCTTCGAACCCCGCGGCCAGCAGGTCGCCTTGCCGCTCGCGGGCGATGATCGCCGTACCCTCGACCGCGATGCCCTTCGTCAGTAGGACTGCGTCCCCCGGCCTCGCTCCGGCGCTGGTGATCGCCTTCCCGTGCGGGACAAGGCCGAGCATGTGCCCCGAGATGATCGGCCGCTCCAGCCCGAGGGTGACCTCCGTGTGCCCGCCGACCAAGGTGATGCCGCTGTCCTCGCAGGCCGCTCTGATCTGGCGGAAGATGCCTTCCACCATCGCCTCGTCCGTGCGCCCCTCGGGGAGCAGAACCGTGGCGAGAAACCACCTGGGCACTCCGCCGGCGGTTGCAATGTCGTTCGCGTTCACCGCCACGGCATAGTAGCCGATGGCGTCGGTGGCGAAGGTGACCGGGTCGCTCTTGGCCAGCAGATGACACTCGCCGCCTGCATCCAGTACCGCAACATCTCGCCCGATGCCCGGCCCCACCACCACGCTCGGATCGCTCGCTGCAATATCGCCCAGAAGCCGCGCCAGAAACGGCATATCCAGTTTGCCGACCGGCAGCACATCCGTGCTGTTGCCTTTGCCGTCCCCTGTGCCCTCTGTGTCTCTGTGGTCAGCCGTTTCGTTCATCGCCTCCCCCCATCACCCACTCCACCACTTCCCCCACATCCGCACAGACCACATCAGCCCCGCTGGCCTCGAACTGCTCCTGCGTTGACTTGCCGGTCAGCACACCCGCCGTCATCGCGCCCGCTGCGACCCCGCATTCCACATCGCTCGGGTGGTCTCCAACCATCAGCGCGTGCCCCGGCTCGACCCCCAGCACCTGCAACGCCGACAGAAGATGCAATGGATCGGGCTTCACGCGCTCGACGTCTTCGCGCGTCATTAGCACATCATGGGGCGCCGCGTGATGTTCCAGCACGGGCGTCACGCATCGGCGGCAATTGCGAGTGACGATCCCGATGCCGATTCCCTGCGCCCGAAGCCTCGCCAGCGCCGCGACCGTCCCCGGATACAAGTCGGCATCCGCGCAGCCCTCGATCTCCACATCCTGCAGATGCTGCTCCGCCTCTTCGAGGAACTGCCGCCGCGCCGACTCATCAGCCAACTTCGCCGCGCCAAGCTCGATCAGTTCCAGCACCCACCGGCCTTCGCCGTAAGCATCCTCCCACAGCCCCCAGTTCCGCAGATGCTCGACGATACGCCGGCGCATCTCGCCGAAGTCGATGTGCGTCTCGGCGAGGGTGCTGTCGAAATCGAAGACAACCGCGCGAATTTGTTTGTGATACATGTCAATCGTAAACGGCAACTGCAGAGGCTGACGCATCGCCTGCAATTGCCTTGTGGACGCGTTCACCGTGCGTTCCGCGCCACGATGCTCTTCGTCGACCTGAATCGGCAGGAGGACGCGGCCGAGGCCAATTCCTCAGAATCAAGGTGGCCGCGCGATTTATCGCGCCCATCCCGTTCGTAGTCTGCACTGATCCCAAACACGGCGACCGAATCGGGCGCGATGAATCGCGCGGCCACCTTGATCTTTGGGGCGACGTGTTTACCGATTCAGGTTGATAAAGAGCATAATGGCGCGGCCACACGATGCAAGAAAGGGGCTGACCTAACGCTGCCGTTGTCGTCTCCCCTCTCCACGAGTGGAGAGGGGCCGGGGGTATAGGCGCTAAGTTAAGGCCAGACGCCGTCCAAGGAGGGGCCGGACTACGAGAGC
>CAYWBK010000197.1:0-11041 GCA_964455745.1 uncultured Armatimonadia bacterium
AACAAGGCCGCACAACCGGCATGGTAATACTACCTACAATTGAAAGACGCACCCCACACACATTGCAGCAAGGCCTTCCGGTGAAGGTCGCCGCGACCGAGGCGCGGAAATGCTGTTTACTTTACCTGTGTGCGGCTCGGGGGAACCTTTCGGCAGCCGCACATACCACTGAGGGCAGTCCATCATGCAGACCACAGCTTTCCGCGCGGCACATCGCGCATCATGGTTCTACGCTCTGATCCCGCTGCTCGGCGTCCTATTACCGACGACAGCGCATGCCACCGTCTACTACGTCGCCTCCGCCGGTTCGGACGCCGATAACGGCTCTTCGCCCGACCGAGCCTGGAAGACCCTGGAGCGTGTGAACATCGCGAAGCTCTTGCCGGGCGACAAGGTGCTGTTCCGGCGCGGCGACACCTGGCGCGGGTCGCTTCGGCCCCGCAGCGGCGCCCTCGGCAGGCCGGTCACCTATGGCGCATACGGCGACGGGCCCAAGCCGGTGCTGCTGGGCTCGGTCTCCCGCAACTCAGCGGACGACTGGCGCGACGAGGGCGAATCGGTGTGGTCGACCGGGGGCGTTTCGCCGGAGAAGCCCGCGAGCCTGCCCCCTGCCGATGCGGCGGAGCAGGCCATGCGCTGGTCGGTATACAGCGAGAACGGCGCCAAGGCCAGCGGCAATCCGGTGCCCGATGCGGCGTCGCCCGCGGCCTTCCGCGTGGAGTGCGCCGATTCCGGTCACGCCCTCTCCGACATCCAGCTCAGCACGGTCGGCCTGCGCCTGCAGCAGGGGCAAAGCTACCGTCTGCTCATCCGCGCCCGCGCCTCCCAGCCCTTTGCCCTCACGATGCCCAGTCTCATGTGCCCGGATGCCCCGTGGACGCCGTACTCGTCGGGTCCTGCGCTGCGCAGCCGCTCTGTCGGTAACGATTGGGCGATCCTCAGCCAATACTACCGAGCCAACACGACGACCGATAACGCTCGCTTGACGCTCTACCTGGGCGGCATCCTGCCCGCCGGCGCGTCCCTGGAGATCGACCGCTTCATCTTCGCCGAGTGCCCGGACAGCGAAGTGCCCGCCGATGGTGTGCTGCCGGTGGACGTGGGCAACATTATCTTCGATAAGGAGGATTCATGCGGGGTCAAGGTGTGGACGAGGGCCGATCTGAAGGTTCCGGGACAGTTTTGGTATGACGCAGGCGAGCGCAAGCTCTACCTATGTTCTGAGAAGAACCCGGCGAATCTTCATAATAGGATCGAGTGCGCACTGGCCCGCCACATCATAGACGAGAGTGGCGTTGCGCACGTAACCTACGAGAACTTGACGCTGAAGTACGGGGCCGCGCACGGGATCGGCGGCGGCGGCACGCAGCATATCACGGTCCGCGGCTGCGACATCGCCTACATCGGCGGGGCGGACCAGAACGGCGACGGGCAGAGGGTGCGGTTCGGGAACGGGATCGAGTTTTGGGGAAGCGCCCACGACAACCTCGTGGAACGCTGCCGGCTGTGGGAGATTTACGACGCGGCGCTGACGAACCAGAATATGGGCGGAGTGGCTCGCGAGTACAACATCACCTACCGCAACAACCTCATCTGGAACAGCGAATACTCCTTCGAGTATTGGAACCGCCCCGGGGCCTCCGAGACGCACAACATCCAGTTCATCAGCAACACCTGCGTGAACGCCGGGCACGGCTGGAGCCACGCTCAGCGGCCCGACCCCAGCGGCCGCCACCTGTGCTTCTACACGAGCGATGCCCGAGCGCGAGACATCACCATCGCGGACAACATCTTCTACGAAGCGGCGACGAATGCATTCTACGCGCCGACGTGGTCGCGCGAGGCCATCGCCCGCCTGCGGATCGATTACAACCTCTGGTATCAGAAGACGGGCGTCATGCTGGCGGTGTGCGGGAGGTCTTACACGATGGCCCAGTTCGCGCAATACCGGGAGGAGCAGGGCAAGGAGCCGCATTCCATTGTGGCGGACCCGCGGTTCAAGAGCCTCGTCGGGCACGACTTCCATCTATTGAAGGGTTCGCCGTGCATCAGAGCCGGGTGGAGCGTAGGCCTGCGCACGGACTTCGAGGGGAACCTGATCCCGCTGGGAGTCGCGCCGGACATCGGGGCGCTGCAGTACCGGGGGCGAGGGTAGAAGGCAAGCGGCCTGAGAGCTCGACGGAACCATGTAGGGGCACGATTTGTCCATGCTCCGCGCTGGTTCCCCTTTCAAACCATGTGGCAGCGCGATTTATCGCGCGGATCACGTCATGTAACTCTGACGTTTCTACTTCGACGAGATGCTTGCTTGCCATCGATCACGCGATGGGCGGCGGACAACTCGGCCCGCACTGGGCGCGATAAATCGCGCAGCCACATGATTTCGAGGGTGATGTCCCTATCGCGTCCCTACATGGCGGGCGTTACTTCACCGCCAGCTTCGCCTCCCCCACTCGGTCGCTGTAGATGTCGCGCGCTTGCACCGTCCAGACTCCGGTGGGGTCGTTGAAGGCTATCGGCAGCGTGCACTCCGCTCCCTGTTTCCCCACGATGACTGTCTGATCGAAGGCCTCCATCGGCCTGCCGTCCGGTCCGAGGACGCGGATGCGCAGGGCGTGTTCGCCAGCGGCTTGCGGGACCGAGAGCTTCGCGACGACGGTCTGCCCCGGCTTTGCAGACGGCGCGGGCAGCGACACCTGCGGCGCGGCGATGGCCCTCGGCGAGAGCACCAGGAAGGTCGCCCGGCAGGGAACGATCGTCACCGGGAACTGCGTCACCTCGCCGAGGTACTTCCCGGCGCGCAAGTCGTAGACATGGCGGGAAGCGGGCAGCTTGATGACCGCGCCCTCGCGCTGGCCACTCTCGCGGAACAGCGACACAATCTCCAGGTCGCCGTTGATCCAACGGGTGATCTCGCAGCCCTTCACCGGATTGCCGGCGACGGACACGAGGTCGAGGGGCGGCTTCGCGCCGCCTGAGGCTAGCAAGCTCGCGGCCATCGTGCGCACTGCGTCGGGCGTGTCGGAGGCGGCCAGTCGCGGGAAGCTGGACATCGAGGCGTTCAGCAAGATCGCCTGGCCCTTGCCGCCTTGGTGAACGATGTGCAGCGGAATGTCGCCGCTCTTCGCGAGGGACTTCCCGTCGGTGAGGGCCACCGCCGGGTTGGCCTGCAGCTTCTTCAACGTCACGTTCAGCCCGACGACATCCGCCACAACGGAAGGCTTGTCGCCCGCCTGCTTCACGCCGAAGAGATCGTCGAGCGCGCCGGTGGCGAGCGGCTTGCAGTGCCCGTCGTAGAGGCCCGGACGCACATCGGCGATCACAGTGCCGCCCTGCTCGGCGAAGTCGCGGATGACTTTCGCCTCCTGCGGGCCGATGGCCTCAGCCTGCGGCAGGATGAGAACCTTCCAGCGCTTCGGGTCGAACTCGCCGAGGCGCATCTGGCGGTCGGTCACGTAACCGAACTGCAGCCCGACACCGCGGATGAGGTCGTGCCAGGCTACGTGCGCGCCCTCGTAGGTGCCGTATGTCGGCCCCGCTTCCACCTTGGCCGCGTAGGCCGAGGGGTGCGAGTACAGGAGCGCGATCCCGTCCTCCTGCATCTGCGAGCGGATAAGAAGCGTGCCCAGGCCCTCGCGAATGCGGCGGGTATCGGCCGCGATGTCCCTCACCGCCGCGTAGGGGCCGCCGTAGGGGGCGAGAAGCCCCCGGAAGGGCGGCGCGGAATCCCATCGCCACCACCACACGCCGTCCATGCCCCGCGTCACCATGCGCCAGAACTTGCTCAGCAGTGAGTCGGCGTCCCGCGTGTAGCCCATCCAGTTCGCGCGGGGGAAGTCGCGCGGCGCGATCGAGCGGATGATCTCGTCGCCCGCGCCCGGATACGGCGACCAGAAGGTGTTGTTGCGAACGATGAGATCGAAGTCATCGCCATCGGCGAGCGTGCCGGTGCCTTCGAAGCCCGTCTTGGCTTCCGGGTCCATCGCCGCGAAAGCGTCCTTGTACTTGCCGCAATATTGCACGAGATTCCAACACTGGAAGGCCTGGCGGTCGAACCAGCGCGGGTAGTTCCTGTCGCGCAGGGCCTGCTGTTCATTGTTGTCGTCGGGCTTCGAGAGCGCCACCTGGGCGAAACTGCCGAAATTCGTGCCCCACTCGGCGTTGAGGGCCGCGATGTCGCCATACTCCTGCTTCAGATAGCCCTGGTAGGCCTCCAGGCACTGCGGCGACAGGCACGAACCACGGGTCACGCCCTCATCGCCGAGGGAGTAGACGAAGCACCCGTGCTGGCGCGTGGGCTCGTAGGCGCGAGCGAGGTCGGCTACGGTCTTCTGCACGGCTGCCTGGTCGTTCCAGCAGAAAGGCTGGGTGATGCCCTGGGCATTGTGTTCGTCGAGGAGCCTGGTTGTATAGGGCACCTGCGCCATGCCGTTCGCCGCCCACGCCAATCTTGGCGGCCCGCCCTGCAGATGCGCGCTACAGCCCAGGTCGGCGAGGGCTTTCTCCAAGTATGGCGCCGGCGCGCCGGTCGGGGAATCCCAGACCACGAAGTTCCACCGGCCCCGGTTGCGGTGGGTGATGCGGAAGTATCCGTAGGTGCTGGAGCACTCTTCGCCATCCTCCAGAAGCGACACCTCAGCCCGCAAGAGCATGGGCATCCACGGTTCGGCACGGAACTGGAATGGCCCAAAGTCCTTGCCGTCCACCTCCTGCTGCACGAGGATGCGCCCCTCAGGGTCTACAAGCCGCGCCTGGATGACGTATTGGTGGTCCGCCCGCATAAGCGCCCCGGCAGGTATCACGCCGAACTGCTCGCCGACCTCGCACCAGCCGCGTCCGTCATGTCCTCCCCCCAACACCCCACTGATTCCGCTCTCCGATGTTACCCGGAAGGGCTGCGTCGTCCAGGCGACCACGCGGCCATCGTGCCGGGCGACGGCATCCACGTGGTAGTCGTCCGCACGCATGAGCGGCAACTCCAGGTCGATCCGCCCGCCGGCGGCCGGCCGCCCCGTGTCCAGGACAAGCGGGGTGATGACGCCGTCCTGGCGGCGAAGCTGCACCTGAATGTCGAAAGTTCCGGCGATGCCGGCGCTGTGCCAGTCCACGCGGATCGCATTGCGCGGGAGGCTGAGGCGCGCAATCCCTGACGGGATGCGCAGGTTCAGCTCCACCTTCGGTGTCTTCCCCGCCGCCCATAACACAGCGCGCCCGAGGCGCTCCTGCCAATACTCGTACTCGGTATCCCAGCCGACCTTGTACTCGATATCCGGCCGCGCCGGGAGACGGATGCCGCGGCCGTTCTTCACCGCGAACGCCTGCGCCGCGAGGCTGTTGAACTCCGGCGGGGAGCCAGGCTGCCCGGCGAGGATGCTTTGCGTGTCCTTGGTCATCGGCAGACCGGCGAAGTCGGCGGCGAGGAAGCCCGGCAGTTCTTTCATTTGCCGCTCCGGCTTGAGCACGCGCGGGTCGTCGAACCCCATCACCACGAGGCCCGCCCCATCGGTGACGGGCTTGAGCACCTTGTACTGTGCCTCCGGCGGGAGTTTCGTGATCTCGATGCCGTTGAAAATGTAACAATCGTAGGGCTTCTCGAGGAGCCGCAGCATTCGCCGGACGCCCGCCGCGCCGCCATGCCAGCCGCAGTCGGGGCTGTCGCAAAGCTGCTGCCAGAAGACGGCGTCGGCCTGGATGTCGAAGCGTTGCATCAGCTCGATGATCTCGCGGGCCTCGGTGCCTCTGCCCCACCCGAAATACAACACCCGCGTCGTGCCAAGCGCATAAGGCTTCGCCCACTGGGTGTGCGGGGTGACGAGGTCCATCGAGAGCTGGTGGTCCTCCTCCAGCTCATCGACGGCGGAGAAGGCGGCGAGGGGGGTGAGGAAGGCCAGTAGGAAAGCGATGAGAAGATTGAGTTTCATGTCTGGGGAGCTCCCTCCGGTGCGTCGCTTGGCGCGCTCGCGAGCATGTGTTGGACGAACTCGATGAACTCTGCTGCACTGGCGATCCGAGCCTCAGCCTGTTCTCGGTTGATGAAGTCACGCGGCTCGTAATCCGCCTCGTGTCGGACGTCCATCGCTTGCAGCAACTCGCGGTGGAAGCGTGCGGGGACTCGACCGGACTTGACGAAGTGCGCCCCTATCGCCGACACCACGGCGGAGTGCTTGGAGAACGCCAGCCCTTCCCCCAAAAGCAAAGCCTCGGACGCATAGAACATCGAATAGTACGCCCGGGCGGCAGCGTAACCGAAGTGCCCGAGAGAGACGAGGCCGCGGGCGGCGTCCAGGCTACCCGCTGCTTTGGCGAGAAGATCGCGCTGGCGCTCGTTCACATCGTCACTCCCTCTCGGCGAACGTTGATGAACAGAGGACCACCGTCATGCTCGTACCAGCCCTCATCACGAAACAGGCAGGCAATGGCTACGTTGCGGTCTAGCGACAGCTCGCCCACGGCAGCGGTCGTGCGCTCGATCTCATCGATGGGTTGCACGGGGCCCTTCAGTACGACAAGCACGTCGATGTCCGATCCAGCCTCTGCATCTCCCCGTGCCTGAGAGCCGTAGAGAATAATCCTCACCAAGCGATCCCCGTAAAAAGCCGACAGTCTTCGTTTGAGTTCGCTCAGGATTGCACTGAGTTCGGACGGCGTGAGCTTGCGTACGCCCACATCGATAGCCACAGGGCCGCTCGCGGTATCCATGCCTGGAACCCTCCTCAGAAGTCGAACAACTCCGCCAGTTTCGCATCCCAGATGAAGCCTTGGTAGGCGTCCATCACCGCTGCCATCTTCTCCTGCCCCCGGATGCTCTGCTGCTCGCCGGGGTTCTCCAGGAGCGGTCGGGAGTCGGCGATCCACTTGTCAACCTCAGCCGCCTTTGCGCCGAGAAGCTCGCGCACGCGGGGCTTCTTCAGCAGGCTCTCCAGGTCCGCCAGTGACTTCGCGCTATCGAAACCGCGTATCCCCGCCGGGGTGAAGTCGGCGGTTGCGAGAGTCGCGCGGGCCTGCTCGGCGGCTTTCGGCATCGTCGCCAGCACGTCGGCGTTCGTCCGATTGACGAAATCCCAGAAAGCGAACCGCAGCTTGCGCGCGGTCGGCTTGAAGGTGATCGAGGAGGGACAGGCATAGTCGCCGGCAGTGAGTGTGACCTTGTCGGCGTCGTCCGGCACGAAAGCCATCGCGCACGGGCCGTCGCCCTCGTGGTTGGCGATGTCGAAGACCTCATCGTAGTAGCAGGCCCACCAAGCCTGGGCCGCAGGGAGGGTCGCCTGCTTCCCCTCGACGATGAGAGTCGAGGGCGTCTTGATGCGCCGGGCGCCGATGCGGCCATAGGCGGCGGTGAAGAAACTGGGGTAGCAGTTCAGCCGAATCTCCAGAGACTTGATCTCCTGCTTCGGTTCGAGGGTCACCTCGCAGTACAGCCGATCCTCGCCCGGGAGCCCCACGAACCGCACGCGGACATCGGAGATCTCGTGGTGCCAGACCATGTCCACGATTGCCCGCGAGCCGCTCTCCGATGCGGCCATCGTGCTGATCGGCGTCGTCCCAATATCCTGCCCGTTGAGGATGATAAAAAAGAAGCCGCTGTGGTACCAGTTGTCCGCGTGCGGGCCGGGCATCCCGATGTAGCCTTCGAGCGGCGCGACCTTCGGGGCGTGCGCTTTGTCCACGCAGGCGCAGTATGAGACGGTATACGCCACCGGGCCGAGATCGAGGGTGCCCAGGCGCGTGAGATGCTGGTGTCCCTCATGGCCGGGGACGTTCGTAGTCTGGTAATTCGGCGGGCCGACCGTAGCGAGGGCGGTGGTGAAGGTCGCCGCGCCGGGAGTTTGTGCGTGGGCGGAAGCGACGGCAAAGGCCAGAAGGGCGAACGATAGCAGCGCTTTGCGAGTGCGCATCGAGGCGGCTCCTTATGCCTGCGTATCTGCCGGCAACGTCTATCTGCCCCAGTCGGGCGTAGCGAAACAGAAGGAGAGATGGACCACAAGGACACACGAACACTAAACGGCCAAACCGCTTCGGTCGGGGTCTGTGTTGTCGTTTTGTGTCTTCGGGTCTTCGTGGTCTGAGACGCCCATCCCTCCCATGGTCCTGCGCGTACTGAATGCGAATCGAGTTTTAGGAATTCGACGCCTCGCCCGACGATCCCTTGTTCCGGGAGGTCATGGGGCCGGTGCGGAGAAAGGGGTCGCACCATGAGGTCCACTCTCCACCCCCGCAGACCGGCGACGATTGCAGTCTTCCTCGCCCTGGCAGCCGCCGTAAGCCACGCGGCCAGCATCGCGCCGGCCTTCCTTCACGAAGATGCAGCATCGTGGCGGTTCGTCGAGGGCGACTGGCGACTCAGCCACGGCGCCCTCACCCAGCGCGACGCATCGCGAGGCTCCGCCGCGATCCTGAGGGAGCCTGCGTTCTCGGACTTCACCCTGACGGTCGATTTCCGCATCCAGCCCGAGGGCAACGGTGTGCGCGCGGCGGCGATCATCTTCCGCGCGACCGGGACCCTCAGCTACTACTGGCTGCATCTCGACTCGAAGTACCGGCAGGTCATCTTCACCCGCTCCACACCCGACAACACCTGGATCGAGATCGCCCGCAAGCGTGTCGACCTGCGCGACAGCGTCTGGCATACCGCGCGGATTGAGGCAAAGGGCAAGCAGTTCACCGTGGCAATCGACGGGATCGAGGCGATGAGGGCGGAGGATGCCGCCATCGCGGCAGGCCGCGTGGGCCTGGGGACCAGCCAGGGCGCGGCGGAGTTCCGCAATCTGAAGGTCGAGGGAGAGACGACGCAGATGAGCGATTCCCTACATGAAGAGGCGCTTCCCTACAAGGTCATCTCGCGCGGGACCGGCCCATCGCCGGTATCGGGATCGTACCAGGCGTTCCCGGACGCCTGCCGCCTGAGAAACGGCGACATCCTGGCCGTCTTCTACGCCGGGTACGGGCATATCTCCCTGCCGACACCCGAGTGGCCCAGAGGGGGGCGCATCTGCATGGTGCGGTCGCACGACGAGGGCCGGACCTGGTCGGAGCCGCGCATTCTGT
The DNA here is from genome assembly GCA_964455745.1 of uncultured Armatimonadia bacterium. Classification (GTDB taxonomy): domain Bacteria; phylum Armatimonadota; class Zipacnadia; order Zipacnadales; family CAYWBK01; genus CAYWBK01. The sequence goes on from CAYWBK010000197.1 coordinate 9,046, forward strand.
ATGATGACGAGAACGACAACCGCGACCCGCACATCGCCCAACTCAGCGACGGAACGCTGATCTGCAGCTTCTTCTCGCTGGCACGGGCGGAGAATGCGGCGTACCGGATGATCGGCTGTCAGATTGCGCGCTCGCACGACGGCGGCGAGACGTGGGAGACAACCGCGCAGACCGTCACGGACACCAACTGGGCCTGCTCGGCTCCGGTGCGCGAGATGCCGGACGGGACGCTGATCCTCGGGGTCTACCGGGAACGGGGCAGTGATGCCTGGGGCGGGGTGATCCGCTCCACCGACCGGGGCAAGACGTGGAGCGCGCCGATCCCCATCGGCGAGGGCGCGGGGCTTCCGCTGGATGCGGAGACGGATGTCATCCGCCTCAAGGACGGCACATTGTTCGCGGCGCTACGCAGCAGCCGCGTCCACATGCACTACGCGACCAGCCCGGATGAGGGTCTCACCTGGTCTGCGGTGAAGGACATCGGGTTCCCCGCCCACGCGCCGCACCTGAACCGCCTGAAGACGGGCGAGATCCTGATGGCGCACCGCCTCCCCGAGACAGCGCTGCACGTGAGCCGCGACGAAGGCCGCACCTGGGAGGGGCCGTATGTCATCGATCACGTCATCGGGGCGTATCCGGCAACCGTGGAGTTGAAGGACGGGACCGTGCTGGCGGTCTACTACGAGGAGGGCGAGGGCAGCGCTGTGCGGGCGCTGAGATTCCGGCTGAAGCGCGACGGAATCGAGGTGCTGCCGCTACGATGAGGCCGGCCCCGGATCATTGCGGGGACTGATCCCGCCGGGCCAACTGCTCTTCCGCCCACCGCTGATCGGAGACGTCGATGCCGGTGCCGACGATGTACTCCACGGCGCCGTTATCGTCCACGATGGCAGTGTTGGACCACTGGACCAGTAGCTTCTCGCCATTCCGCCTGACCCAGTGATTCTCGTAATGGCTGGGGAAGTGGCCTGCGCGCAAGTCGGCGAATGCGCGGCGGACGCCTTCTCGCTCATCTTCGGGCACCAGGAAGTCCCAAAAGACCCGGTTTCTCACCTCGCCGAAGGTCCACCCGGTGGCTTGCTCGCAGAAGCGGTTGAACCGACGTATCCGGCCGTCGATGCCGAGCACGATGACCAGGGCCCCGATGGTGTCGAGCACCGCCTCGATGAAGCGGTGCTCCTGCCGGAACTGGGCGTCCGCGCGCTTGCGCTCGGCGAGGTTGGCGAACCAGCTTCTCAATGTGTCCGCCGGGCCCTGCCCTTCCGTTCCAAAAGCCGGGACATAGTAGAAGTTATCGTAGACCTCGTCTCCTACGATGACTGCGGGATGCCGGGTGAGTACGTTAAGCAGTCGGCTGGCCTCGAAGCGTTCGCGAGGGTACTGACACAACACCATCAGGTTGACGTTGGGCACAAAGCGGTTCAAAGCCGAGCCGTACTCGAGCACCTCGCTCGATCCGGGCGGCAGGCGCAGGATCCACGTCATCTCCTCGGTAACCCGCAGGGCGGAGTAGCCGTCAGCGGCAGCACGGCTGGCCTCCGCGCGGATGAAGCTCATGGCCGCGCCGGAATCAAACTCGCCGTCCGCGAGGAACACGTCCACCGCGCTGCGGAAAATGAGGCCGCCTTTGGCCACACACGCGTCGACATCAACCCCGTCGTCGCGAAGATAACCGCCAATGGTCTCCGGGGTGTGATCGTCGAAAATGTAGAGCACCCGCTGGCCTGCATCCAGCCCGCCCCGAATGTATGGGGTGATGAGGGCCCGGTGCTCCAATTCAGTGTCATATAAGGCGCACAGGTGATCGCCGGACGTGATGTCTCTGTCCGCCTCGAATGAAGATGGGCCAACCATTGCCGAGCATTCTCCGTTTACCGAATGGTCAGGTATTCGACATGTTTCGGGCGAAACCTTCCCGAAAGAGCTCTTCCTCAATGTGTATGGGTAGCTTGACAGTGGCTGAACAGACCACCTCGGATGCACGGTCGTTATCCGT